>JASGGF010000202.1:0-9290 GCA_047605145.1 Thermomicrobiales bacterium | reverse complement strand
GGTGCTGCGGCGATGCCGCAGCACCCGCCCGGCGTTCAGCCGCATGAATCGCAAGGATGCCCTTCACCATGTCCGCCACGCCTGATCTGCTGTTCCTGAACGGCACTGTCCTGACCATGGACGATGCCCAACCCACCGCCGAAGCCCTCGCCGTGCGCGGCAACCGCATCGACCGCGTGGGGAGCAGCGCCGAGCTGCGCGCGGTGGCCGGGCCGGACACCCGCGTCGTCGATCTCGGCGGGCAAACGCTGCTGCCCGGCTTCAATGACAACCACACCCACCCCATCTACTACGGCATTGGCCTCAGCCAGATCAACGCCACTCCCGCCGCCCAGCCAACGCTCGCCGGGTTGCAAGCGGCGTTCCGCGCCGCCGCCGCCCAGCCCGAGGGCTCGCGGGGCTCGTGGCTGCTGGCGCGCGGCTACGACGACACCCGCCTCGATGTGCTGCGCCACCCCAACCGCTACGAGCTGGACGAGGTCACCGGCGGGCGTCCCGCGTGGCTAGTGCGCACGTGCGGCCACCTCGGGGTGGCGAACAGCGCGGCGCTGGCGCTGGCGGGCGTGACGCGGGACACGCCGGACCCGCAGGGTGGCGAGATCGCGCGCGACGAGCACGGCGAACCGACCGGGCTGCTGGCGGAAACGGCGATGTCGCTGGTCAGCCGCCACATTCCGCGCGTCACTCGCGCCGGCATGAAGGACGCCCTGCGGGCCGCCGGGGAGCGCTTCCACGCCTACGGCATCACCAGCGTGGGCGAAGCGAGCATCCGCACCTCGGACGAGTTCGCCGCCTACGAGGAACTGGTGGCGGAGGGCGAGCTGCCGGTGCGCGTCTTCACCATGATGCTGATCGATGACACCCTCGATGCGCTGGCGCGGCTGGGCATGCGCACTGGCTACGGCAACGACTGGCTGCGCATCGGCCCGGCCAAGTTCTTTCAGGATGGCTCCGGCGGGGGGCGCACCGCCGCCATGTTCGACGAATACTGGAACGATCCGGGCAACCGGGGCATCACCATCTACACGCAGGAGGAGCTGAACGACGGCTTCGGGCGCGCCCACGACGCCGGGTTCCAGCTGGCCGCGCACGCCATCGGCGACCGCGCCATCACCATGATCCTCGACGCCTACGAGGCCGCCCTCACCCGCGCCCCGAAGTCGGATCACCGCTTCCGCATCGAGCACTGCGGCATGTGTACGCCGCAGATCATCGACCGCATGGCGGCGCTGGGCGTTATCGCCGTGCCGCAACCGAACTTCATCTACGAACTGGGCGACAGCTACATCCGCAACTTCACGCCGGAGCAACTGGCCCTCTCCTACCCCGGCCGCACGTGGCACGACCGGGGCATTCTCGCCATCGGCTCGTCCGACGTGCCGGTGGTGGATTGCAACGTACTGGTGAACCTGCGCTCGGCGGTGACGCGGCTCACCGCTACCGGCCAGCGCATGGGGCCGGATCAGGGCGTGACCATCGAGGAGGCGCTGCGCATGTTCACCCGCAACGGCGCCTACGGTTCCTTCGAGGAGCGAGCCAAGGGCACGCTCACCCCCGGCAAGCTCGCCGACCTCGTCGTGCTCTCCGGCGATCCCCGCGCCATCGCCCCGGAAGATCTGCCCACGCTGGGGGTGGCGATGACGGTGGTGGACGGGCGGGTGGTGTACGAGGGGTAGTGGAGCACAGTACGCATCAAATCTGTACGCCTATTCGGCGTACAATCCTTCAAGACAATAGAGATGGAGAGAATGGAGGCAAGGTATGGTCGCTGCAGAATACAGTCCGGAGCCAAATGAAGACGGAAAATCGACGCGCGTGGCATTGCGCCTGACACGGCAGCAGGCAGATCAACTGGAACGGGCAATAGCGCTGACCGGACAGAGCAAAACCGACTTCATCACGCAGGCAATCGCCGAGCGCGCCACGGTGCTCTTTCGGGAGCAACGTGTGCTTGAGCTTTCGGAGCGCGACATGGATGCGCTCCTGCAGGCGCTAGAGAACCCCGGCGAGATGAACGACGCGATGCGGCGCGGAATGGCCACATTCCAGCGTACACAGGCTCGTGGATGACCCATGCTCCGGTCCCCGGCGCCCGTGAACCGCTGCCCAACCTCGCACTCGTCCTGATGGACCCGGCGCGACATGACGCGTCGTCTTTCGCCTGCGGCAACGCCGCGCTTGATGCCTATATCCGGGAGACCATCCACCGGGACCTCACGCAGGGGACAGCCGCCGCGTATGTCTGGACCCTTGCAGCGGGGGACACGACCCCGCCGCCTATTCTTGGCTACTTCACCGTGAGCAGCTTTGCGCTCGAACGACGGCAGGCGCGCCGGCGCGACCGGGATCGATTTCTCGGTGGCTATGATCCCGTGCCTGCGGTGCTCATTGGACGACTGGCGATTGATCAATCGCTGCAGAGGCGCGGTCTGGGCAGTGCTTTGGTCTACGCGGCGCTTGAGCGTGTCGTGCAGGTGCGTTCGCAACTGGGCGTCGCAGTCGTCGTGGTCCACGCTATAGATGAACGCGCCGCCACCTTCTATGCGCATCTCGGCTTTGATCGATTCCGGGATGAACCACTCCACCTGTATTATCCGCTGGCGCGCTTCGCGCAGGAGAGCGACTAATCGAGTCAGCGTGATGGCTGCTCGCCTCTTCCTGCTACCCGCCCGCCACCGGCGTACCCGCCACTGGAGTGGCCGCAGCCGGGGTGAGCGTGGTCTGGCGAGCGATCCAGTCCGTGATGACCGGGATCAGGTCCGGGGTGAACTCGGGCGGCAGGGTGGTGTACTCGCTGAAGCCACCCGTGCCCGCCGCCTGAAAGAGGTGGTTCGCGTCCGGCAGAATCACCACTGTCACGTTCATGTTGCCGCCGGTCGTCAGGGCCGACAGCAGGGGCGCGGCGTTCTGGGCGGCGTCCACCTGCCGATCCTTGCCGCCGAAGATCGCCAGCACTGGCGCGGTGGTCTTCGCCCAGTCGGGGGCGGGGTCGTAATCGAGAAGCGCCCGGAACGATGCCGAGGTGAACTGCACCGCCTGCTGGCGCGCTTTCGTCCGCGCCAGCGCGTCCAGATCACCCAGCCCCTGCTGCTGCTCTGCGGGCAGAGCCTGTAACTGCGTGAGCGCCGCCGCGTAGGCGATCGCCTCCACCGCCGCCGGATCATCGCGGGCGGCGATCATCTGCGACACCAGCGCCACTTGCGTCTCGATGGCGGCGGGGTCCGCGCCTTCGGCTTCCAGCAGGCGGCGGTTCTGCAGCAGCAACACCTCGTCGCCGGGCACACCCAGCCCGGCGAGGCTGATGATGAAGTCCAGATCATGGTTCCGCGCGCCGAGGATCGCCGCCACCACGCCGCCCTCGCTGTGCCCCAGCAGGCCGATCTGCTCCGGGTTCACCTCCGGCCGCGTGGTCAGGTAGGTCACTGCCGCCTCCGCGTCGTTCGCGAAATCGGCCAGCGTCGCCGCGGCGAAGTCTCCGCCAGACTCGCCAGCGCCCCGGTCGTCGTAGCGCAGCACGGCGATCCCCTCGCGGGTGAGGCCATCCGCCAGCAGGGCAAAGGGCTTCATCGCGATCCCGCCGGCCGATTCATCGCGGTCCTGCGGGCCGCTGCCCGTGACGAGGGCCACCCCGGGGAACGGCCCATCCCCCGGCGGCAGCGTCAGCGTGCCGGCGAGGGTAATGTCTCCGCTGGTGAAGGTCACATCCTCGCTGGTGTACGGGAGATCGGCGGGCGGCGCAGCGGCAATCGGGGTGAAGGCATCCAGCGCGGGCAGAAACACCTGCTCGCGCAGCGCTGCCGATTCCGCCGGCGTCGATTGCAGCACGACGAGGAACGTTGTGCTGCCTTGGGTGGTCATCGCCATATCGACGACGAAGGTGACCGAGCCGAAGGGGACCTCGACCTGATAGAGCGTCCAATTCAGGCTGGAGGCGGCGTACTCGCCGGTGCTGACCGGCCGTTCGGTAAGCAGCAACTGCGTGAGCAGCGAATCCAGCACGGCGTCCGGGCTGATCGGCGTCGATTGCTGCGCCAGCACCACCTGCCCCGAGGCATCCGGGCTGAAGGAACCGGGTCCGATCTCCTGCCAGCCGGCCGGCCGCACGCTGGTGAACGCGTGATCGATGCTGGTGTACGGCTCCAGCGTGATCTGATCCTGAGCCCGCGCGCCCAGCATTGGCAACAACGCCGAAAAGAGCGCCACCATCAGCAACGCGCGGAGACCGGTTCGCATGGAAGCCTCCAGCATCCGGGGGCTCGCGGCGCACACGCGCGGGGGCCGACCGCCCGGTGAATCCACCAGACCGTACCACGCAACTCCGGGCGCGAGGGTGGGAGCGCCGGGAACCGGGCAGTGCGCATTCGGGGTTGCGCACCGCCCGCCGGGCGCCGGGGTGGGATACCCCCGGCGGGAAAGAGGGGAGGGAATGACTGGGCGGGCCAACAACCCTGCACCTGCGCGCCGGCCCAGTCCGAAGCAATCACCTGATAGAGCGGCGATCCGGCGTGCGCCAGATCACACAGGTATCCTATCGGCCCTGAACGTACGCAGGGTCAACAAACCGTGAACCTTCGCGCATGACCGTGTGCGCCGGGGAGGATGAAGCATCATGCACCGCACGCCCGGCGTCACCACGGGCAACGCCACCGAAACCGGCAAGGGCCACTGGGGCTGGATGCTGGGGCACTTCATGCCCGCCGCCGCGCCGGAGCTGATCACCGGGGATGTCGAGGTGCAGTGGGCCAATCTGCCCGCCGGCACGCGCCGCGCCGGGTGGGGCTACAACGCCCAGGCGCACACGCTGGCCATCCTCGTGCGCGGGCGCTTTCACCTGCATTTCCCCGGACGCGAGGTGCTGCTCACTGGTGAGGGCGACTATGTGCTGTGGGAGCCGGGGGTAGCGCACTTCTGGGAGGCGGAGGAAGACACCCTGATCGTGACGGTGCGCTGGCCATCGGTTCCGGGAGATAGCCGCCCGTGGGAGGAAGCGCCGCCGCTGCCCTGAACAAACACGAACCCGGCCAGATGGCCGGGCACGTGCGGGAAGGGGGAGGGGTTTTCGCGAGGGCGGGGGATTGGGGATCCCGAAATTTCGCTCTCACCCCTATCTACGCCACCACCCGGTGAACGGATTCATCGCCGGGCGGGCAGGCGCCGGGACATTGACGGTGATCTCCGGCACAAACACGAACCCGGCCTTGCGGCCGGGCTCATGCGGGAAGGGGAAGGGTTTTTCGAGTGGGAGGGGGATTGGGGATCCCGAATTCTCGCTCTTGTCCCTATCTACGCCGTCCCCCCGAAAACGGATTCATGGCGGCCCGGCGGTAGGAACCCGCGCCGGGTCACCTCCCCCACCGCCTACGGGGCCGGGGTCGCCGCCGCGTCGTCATCGGCGGTCACCTGCGCCAGTTCCTCCGGCGTGATGACGCCAATCGCCATCAGGCGGCCCAGTGAATCGCCAATCACCCACGTCTCCGCGATCTGACCGCAGGCGATGCGGTGGGTGGCGGCGCCCGGCCACGAGACGGTTTCGCCGGTGTCCGTGTCCGTGGCGGTCCACTCCGTCATGGTCATGACGGTGTCGCCCTCGGCCACGCTCTGGATGATCTCTGCCTTGAGATCGTCGATTTCGTCGTCCCACTTGTCGAGCCATTCCGACGCGCCCGCCGCGCCGCCGGCGCCGGACGCCGAATCGGGCGTGCTGGCGTGCAGGCCGTGGTACTGGTGGTCATCCGCCATCAGCCCGGCGAAGTCTTCGGGGTTGCCGCTGGCTGTGGCGGCGAGGAACCTGGCCACGATCTCCTTGTTCTGCTCCGGCGTGGTGGCGGCGCACTCCGCCGCCGGGGTGGCGTCCTGCGCGGCCGCCAGTGGCGCGAGCAGGGCGGGCGGCGCCAGCAGCATCCCGGCGACGATCAGGGTGATTCCTCGATGGGGCAGTTTCATGGACACGCTCCTTGCGCAGGGCATCGCACGAGAACCAGTGCCAGTGGCGCGAATATCCTAACAGGAAGATGAAAATGCGCAACTGGTAGGGACTGCGCGCGTCATCCGGGCGCAGGCAGGATCTCGTGCAGCCCGAACACCGGCGAAAAAATGCGTATTTCTACTGATTCGCCTCGCCATGCCGGCGAATAGAGTGCGTAGCAGGTACCGAATGACGACGAGGAAGGATGCCTGCGATGGATGCTCACCTGTTCGACGCCATGACGCGCGCTGCCGGAGCCCGGCGCACGGTGCTCGGGGGCGCGCTGGCGGCATTCGCCGGCGGGCTGGCCCTCTCCGGCGCCGAAGCGAAGAAGAAGAAGCGCAAGAAGAAGTGCAAGGCCCCGAAGGTGAAGTGTGGCAAGCAATGCCTGCCCGCCGGCGCCTGCTGCACGACCGCCGAGTGCGGGACCTGTCAGGTCTGCACCGGCAACGCCTGCGTCGTGGCGCCGGCGGGCTCGCCCTGCGGCGTAGGCGGCCGCTGCAACGGCACGAGCTGCGTTGCCGAGGGGTCGTTCGGCTGCACGGACGCGCAGGACTTCTGCAGCGGGGAATCGCCGAAGACGGCCTGCCCGCAATCGAAGATCGCCGGAGCCTTTTGCGTCACGTTGAACGGCAAGCCAACCTGCGCCGTGGGCGGCTGCATTCAGGAGCCGACGCAGCAAGCCTGCGACGCCGCCTTTGGCCCGGGCGCGGTGCGGCCTGACTTCTGCTCGACCTGTTCGCTGAACAGCCCCGGCCCGAACGACCCCTGCTTCCGGCCCGTCACGGCGTAACGCACTCCGGCGCCAGACCGCCGCGGAAAGGAGCCACGCGTGGACGGTTCGCAGTTCGATGCCATGGCGAAGCGCGTCACAGAATCCCGGCGCGCGCTCGTGGGGGGCTCGCTGGCGGCGCTCGCGGGCGCGCTCAGCCTGCGCGAGGCCGGCGCGAGGAAGAAGCGGCGCAAGAAGAAATGCAAGACGCCGAAAGTGAAGTGCGGCAAGCAATGCTTGCCCGCCGGCGCCTGTTGCACGAACGCCGAGTGCGGGACGTGCCAGACCTGCTCCGGCAACGCCTGCGTCGTGGCGCCGGCGGGCTCGGCGTGCGGCGTCGGGGGCCGCTGCAACGGCACGGCCTGCATCGGCGAAGGCACGTTTGGGTGCACCACCAACGATGACTTCTGCGCCGGGGAGAACGTCCCTTGTCCCACATCCACAACGCCGAATGCCCGCTGCTTCGAGGGCGGCGGCAACGTCGTGTGTGGGACAGGAGACTGCTTCATTGTCGAGACAGACGCCGATTGCGAGCAGGAGCTTGGCCCCGGCGCGAAACGCGTGCCCTGCGCATCCTGCACCTTGCTGTCGCCACCACCGGGCTGGGCGGCATGTGTCATTCCGGTGACGCAGTAGGGGCGCGCTGCTACCTGAGGCGAGCGTCCCTGCGTGGCCGGAGGGACCGCCGTATCGCGAGAACCTGACAAACGGTCGCTGCTCCTGTCGAAAGGAAGTCACCCAAGGACGGTTCACGATTCGACGCCAGGCTCCGGGTGCTCACGGAATCGCGGCGTACGGTCATTGGCGGATCGCTCGCAGTCCTCGCGGGGACACTGGGCTTGCGGGAGAGTGGCGCGAAGAAGCGGCGCAAGAAGAAATGTCGCGCGCCGAAAGTGAAGTGCGGCCGCCGGTGTTTGCCAGCAGGAGCCTGCTGCACCAACGCCGAGTGCGGGACCTGTCAGGTCTGCTCCGGGCAGACGTGCACCGTGGCGCTGGCGGGCAAGGCGTGCGGCAAGGGCGGGCGATGCAACGGCACGGCCTGCATTGCCGAAGGGTCGTACGGCTGCACGGCGCCGCAGGACTTCTGCCAAACCTCCGTCAAGACCCCTTGCCCCACCTCCACCACGCCGGACGCCTTCTGCGTGGTGAACGAGGACAACCGGGCGCTGTGCGTCACCGGCGGGTGTGTAGAGCGAGGTGATCAGGCGGATTGTGAGGCGAAGCTGGGGCCGGGAGCCTTCGAGATGGAATTCTGCAACGAGTGCGCGCTCATGGCCCCCAGTGAGGACGGTTGCTTCCTGCCCGTGTCCGCCTAGACCGCGCCGCCGGGCGCACGTTGTTGCGCCCGGCGGCTACTCCGGCAGCCCGAACGCGGCCACGGCGGCGGCGGTGACGGTGGCGCGGGGCAGTAGCGTCGTGGAGGCTGCCGGCGGCGCCGTCTCCCCGGCGGCGCGGGTCAGCGCTGTGGTGGTCGCCGTGAGCGCCGGCCCATGCGCCGCCCAGTGGCTGGCGGTGGTGATGACCGCCAGCGCCTCGGTGGCCTGCCCGCCGCGCACCACCGGCGCGGCCAGACACCAGATCAGCGGGTGGCTGGCCCCGGCGTCCAGCACGTATCCCCGCTCTCGCGCCGCGCGTAACTCCGCCACGAACCCGGGCGTCACCGCCGGCGGCAGATGCCCGTATGGCCCCTGCGCGTAGGCGCGCAGAAACTCCGGCGGCTGCCACGCCAGCAACATCTGCCCGGCGGCGCTCAGGTGCGCCGGCATAGCGAACCCGACGTAGCCGGGCTCCGGCGCGGAGCAGTTCGGCCCGGCGTGAATGGCGACGGAAACGGCGTCATCGCCAATCAGGCGGACCAGATTCACCACCTCGCCCGTGATCTCCGCCAACGCCTGCATGAACGGCAGGGTGGCCGGGTCCGGGCGGCCCCGGTCCAGATAGCGCTGGCTCAGGTGCGGCAACCGGGGGCCTAGCGCAAAGAGTTGCGTCTGCGAATCACGCGCCACGAGGCCGCCCGCGCGTAACGAGTTCAGCAGGTGGTACGTGGTCGGCAGCGAAATGCCCAGCGAGGCCGCTAGCCCCTTGGCCGTTTGCCCGTCGGGATGCTGGGCCAGCGCATCGAGCAGCGCAATGGCGCGCCCCACCGTCAGCAACCGGTCCTGCGTAGCAAGAGGATGACTGCGCGTCCGGCTCACGTGGCGCTCTCCGGCCCGAATCCGCGAGTATTGGCGCATTCTGGCGCCCTCCAGACCCGGAGACAACGTCCCGGTTCGCTATCTGAAATCGGCGGTTCCGGAGCCCGGCGCACGGCGCATCTGCCGGCGAACATCGGCAGGGCGCACTCGCTATCTGAAATCCCCTCCCTGTCAGAACCGCCCGTTCCCTCGGCATACTCAAGGCCTGTTGACAACCGGTCTCCGCGCCAGTTTTCGCGGCCACTGCCAGACGGCGCGGCCCTGAGGATGTCCATGGAAGCCCACACCTTTGACGACATCTCCGTCGTCTGCGCCCGGCGCGCCGGCCGCCGGGCGCTCCTCGGGGCGCTCGGCGCCG
>JASGGF010000201.1:0-9296 GCA_047605145.1 Thermomicrobiales bacterium | reverse complement strand
GCCCAGCCTGTTTCCCAATACCTACCCCAGTCAGCCGCGCATTGGGAGAGGGGTTGGGGGTGAGGGCTTCTCGGCAGAGCAGGGTTACTCCCCCTCAGTGCACCACCAGCGAATCGTGCGTCCGATACGTTGCCGAAACACTCGCCCCCGTGTGGATGCGCTGGATCGTCTCGCCCAGCAGCGGCGCCACCGAGAGCACCGTCATCTTCGGGATGCGCTTGTTGGCTGGCACGCCGATGCTGTTGGTGACGACAACTTCCTTGATCGGGCTCGCCTGAAAGCGGTCGATAGCCGGCCCAGAGAGCACCGCGTGGATTGCGGAGGCGTACACCTCGGACGCCCCGGCATCGAGGCAGACCTGCGCCGCCTGCGTGATCGAACCGGCGGTGTCGATCTCGTCATCGACCAGCACGGCCTGATGCCCTTCCACCGAGCCGATCAGGTTCAGCACCTCCGTGCGGTCGGCGTTGCCCATGCGCCGCTTCTCGATGATCGCCAGCGGCGCGTTCAATGTCTCGGCGAAATTGCGGGCGCGCTTGGTGTTGCCGAGGTCGGGGGAGACCACCACCGGGTTCTCAAGGCGCTTCTGGGAGAAGTACGTCGCAGTCAGCGACATGGCGCTCATCTCGTCCACCGGCACGTCGAAGAAGCCCTGAATCTGGCCGGCGTGCAGATCGAGCAGTAGCGCCCGGTCGGCGCCAGAAACGCCGACCAGCTTGGCCACCAGCCGGGCCGTAATGGGCACGCGCGGCTGGTCCTTCTTGTCGGTGCGCCCGTAACCAAAGTACGGGATCACCGCGGTGACGCGGCCAGCGGAGGCGCGCTTGATCGTGTCCAGCATGATCAACATTTCCATGATCGAGTCGTTGACCGGATCGGAAAATGACTGCACCACGAAGACATCGTTCTCGCGCACGCTCTCATTGATGCGGACGAAGGTGTTGTCGTTGGAGAACTTGAAGACATCGGCGCGACCCAGCGGGATGCCGATGTACTGGCAGATCTCCTGCGCCAGCTCGATGTTGGAGTTGCCGGCAAAGACCGAAAGCTGATCGTAGTGCCCCGCCACGTGCGGCCCCCGTTCCACGGATTCGTCCGGCGGCGCACCCTGCGGCCGCATGCGTCGTTGCACGCGTCATCGTAGCGGGTCAGGCCGGACAGGGGAACGCCCGGCAAGGAAGTCAGCCAATGGGCGGCAGGGGAATCTCATCCAGCCGCTGCAGCGCCTGCGCCGCCGCCGCCTGTTCGGCTTCGCGCTTCGAAAGCCCGGAACCTGTGCCCAGCACGCTGTCGCCAAACAGGACTTCCACGGAAAAGGTGCGCGCGTGGTCGGGGCCGTCTGCGGCGACGGTTCGGTACTTCGGGCCCTGCCGGTGACGTTCCTGCAACAACTCCTGCAGCCGTCCCTTCGGGTTCGCGGCGCCCTCGGCCTGCGCCAGCAGCATGTCCGCGTCGCGCTCCAGCAGCTGCATCACGAACTTGCGCGCCGCCCCAAACCCGCGATCCAGCGCAATCGCCCCGATCACCGCCTCGAAGCCGCCCGCCAGCATCCGGTCGCGCGCGCTGGTGCTCGGTTTCTCCCCCGCGCCGAGGTACAGGTAGGAGCCCAGCTCCATTTCGCGCGCCCAGCGCACCAGCGTCTCCGCGCGGACCAGCGCCACGCGCCGCCGCGTCAGCTGCCCTTCGTCGGCGTCCGGGTCGTTGATGTACAGGTACTCCGCCGCCACGGCGCCCAGCACCGCGTCCCCCAGAAACTCCAGCCGCTCATTGGTCATGGCCGCTGTTCTGGCCGTGCTCACGCCCGCCAGCGCCACCTCGTGCAGGATGGAGCGGTGCGTCAGCGCGGTGCGCAGCAGGCCCAGATCGCGGAAGCGGAAGCGCAGCCGCCGGGCCAGCCGGGCAGCATTGTCTGTACCGGTGGTGCGCGGCAATTTCGGGCCCGGTTTACCGGCGGGGTCCATTTCGGTGGCGCGAGTGCGGTTCGGCGCGAGCATCAGCCCCCCGGGATCGTTGCGGCGTCCGCCAGCGCGGCGGGCAGATTGATATTCGCGGACTCAGCGAAGCGATAAAGTGCGTCCCACTTCACTGACACGAAATAGGTGTAGTGGTCAGGGTCCGTTTGCTCGCTGCGTGACTCCGCCAAATCGTATCGCACCAGATAGGTGATCAGCGCGTCGGCGATGGCATTTTGCTCGGGAACGCGGTCATCGAGGCTGATCTCGGAGTGGCCCGTACCCTGCGCCTCGTATGCGAGCACGACGCCCTCGCGGAAGGACCCCGCCAGCTCTGCAGCCCGCGCCTCCGCCGTCTCCACGATGGCCGCCTTCTGCGCGTCGATGGCGCTGCCGTCGCTTTCGGCGGCCGCGTTCAGATCGACATCTTTCTGCGCATCGACGATGACGAGCCGTTGCACAATCGCGTCCTGCAAGGCTGCAAACGCGTCCGCCATCCCTGTCTCCTCGTCCTGATTCGGGTGAAGATCCGCGCGCCAGCATGACGCATCGGCCGCCAGTTGTGCTGAGTATACCGGGGTAGTTGACACAGCTTCCGGAGCATGGTTAAGTCGCCCTCTCCCACTGGCGGGAGGCAATCACCCCGGGCATCGTAAGCCCTACCCGAACGGAGGCGCTCAGTGACGAGTGACAAGGCGTTCTGGACCTGGATCGAACAGCGAAACATGGCGCGCGAACGCATCGCCACCAGCCGCCGCTCCCTGCTGAAGGGGGCCGGCGCCGCGACCATTCTGGCGCTGGGAGGCGGCAAGTTTACGGTGCCCGGGGTGGCGGCGCAGTCCGAGCCCACCTACGACGGCGTGTCCCTGCGCGTCTTCACGCAGACCGGCCCGTTCATCTCCGGCCCGGTCAAGTTCCACGCGCCGGAGTTCAAGGAGCAGTACGGCGCCGAGGTGATCGCCGTCGAGGCGCCGAACGCGGACCTTTTCGCTCGCGCCCAGCAGGTCGCGCAGACCGGCTCCGGCGACTTCGATATCCTCCTGCTCGCCAACACGTGGATGCCCGACTTCGTCAACCTTGGCTACGCCACCACGTTGCAGGATCTGGTCGACCGCGATATCGACGACGAACTGCTGGCGTGGGACGACATCCCGGACGGCATCAAGCGCAAGAACAGCTGGGCCGGCGAGACCTTCACCTACATCGTCGACAACGACAACCAGACCATGTTCTACCGCAAGGACATCCTGAGCGATCCGAAATGGCAGGAGGCCTACAAAACCGCCACCGGCAAGGATCTGCCGAACCCGCCGCAAACCCTGCCCGAGTTCACCGAGGTCGCCAAGTTCTTCTCGCCGAACGGCGGAGGCGCGGCGTGGAGCGACGCCGGCACGGGCTACGGCTTCATCACCTGCGTGCTGCGCGGCCAGCAGTCCTACTGGTACTCCTACCCGTGGACGGCGCCCTACTCCGTGCTCCCCACCGATAAGGCGCCCGACAACATCCCCGGCATCTACATCTTCGACCCGGACATGAACCCGCTCATTAACACCGAAGGCTACGTGCGCGGCCTGACCGAGTTCGTGGACACCATCAACGGCGCCATGAAGCCGGGCCTCGACTCGGACCGCACCACGGTAATCAACGACATCGTCAACGGCACTACCATCATGTCGCTGGACTGGGGCGACACCGGCCCCGCCTCCGTAGCTGAAGGGAGCATGGTCAAGAACAAGCTGGGCTTCGCACAGACGCCCGGCGTGACCGAGTACTACGACTGGGTCAACAAGACCTGGGTGACCATGCCAGAAGGCGAGGTCCACCGCACGCCCACACACGCGTACAACGGCTGGTCGTACTACATCACGAACCAGACGAAGAACCGCGACGCGGCCTGGCAGTGGATCAAGTTCGCCGGCAGCCCTGGCATCAGCGCCATCGATGTCGCCTCAGCGGATTCCGGCTACCAGCCGTGGCGCAAGTCCCACTCCACGAACCTTGAGCCGTGGATCTCCGCAGGCTGGGAAGAGGCGGAAGCCAAGGCGTACATCGACAACATCCTCGCGGCAACCGACGACCCGAACGCGGTCTTCGATCCGCGCATCCCGGGCGCCGCCCGCTATCAGGACACGCTGGAGCTGTACACGAACCGCGCCATCGCCGGCGAACTGCAGCCGCAGGACGCGATGGATCAGTGCGCCTCCGAGTTCAACGCCATCACCGATGAGCTCGGCCGCGACAGCCAGATCGCCGCGTACCGCGCGCACCTCGGCATGACCTCCTAGGGATCACCACTCCCACAACGCGCGCGCGTCCGGTCTTCGGGCGCGTGCGCACTTCGCAGGAGCGCGTCATGTCTGCTGCCGGGTCCATGTCAGTGCCCCAGAACGCACGGTCCACCTCTGGCCGGAGCAGCTATCGCTCCAACGCCAAGTACATCTTTCTGTTGCCCGCGATGGTCTATCTGCTCATCCTTGGGGTCTTCCCCCTGCTCTTTTCCCTGCGCCTCGTCTTTGGCGCGTGGAACGCCGGGCAAAAGGAGATCACGTGGGTCGGGCTGGCCAACATTCAGCGGCTCATGGCAGATGAGCGTTTCTGGGGATCACTCACGCGCACGCTCGCGTTCGTCGCCATCGCGGCGGGCCTGGAGCTGGTAATCGGCAGCAGCGTGGCGCTGGCACTGCAAAACGTGACGCGGGGCAAGAACTGGATGCGCGTGGCGTTCGCGCTGCCCATGCTGCTGCCGCCCATCGCCGTCTCGTTCACGTGGAAAATGCTCTTCGACTTCAACCGTGGGCCAATCAACTACTTTCTGGACGAAATGGGCTTGCCCCGCGTCGCTTGGCTGGCCGGGCAGCAGTCGGCGCTGCTCTCGCTGGTGATCGTCGATCTCTGGCAGTGGACGCCGTTCATCATGCTCTCCGCGCTGGCAGCGCTGGAGTCGTTACCCGTCGAGCTGTACGAAGCGGCCACCGTCGATGGCGCGTCACGTTGGGAGATGCTCCGCAGCATCACCCTGCCGCTCGTGCGCCCCTATCTGGTCGCCATCATCCTTCTTCGCGCCATCGATGCCTTTAAGGTCTTCGATACGATTTACATTCTCACGGGAGGCGGACCCGGCACCGCCACCGAGATGCTCAGTTTCTACGCCTACGTAGCTGGCTTCCGCCCCTTCAACATGGGATTCACGGCCACGGTCTCCTGGGCAATCGTGGTCATCATGACCATCGTGTTCTTGCTCTTCCTGCGCGCGTTCCGCCGGATCGAGGAGGCGTGAAATGGGCCTGAGATCGGGGCGGCTCGCTACCGCCATCTCCTACGTCGTCCTGGCGGCGTTCGCCATCTTCACGATCTTTCCGCTCTACTGGATGTTCGTGACCTCGGTCAAACCGGAAAGCGCGGTCGGCTCGCCGACGCCGCTCTTTATCCCGTGGCTGCAATATCAGCCAACCCTGCAGCCCTTCCGCGCCATCTTCGGCGAGGGCGAGGGCTATGGCGTGAGCGGCATGGGCAATGTCATGTTGCTCTTCCGCAACAGTTTCGTCTCGGCCTTCTTCTCGGCGCTCATTGCCACCACGCTCGGCGCCATGGCCGCCTACGCCTTGAGCCGATTCCGCTACCGGCGCTGGAAGAACAACGACATCGCCTTCTGGTTCGTCTCGCAGCGCATGATGCCGCCCATCGCCCTCGTGGTTCCCTACTTCCTGCTCTTCGGCCGCATCGGGATGCTGGATAACGTGGTCACCCTGGTGGTGGTCTTTGCCGCCGGTAACCTGCCGCTGGTCATCTGGCTGCTGCGCGACTACTTCCAGGATCTGCCCATCGAGATCGAGGAGGCCTCGATGGTGGATGGCACGTCGCAGTACGGCGCGTTCTTCCGCATCGCGCTGCCGCTGGCGCTACCGGGGTTGGTGGTGGCGTTCCTGTTCGCGTTCGTCTTCGCGTGGAACGAGTTCCTGTTCGCCCTGACGCTGACTATTGACCAGGCGAAGACGCTACCGGTGCAGATCGCCGGCAACGTGACGCTGCGGGGGCCTCGCTACTGGGATATCGCCGCGCAGGGCCTGATCGTGATGCTGCCGCCGCTGGTGATCGCCCTGCTGGTCGGCAAGTACATCGTGCGCGGCCTGACACTCGGCGCCGTCAAGTAGGCAGCGGGATCAGCACCCGGCCGCGATCTGCTGGATCGTCGTGAAGCGATACCCCTGCGATTGCAGATCGTCGATGATCCACGGCAGCGCGGTCGCGGTCGCCCAGGTGCTGTTCATCGAATCGATGTGCAGCTCCATGATCGCGCCGTCGAAGGCGCCGCTAACCACGCGGCTGTAGACCGAATCCGGCGAGGCGTCCGGGCTCCAGTCGTCGGACGTGACGCTGTAGCCGACCATCACCTGCCCCAGCGAGTTGGCGATGCCCCGCACGCGCCAGTCGCTGGCGGCGGCGTACGGTGTCATCCACGGCGAGGGCGCGTACCCGAGCGCATTGCCTACGGCGTATACGCCGGACTGGATATCCCAGGCCACGTCATCGTCGCCCCGGCTCGTCAGCTCTGGCGGCACGTAACCGTGGGTCCCGACCGGGTGGCCGTAGGAACCGATGGCCTGCACCAGCCCCGGATTCTGCTCTGCCAGCCACCCCATCACGAACATCGACTGCGTCAGGCCGTAGGCGCTCAGCGTGTCGAGAATGCCGTAGGCGGGGTCGTATCCCGATCCCACGTTGAACATAAGCGCCACCTGTCCGCACCCTGCCACGCCGGCGGAGAGATCGAAGGCGCCTTCATCGGCCCGGGCGGACAGACCAAGGCGAGAGGAAGGCAGCGCCGCCGTCACCGCCAACCCAGCCGCCACTCCGGCGCAGCGCATGAAACGGCGGCGATCAATCGCACGCATGGCAGCACTCCCACCCGGAGGAGCTTTCCGGGCCGCTCACGGTTTGGCATATAAGGGTTCGCCGCCGCTGCGGCGGGGCGTTCGGGAAGAGGATGGTACTCAATCAGCCGGGAGCCAGAACGCGCCGCGACAACAGGGCCGCTTGCCCACGCTTGCCATCTACCGTATAAGTCAATCCGAACCTTGTGACCGCTGGCGATGACGCCGCGGCAGGCACGCCAGGATGCGGACACCCCGCAGGAGGACACCATGGCAGCAGCAGAGGTTGCTGGAAGCGTCGATCTCGACCGCGACGCCCTGCTTGGCATGTACGAACGCATGGTGGAGATCCGGGTCTTCGAGGACATGGCCGGCAAGAACTTTGCCGCTGGCCTCATCCCCGGTTTCGTTCACCTGTACGCCGGCGAGGAGGCCGTGGCGGTCGGCATCTGCTCGCAGCTGACGGACGACGACTTCATTACCTCCAACCACCGGGGACACGGCCACTGCATCGCCAAGGGGGTCGATATCCCCGGCATGGTCGCCGAACTGATGGGCAAATCGACCGGCGTCTGCAAGGGCAAGGGCGGCTCCATGCACATAGCCGACGTCGAGAAGGGCATGCTGGGCGCGAACGGCATCGTGGGCGGCGGCCTGCCGCTGGCCTGCGGCGCGGCGCTCTCCGCCAAGACCCTCGGCACCGGCGGCGTGGCGGTCTGCTTCTTCGGCGATGGCGCCTCGAACCAGGGCACTTTCCACGAGTCGTTGAATCTGGCGGCGATCTGGGATCTGCCGGTGCTCTTCGTCTGCGAGAACAACGGCTACGCCGAAGCCACCCCGTTCCACTACCACTGCTCGACCAGCGACATCGCCAACCGCGCTGGCTCCTACGAGATTCCAGGCATCGTCGTTGACGGCTTCGACGTCTTCGCGGTCTATGAGGCCGCGCAAGAGGCAATCGCCCGCGCCCGGCGCGGCGATGGCCCGACCCTGATCGAGGCCAAGACCTATCGCTACTACGGCCACTTCCAGGGCGATCAGGTGACGTACCGCTCGTCGGATGAGCTGGAGCTGTTCAAGCAGCGCGACCCCATCACCGCCCTGCGCAACGCGCTGGTGGAGCGCGGCATCGCGTCCTCTGAGGAACTCGACGCCATTGACACCCGCGTGCAGGAACTGCTCGACACCTCGTGGGCCGATGCCAAGGCCGCGCCCTTCCCGGCGCCGGAAGAGGCCCTGACCGACGTCTACGTGAGCTACTAGTCCCGGCCAACGGCAACGACGCCACCTGAGGAGCCATTCATGGTTGTCGAAACAGCAACCCGCACGATGACCTACCAGCAGGCCATCAACGACGCGCTGCGCATCGCCATGCGCGAAGACCCGACCGTCATCCTGATGGGCGAAGACATCGCCGGCGGCGCCGCCGTCGATCACCTCATCAACGAGGACGCCTGGGGCGGCCCGATGGGCGTGACCAAGGGTCTCGTCCAGGAGTTCGGCCGCAACCGCGTGCTGGACACCCCGATCACCGAGGCCGGGTTCATCGGCGCGGCGGTCGGCGCGGCGGCTACCGGCCTCCGCCCGGTCGCTGAGCTGATGTTCGTCGACTTCTTCGGCTGCTGCATGGACCAGATCTTCGATCAGGGCGCCAAGCTGCGCTACATGTTCGGCGGCAAGGCCACCTGCCCGGTCACCATCCGCACCCAGATCGGGGCGGGGGTTAGCGCGGCCGGTCAGCACTCCGGCTGCCACTACTCCGTCTTCGCCCACATGCCGGGCATCAAGTGCGTCATCCCATCCACCCCAGCGGACGCCAAGGGTCTCCTGCTCAGCGCCATCCGGGATGACGATCTGGTGATGTTCTTCGAGAACAAAGTGCTCTACGGCACCAAGGGCGAGGTGCCCGAGGGCAACGAGGGTATCCCGCTGGGCGTCGCCGACATCAAGCGCAGCGGAGAAGATGTCACCATCGTCGCGCTGTCCCGAATGGTGCAGCAGTCGCTTGCCGCCGCCGAGCAGCTCGCGGCCGAGGGCATCGAGGTCGAAGTCATCGACCCGCGCACCATCTCGCCGCTGGACGCGGACACGATCCTTGAATCGGTCGCCAAGACGCACCGGCTGGTGATTGTCGATGAGGACAACCCGCGCTGTAGCACGGCGGCCGACATCGCCGCGATGGTCGCCGACCGCGGCTTCGACACGCTCGACGCCCCGATCAAGATGGTGACCGCGCCGCACACGCCGGTGCCGTTCAGCCCGCCGATGGAGGCGTTTTACGTCCCCAGCCCGGAACGCATCGCCGACGCGGTGCGCGAAATCGTCTAGTCCCGCACAAACGCAGGAGCGCCAGGATGCCAACCATCGTCACCATGCCGAAATGGGGCCTGACCATGACCACAGGCACCATCACCGGCTGGTCGCATCAGGAGGGTGAAACGGTTAGCGAGGGCAAGCCCCTGCTGACGGTGGA
>JASGGF010000200.1:0-9297 GCA_047605145.1 Thermomicrobiales bacterium | reverse complement strand
GATCAGCGCGTTGTTGCGCGCGCTCTGTGGCGCGGAGGCGGCGCTGGTGGTGAATAACTGCGCTGCGGCGGTGCTGCTGACGCTGGCTGCGCTGACGACTGGTCGCGAGGTGGTTGTGTCACGCGGTGAGGCTATCGAGATCGGCGGCGGCTTCCGAATTCCGGAGGTGCTTCAGCAGTCCGGGGCGCGGCTGGTGGAGGTGGGGACCACCAATCGCACGTACGTGCGCGACTACGTCGCGGCGTCGTCGGCGACTACGGCGGCGTGGCTGAAGGTGCATCCCAGCAACTTCCAGATTGCTGGGTTCACGCACGTGCCCACGACAGCGGAACTCCGGAGGTCCGCCAGCGAACTTGGCGTGCTGCTGCTCGAAGACCTCGGAAGTGGCGCGCTCCTAGAGACTGAGCGCTTCGGCCTGACGCCGGAACCGACGTTTGGCGCGGCTTTGGCGGCGGGGGCTGATCTGGTGATGGCGAGCGGCGACAAGTTGCTCGGTGGGCCGCAGGCGGGCATTATCGCGGGGCGGGCCGAGCTGGTGCAGCGGGTTGGGGCGCACCCGCTGGCGAGGGCGGTGCGCGCGGACAAGACCACGCTGGCGGGGGTCGCTCAAACCTTGCGCCACTACGCGCGTGGAGAGGCCGCGGACCGCATTCCGGTGTGGCGGATGATCGCGGCGCCCGCAAGCGCGCTGAGAGACCGGGCGATGATCGTTGTTGAGCGCCTGCAGCAGGAGCGCGTAGCCTGCGATGTGGCATCGACGACGGCGACTGTGGGCGGCGGCTCCGTGCCGGGCGCGACGCTGCCGAGCTGGGGGATCGCGCTGACTCCTACGGCAGGGGACACCGCCGACGACCTCGCGCGGCGGTTACGCACCGGACAGGCGCCGCAAGGCGTGTTTGGCCGGATCGATACCGGACGGGTGCTGCTCGATATGCGCACCGTGTTGCCAGAGGACGACGACGCGCTCGTGGAGGCGGTGCTTGCCGCGTGGCAGTAGGACCGGCGGGATTGCGACTTCAAGTCGTTTTCTGACTTGGGTGACTTCGCCGATGGGGTAGTTGCTGCTTGTCAATGCACGAGGGACGAGTTCCCTTCGTCGTCGGGATGACGTCCGGGAAGGTGAGCGCACACCGCGATCACCTTCCAACCCGTTTTTTGAGTTGGTGACCCCACGGCGGTTGGCTGATCAGCCGGCGTGGCGGTCCTTGTCGCGGGTGTCGCGGAAGTAGGGGCTTTTCTCCGGGTAGAAGGCGCGGTGCTGGGCGGAAAGCACGGAGAGTTGGCCGATGAGGGCGCTCAAGCTCTCCACGTCTTCGGTGTGCTCGGCTTCGGCGATGCTGCGCTGCAATTGGCGCATGAGCGAATCGAAGCGCTCGCGGCCAATGCGGATTAGCGCCCGCTTCGCGTCGCGTTCGATTTCGGCGGGAAACTGGGCGGGGGAGTTCGCCAGCGAGGCGAGCAACGCCTCGGCGTGGTCCGCCACCATGTCGTCCAGTCCCGCGATGATCGATTCCGGCGCGATCTCCAGCGGGACGGTTGCGTCCTGCAGCAGTCGCAGCAGTTCCCGGTTGCGGGCATCGGTCAACTCGTTCTCCGAGACCAGCGGCAGGACGCTGGCGGTGTGACTGCGGTGCTTGAGCAGCAGCGCCAGTAGGTGGTTCTCCTGCGAGGCGTGCGCAGCGGCGAGGGTGGGGGTCTCGTAACGGCCGGCGCGCGCCGTGGACGATCGCACCGAGGCGCTGCGGAGGGCGCTGGCGACGAGGTGCTCGTGCGCCTGCAGCTTGCGGGCGATGAGCGTGACGTAGTGGCCGTACGCCACCTTGTCCTCGGCTGCGGCTTCCAGAAGCGGCGCCAGTTTGCGGACGGCGGCGGACTTGGCGTTCGCGTCGTCGAGATCCACGTTCGCCAGCGAGGCTTCCACGTAGAAATCGAGGAAGGGCATCGCGCTGGCGACGACGCCCGGCCACGAGGCGGGATCGCGGCGGATCAGCTCGTCCGGGTCTTTGCCTTCGGGTAGCTGGACGATGCGAATCTTCGTCTTGAAGCGCTTCTGCCAGAGGATCATGGCGTCCGCGCCCGGACGCTGGCCCGGCGCCACGCTGCTTGGTGTCAGCTCGTGGTCGAGCGCATTCGGCAGCATTTCCAGCGAGCGCATCATGGCATTCTGGCCGGCGGCGTCGGCATCAAGGGCGAGCACGATGTTGCGGCTGAGGCGCTTGACGAGGCCCACCTGCTGCTCGGTGATGGCGGTGCCCATGCAGGCCACGACGTTCGTGTAACCGAACTGGTGCGCGGTCAGGGCGTCCATGTAGCCCTCGACGACCACGACCTGATCGCTCTTGCGGATTTCGGGCTCAGCCAGATCCAGCCCGAACAGCAGCGTGCTTTTGTCAAAGATCGAGGACTGCCCGGAGTTGAGGTACTTCGGCTGGTGGTCGCCGAGCGCCCGGCCGCCGAAGCCAACCGTCCGCCCCTCGCGCGTGCGGATGGGGAAGAGCAGGCGATTCCAGAAGCGGTCGCGCACGCGGCCGTCATCGCGGCGGTGCAGCACGCCGGCCTCGATCGCCATGTCCGTCTCGATGCCGCGCTGCTGCAAGTAGCGGAGGAGGGCGTCGCCATCCGGCGCGAAGCCGAGGGCGAACTGCTCCGCGATTTCGGGGTTAATGCCGCGCTTCTCCAGCACCTCGCGGCCCGGTTCGCCAGCGTGGGTGTTTCGCAAGACGTTGCGGTAATACTCGGCGGCGACCTCGTTGATCTCGATCAGCTGGTTGCGGTGTGCATCGACCTCTGGCGCGACGGTGGGGACGGTGGAGAGCTCGACCCCGGCGCGCTTCGCCAGTTCCACGAGCGCCTCGCGGAACTCGACGTGCTCCACGCCCATGTAAAACGAGAAAGCGTCGCCGCCCTTGCCGCATCCAAAGCAGTGGAAGTTGCCGGAATCGGGAAAGACGATGAACGAGGGCGTCTTTTCCTGATGGAATGGGCAGAGGCCCTTGTACGAGCGACCTGTCTTCTTCAATTGCACGTATTGCGAGACCAGCTCGACAATTTCGGTGCGCTCGCGGACTTCCGCTACGGCATCCCGCGCCATGGACGTTCGCCTCCGGGCGTGTGTTCAGCAGATATCAGCGGGATGCAGAGAGTGTAGCGCGCCAGCGGGACAGGCGCGGGTGAACTCAGCCCACGATCTCCATGGCGGCGAGGCTGGCCAGCAGGCGCTTTGGCCCGTGGCGGATGAACTCGACCGCCACCTCCTGATCGTTGCTGCGCTCGGTGACGCCGGTGATGAGGCCCTCGCCGAACTTTGGGTGAAAGACCTTCTGACCGGTGACGTAGATGACGCGCGGCGGTGGGGGTGGGGCCGGCGCCTTGCCGGCGCCGAACACGGCGGTGGCGCCGCTGGTTTCACCACGCGCCCGGTCACGCAGGCTGGCCCGCCCGCTGCTGCGGTCGCCGGAGCGGGCGCTGAGGGTGCGGAGCAGGTTGCCTGGAATGGCGGCGACGAAGCGCGATTGTACGGCGTACCCAACCCGGCCGTAGGTCGCGCGCTGGCTGGCGTGGGTGAGGTAGAGCTGCTTCTCGGCGCGGGTCATGCCCACGTAGAATAGGCGGCGCTCTTCTTCCAGCTCCTCGGGCTTGTACATCTCGTTTTCGACCGCGCGGCTGATCGGGAGCAGACCCTCTTCGACCCCGGTGAGGAACACCACGGGGTACTCCAGCCCCTTGGCGGAGTGGAGGGTGATCAGCGTGACCTTGCCCCGCTCGTCCTCCACCAGTCCATCGACATCGGCGACCAGCGCCACGCGTTCCAGATACTGTGGCAGGGTTCTGACTGCTGGTTCTTCGCCCAGCCGGTCCAGCTCCGAGCGTAGTTCGAGCACGTTCGCCCAGCGCTCGAGGTCTTCCTCCTCGGTGCGGTCGAAGGAGTTGGCGTAGCCGGAGCGATCGAGCAGGGCGTCGAAGAGGACGGTGAGCGAGGAGTCGTCGACCATGGCGCGCAGGTCCGCGAGCACCCCGCCGACCTTGCGGGCGGCGGCCTGACCGGTCCCGCTCAACTGCGGCGCGGTTTGGGCGTCACCGCGCCCGGCGACGGCGAGGAATCCATCCAGCATCGGGCGGCGCTCAGCGGCGGCCCATTCCCGGATCGATTCCAGCGCGCGCGGCCCGAGGCCCTTGCCCATCGGCATGTTGCCGACCACGCGTTCCAGCGCCACGGTGTCCGCCGGGTTGTGCAGCAGGCGGAGGGCGGCGAGGACGTCCTTCACCTCCTTGCGCTCGTAGAAGCGGACCCCGCCGATGACCTGATAGGGGACGCCGCGAAAGCGCAGCGATTCCTCCAGCGCTCGGCTCTGAGCGGTGGTGCGGTACATGATGGCGATGTCGTTGTACGGAATGCCCTGAAACTCGCCGAGGCGGCGGATCTCATCGGCGACGAAATTGGCTTCATGGCCCTGATCGCTCAGCTCGCGGAGGACGATGGCCTCGCCGTCGGGGTTGTCGGTGCGCAGGCGGCGGTCGATGCGGTTTTCGTTCTCACGGATGACGCGGTCAGCGGCCTCTACGATGCGGGCGGTGGAGCGGTAATTGGTTTCGAGGTGGATCTGCTGCGCGTCCGGGTAATCCTTCTCGAAATCGAGGATATTGCGGATGTCGGCTTGCCGCCAGCCGTAGATTGACTGGTCGGGGTCGCCAACGACGAATAGGTTGCGCCAGCGCTCGGCCAGCGCCGAGACGAGGACGTACTGCACCCGGTTCGTGTCCTGATACTCATCGACGAGGATGTGCTGGAAGCGCTCTTGATACCGCTCCAGCAGATGCGGCGCGGCCTCGAAGAGGTAGATGGGTTGGGCCAGCAGGTCGTCGAAGTCCAGCGCGTTGGCGCGGCGCAGCAGGCGCTCGTACTCGCCGTAGGCGCGGGCGATCACTTCCTCGTCGTGGGTTTCAGCGGTGTTGCGCGCCTCTTCGGGCAGAATCAGCTGGCTCTTGGCGGCGGAGATGCGGCTGAGCACCCGGCGCGGCTGGTACGTCTTGGGGTCGATGCCCAGCGAATTCAACGCCGATTTCATGATATCGGCCTGATCGGCGCTATCGTAGATGGTGAAGTTCGGCAGAATATGGATACGGTCCGCCACCACGCCGTGGTTTTCCCGGAGGAGCCGCGCGCCGAAGCTGTGGAACGTGCCCATCACCAGCCCATCGACCGGGCGGCCCTGACGCAGCGCCTCGATGCGGGTGCGCATTTCTCGGGCGGCCTTGTTGGTGAAGGTGACCGCGAGGATGCGCTCGGCCGGGACCTGCGCGGCTTCCATCAGGTAGGCGATGCGATGGGTGAGAACGCGGGTCTTGCCGGAGCCCGGCCCGGCCACCACCAGCACGGGGCCGTGGATGGCCAAGACGGCAGCGCGCTGTTCAGCGTTGAGGCCGGTCAGCAATTCGTCGGCAACGGGCGAGAAGGAGTCGGTGATTTCCACGGTGGGGGGTGTGCTCCAGAGTGGGTGACGCCCGCGCAGCCGGGGCCGCCTGAGTCTAGCACTGCCCCCGGCGGCGGCCCGCGGCGCGGCGGAAATTGACGATAGGCGCGGCCCTCGGGTATCTTTGGCAACCGCCAAGCCGACGTAGCTCAGCGGCAGAGCAAAGGACTCATAAGCCTTTGGCCGGTGGTTCGATTCCACCCGTCGGCACCAAACCTCCCGTGACTTCACCTTCCACCCCACAGCATGAAAACTCGCAAGCACATGCCGTGAGCGCCGCCGGGAGTGGCGCGGTAGCAGGCTTTGAACAGCGCCTTCTGGCGCGTTCGCGGGCCATCGGCCTCGATGCCTCCTCATGCGTGCTGGTGGCGTTCTCAAGTGGACCTGATTCGCTGGCGCTGGCCGCTGCCCTTACCCACGTGCGGGCGGTGCTCGGCGTGCGGTTGGTGCTGGCGCACATCGACCACGGGCTGCGGCAAACATCGGGGGCAGATGCGCGGCGAGCTGCGGCGCTCGGAGCAGGGCTCGGGTGCGAGACGGTCACGCTGGCGATTGCCGCAGATGTGCGGGAGTTGCACCCGGGAGCCGGCCTTGAGGATGCGGCGCGCCGCGAGCGTTACCGGCTCCTGCGGGAAGCGGCGGAGACTGCTGGCGCTGAACTGGTTGCGACCGCACACCATCAGGACGATCAGGCGGAAACGGTGTTGCTGCACTTGCTGCGAGGGAGCGGGCTGAACGGCGCGCGCGGCATGGCGGAGTTCGGGGACATGCCGGCGTCGCCAAACGACATATCCCAATACGATCACGACATTCGATTACGGCTTTGGCGGCCGTTGCTGGGTGAGTCGCGCCGGGAGATCCTGAGCTATCTGGCGCTTCGGCGGCTCCACCCGGTGCTGGACCCGACGAACGACGAGACCACCTTTCGCCGAAACTGGCTGCGTCACGATGTCCTGCCGGTGATTGAAGCACGGGTACCGGGCGCCGGGGCGGCGCTAGCTCGCTACGCCAGTCTGGCGGCTGATGATGACGCGCTGCTGGAGAGCCTCGCGACGCGAGCCCTCACGGAGGCACTCGATGCGGAAGGACGCCTCAGCGGGGCGCAGCTTACGGAGCAACCAGCGGCCTTGCAGCGGCGCATGGTGCGCGGGTGGCTGGCGCGGCAGATTGGCCTGCACGATCTCTCGGCAGAGCGGGTGGAGGCGGTACGGCAGCTGGCGGCACGCGCGGACAATGGGCGCGTGGTGGAACTGTCGGGTGGGTGGCGCGTGCGCCGCGCACGCGGCATGCTCTGCGTAACGAGATCTGCGATGTGGGAAAACGGAGAGGAAGGGACGGCATGAACCTGACGGAGCCTCGCGCGACTGGGGTGGCGCGCATCCTGATCGATGAGGACGTGATCCGGCTGCGGATCGCAGAGATGGCGCGGGAGCTGGACGACGAGTACCGGGACGACATCCCGCTGCTGGTGGGCGTGCTGAACGGCGCCATCACCTTCATGACCGACCTGATGCGCGCCATGCAGGTGCCGCTGGAGGTCGATTTCATGGCGGTGTCGTCGTACGGCGCCGCCACGCAAAGTTCGGGCGTGGTGCGCATCCTGAAGGATCTCGATCAGGAGATCGCCGGGCGGCGCGTGATCGTGGTGGAGGATATCGTCGACAGCGGCCTGACCCTGCAGTATCTGCTAGATGTGCTGCAACGGCGCAGCCCGCGCGATATCGCGGTAGTGGCGCTGCTGAAGAAGGACAAGCCAGACGCGATCCCGGTGCAGGTGGACCGCGTTGGTTTCACCATTCCCGACGAGTTCGTGATCGGCTACGGGCTGGACTACGCGGGCAAGTACCGCAACCTGCCGTACGTGGCCGTGCTGGACCCGAAGGTGTACGCGCCGGAATGAGGTGGAAAGGGCCGGTGATATACTCGCGCGGCGCGGCTACGAGTTTTAGCAGGTTACCCCCGGTTCCGCGCGGGAGATTCATCATACATGCCTGATCACCGCTGGATTCGCAGCAGCCTCGTCTGGATCGTCCTCATCGTCGCGCTGCTGGCCCTGTGGGCAACGTTTGTCGGAAGCGACGCCGCGCCAACCCCTCGCAGCATCGGTCAGGTCGCGCAGGAAGTGCGCGACGGCAAGGTGCAAACACTGGTGCAGGCGGACGGCAGCCGCGAGGTGCGCGTCAAGTACGCGCAGGAGGCGGGCCGCCGCGATGCCGTGACCACGATCCCGGCGGACACTGACCTGCTGACGGTGCTCAAGACCTACGGGGTAGAGCCGTCCAGCCTGCCACCGGGGATGATCGAATTTCAGCCCGCCAGCAACTGGGGCGCGTGGCTGGGCATGTTGTCGTTCATCCTGCCCACGCTTTTTCTGGTCGGCATCTTCGTGTTCATGATGCGCCAGTCGCAAGGCTCGAACAATCAGGCGATGTCGTTCGGCAAGAGCCGCGCCCGCGTCTTCACCGCCAACCGGCCCTCGGTCACGTTCCCGGACGTAGCCGGCGTGGAAGAGGCCAAGGAAGAGCTGGTCGAGGTTGTCGACTTCCTGAAGTATCCGGAGAAGTTCGCGGCACTGGGCGCCCGCATTCCGCGGGGCGTGCTGCTGGTGGGGCCGCCGGGCACCGGCAAGACCCTGCTCTCTCGGGCGGTGGCGGGCGAGGCCGGGGTGCCATTCTTCAGCATCTCCGGCTCCGAGTTCGTCGAGATGTTCGTAGGGGTCGGGGCCAGCCGCGTGCGCGACCTGTTCGAGCAGGCCAAGCGCAACGCGCCCTGCATCGTGTTCATCGATGAAATTGACGCGGTGGGGCGGCAGCGCGGCGCTGGCCTCGGCGGCAGCCATGATGAGCGCGAGCAGACGCTGAACCAGATACTGGTGGAGATGGACGGCTTCGATTCCTCCACCAACGTGATTGTGATCGCCGCAACGAACCGGCCTGATGTGCTCGATCCCGCGCTGCTGCGGCCGGGCCGCTTCGACCGGCAAGTGATCCTTGACCGGCCCGATATTCAGGGCCGGATCGCCATCCTCACTGTGCACGTGCGCGGCAAACCGCTGGAGGAGGATGTCTCCATCGAGGGGCTGGCGCGGCAGACGCCCGGCTTCTCCGGAGCGGATCTGGAGAATCTGGTCAACGAAGCGGCGATTCTGGCAGCGCGGAGAAACCGAAAAACGGTCAGCCGGGACGAGTTGACCGAGGCGATTGACCGGGTGATTGCCGGACCGCAGCGCAAGAGCCGCGTGATCTCCGAGCGCGAGCGGGTGATGACGGCCTACCACGAGGCGGGGCACGCGCTGGTGGCGCGGATGCTGCCGAACGCGGACCCGGTGCGCAAGGTCAGCATCGTGGCGCGCGGCATGATGGGCGGCTACACGCGGGTGGTGCCGGACGAAGACCGGCTGTTCAAGACGAAGGCGCAGTTCGAAGACGAACTAGCGGTGTACATGGCCGGGCACGTGGCCGAGCAAATGGTGTTCGAGGAGCAATCCACCGGCGCCGCCAACGATATCGACCGCGCCACCGGGCTGGCCCGGCGGATGGTGACGGAATTCGGCATGAGCCGGACGCTGGGGCCGCGCGCCTTCGGCAAGAAAGACGAACTGGTCTTTCTGGGCCGCGAGATCAGCGAGCAGCGGAACTACAGTGATGAGATTGCCTTCCAGATCGATCAGGAGATTCGCGAACTGATCGACTCCGCCCACCAGCAGGCGCGCGCCATCGTGGAAGCGAACGCCGGCGAGTTGCGCGCGATCGCTGAGTTGCTGCTGGCCGAGGAAACGATCGAGGGCGAGCAACTGGAGGCGCTGTTCAATCAGCCGCGCCCACGG
>JASGGF010000199.1:0-9360 GCA_047605145.1 Thermomicrobiales bacterium | reverse complement strand
AATCCTCGGGCACGCAAGCCCCGCGCCCGCGCATGGGGAGTGGGTTTGGGGTGTGGGCGTCTCCGGGGTGTCGGACCTCGCAAGGGCTAATTGGCGCCAAGCGTGAAGGACCTCGCCTCACCACCACGCGTTCACGATCCCCGCTCCGGCCTCACCTGACCAACGCCGGCTAAACACCCCGGGCTCACCAAGCGTCCAAACGAAAACGGGGGAGGCGATCACCGCCTCCCCCGCTTCGTTGTGGCCAGACTGGCTCAGGCGCTAGTCGAGCAGTTCGTACTCGTCGCCGTTCGCTTCGTCCTCATCGCGCACCGGCAGGGTCGCGACAGGCGAGCCCGCCGGAACCGGCTGAGCCGGCGCCGGGACGTGGCCCACGCCCGTCGAAGGCACGCGCACGACCTTCACCTTCGCGCCACCGCCAGAGGACTTGCCCGGGGTCACCGGAACCACCACGGTCTTGCCCGGCTTGGCTGGCTTGCCCGGCTTCGCCGGCGCCTCTGGTGTGTAGACCGGGGCCTCGGCGCCACCGCAGACGCTCTCGACGTTGATAGTGTTGCCCTCGTTGCCACCCGAGTTGATCTCGTCGATGACCACGATGCCGCCGTTCGCGCTGGAGTTCGCCTGACCGCCGTTGCCGGCCGAGGCCACATCGCCGCCGCCATTGTTGCCACGGCCGCCGCGCAGCCCGTACATCGACCGGATCGGGGCGCGAACGCCCTTGTCGTTCTTGTCGTTGCCGCTGGTCATCGCCAGGTTATCGCTGCCGCCGGAAGCGTCGGCGATCGCCGTGCCGCCGCTGGCGTCGATGTTCAGCGTGGTGCTGTTGTCCACGTTGCCGCCGTCGATGTAGATCGGGGCGCCATTGCAGTCATACCCGCCGATAGTCCCGACATTGACCGTGTTGCCCTTGTTGCCGCCGGAGTTGATCGTGCCGATGACCACAATCCCGCCGTCAGCGCTCGCGTTGGCGCGGCCACCATTGCCAGCCGACGCCGTGTTGCCACCGCCGCCCCGGTTCAGGCCAGCCACGCGGCTCGCGGCCAGACCCATCCGGTGCTTGTTCTTCTTGTCCTTGCCGCCATTGTTGTTCTTGTTGTTGCCGTTGTTGTTCTTGTTGTTGCCGTTCTTGTTGCGGTTTTCCTTCTTAGCCGCCTTGCGGTCCGCCTTCTGCTGCTCGACAACACTCACGTTGCCGTCGCCATCGATATCGGCGCTCTGCTCAACCGTGGTCGAGTCAGCCTCGTTGGCGTCGTCCGCCTTGGCCTCGTCGTCCTCGGCCTTCGCGTCGTCCTTGTCGTCGGCCTTCTCGCCAGAATCCGCGTTCTGTCCAGAATCCGCGTTCCCGCTGTCCGTCGCGGTGTCCCCGGAAGTCGCAGGGGCGTCCGTCGAACCGTTGGAACCAGAGCCAGATCCGGAGTCAGACGAACCGGAATCCGCCGGAGCGTCGGTCGCGTTGCCGCCACCACTGCCACCGGAGCCAGCGTCGTTCGCGTTGTCGTTCTTGCCGCCGCCGTTGCCGCCGCCATTGCCGCCGGAGCCGCTATCGGTCTGCTCCACAGCCGGCTCGTCCTGCGCGGCGTCCGGGTTGAACTTCGGGTCGTTGAAGATGTTGTAGTCATCGTCCCCGAACTGCGGCGTCGCGGTCGGCTCAGGCTCTGCGGCCTGCGCGTCGCCGTTCCCGGAGTCGGTGGCCTGCTCGCCACCACCGCCGTTGCCGCTACCGCTATCGCCTGCCGAGTCCTCGGCAGCAGGCTCCGCTGCGGTCGGCTCCTCAGTCTGCGCGGCTTGCGTTTCAACGGGGGCAGTCACGTCCTGCGTCTGACCCATGGCCGCCTGAGCAGCGTCGCTATCCATGATCGGGTTGTTGTTGGTCACGGCCGGGTTGCTGGTCACCGCCGGGTTAGCCGGAACATTCGGATCGAAGAACGGCGTCTCCGGCTGGGAGGTCTCGCCCCCGCCACCATTGCCTCCGTTCCCGCCGCCGCCATTGCCCTGGCCCTGATCGCCGCCGGACTGGTCAGCGACCGGAGCCGCCGAGGCATCGTCGACCGCCGGAGCCGCAGCCACTTCCTCGACCACCGGCGCCGCTTCAGCCGGAGCCTGCTCCACCGGAGCTGCCTCCGCGGGCGCCTGCTCGACAGGAGCCTCTTCCGCCGGAGCCTGCTCCACTGGCGCTTCTTCCGCCGGCGCCGAGTTATCGACGGTCTGCTCGACCACCGGCTCGGCGGCCTGCCCGTCGTCCTGCGCGAAAGCAGGGCCAACAGAGCCCGCCACGGTGCCACTCAACAGGGCCAATGCGATTGCCCACCGCATCCAGGCCCGCGGGGCATTTGCCTGTTCGGTCATTGTTCGTTCCCTCCCCTTTTCACCATCGAAACCGCGCCGGCCCGGAGCTCGGGGGCTACAGGAGGACCCATTCCCTGCAGCGCACTCCAGACGGCATCTGTCTCGCGTCTCCATGACGCCCGGCGCCCGGTTACGGTTTCGCAGACAGGCGCGCGAGTTTGCCCGGAAATAGATATCCTACCGGGTATACGCCTCGCGTCTCGCGCAGCGCCGCGCCCGCCGCCGCAGGCCCGATGTCCGTACGGAATGACCGTATGCTCTGGCAGGGGATGGAATGGCCAACGATCCGCAACTGATCATCTGGGGCGCGCGCATCCGCACGCTTGACCCGCAGCAACCCTTTTGCACCGCCGTCGCCATCCACGATGGCCTCATTGTGGCCACCGGGGACGATGACTCCATCCGCGCTCTGCGCGGCCCCGGCACGGCGGTGATCGATGGGCGCGGCATCGCCTTCGTCCCCGGCCTGACCGATTCCCACATGCACCCCATCTCCAGCTCGATCGCCACGCGTGGCGTGGATGCCTTCGACGCCGTCACGCTCGAAGACCTGCGCGCCAAGCTCCGCGCCGAAGCCGAAACGCTTGGGCCGGAGGACTGGGTCGTCGGCTGGGGCGTCCACTACGAGATGTTCGGCCCGACCGGCATTCGCGGCGACCTGATCGACGAGGCGGTCGGCGGCCGGCCCACCTATCTGCGCTTCTTCGATGGCCACAGCGGCGTCGCCAATCGCGCCGCGCTCCAGATCGCCGGCGTCACCGGCCCCGTCCACTTTGACGAAGCGGCTACGGTCGGCGTCGATGAGCACGGCGTGCCCACCGGCGAGTTGCTGGAAGGCGCCGCCATGCACCTCGTCTGGGACATCGTGCCGCCGCTCAGCCCGCAAGCGGAGTACGCCCGCTATCAGGATTCGTACCGCCGCTTCGCGCAGGTCGGCCTCACCGCTGTCCACGCCATGGAGGCCACCCCGGACGAGTTCGCCATCTACCAACAACTGGAGGACCGCGGCGACCTACTCTGCCGCTCCATCGTCCCGCTCTGGCAGTCGCCGCACATGACCTTCGACGAAATGCGAGACCAAATCCCCCTGCGAGACGAGCACGGCGCCCTCTGGCGTGGCGGCGCGGTCAAGTTCTTTATTGATGGCGTCATTGAGACCGGCACGGGCTGGCTGACCCACGCCGACACGCGCGGCAACGGCACGTTGCCTTTCTGGCCCGATCCCGCCAAATACGCCGCTGCCGTCTCGCTCTTCGCCGAGGCCGGCTTCCAGTGCATCACGCACTCCGTCGGCGATGGCGGCGTCCGCTGCGCGCTGGACGCCTACAAGGCGGCCTCCGCATTCCCGCAAAACGGCCTCTACGGCCCCCACCGCATCGAGCACGACGAGCTGGTCGAGCCCGCCGATGTCCCCCGCTTCGCGGCGGAGAACGTCGTCGCCTCAATGCAACCACTGCACATGGCCGCCATGCAGGCCGATGGCTCCGACGAGTGGGCCGACCGCGCCGGGCCAGAGCGCACCGCCCGCGCCTTCCCCACGCGTTCGCTACTGGAGTCCGGCGCCATCGTCGCGCTCGGCTCAGACTGGTCAGTGGCGCCCTTCGATCCCCGCCTTGGCATGGCGTGGGTCCGCTTGCGCCGCCCGCCGGGCCAGTTGGAGATGCCACCCCGCGCCATCAATCAGGCGCTGACCGGGCTCGAGACCCTGCACGGGTACACCACTGGCGCGGCAGCCGCTATCAACGAGGGACACCTCTCCGGTCGCATCGCACCCGGCTTCCGAGGTGATCTGACCGGCTTTGCCGCCGATCCCGTCGATACCGACGCCGACGCGCTGGTCGATCTCCCGGTCTTGCTGACGGTCATGAACGGCCGCATCACCCATCAGGCGGTTTGAGAAGATGGCCGAATCACCCCGCGCCACCGTCTGCCTGACCTTCGATTTCGATGCCATCTCGATCTGGATCGGGCCCATGGCCGCCCAGTCGCCGAGCATGATCTCGCGCGGCGAGTTTGGCGCCGTCGGCTGCCAGCGCATCCTCGATCTGCTTGCGCGCGAGGGCATCTCCGGCACGTTCTTCGTGACCGGCCACACTGCCGAGACCTACCCGGATATCGTGCGCCGCATCGCGGCCGAGGGGCACGAAATCGGGCACCATGGCTACCTGCATGAGAATCCGTTGGCGCTGGAGACCCCGGAGCGCGAGCGCGCCGTCCTCCAGCGCGGCCTGCTCGCGCTGGATCAGGTCGCCGGTGTGCGGCCCGTGGGGTACCGCTCACCCGCGTGGGACAACAGCCCCTACACCATCGACTTACTGCTCGAAGCGGGCTTCCGCTACGAGAGCTCGCTCATGGGCAGCGACTTCGTCCCGCACTGGTGCCGCTCTGGCGATGTCATTCAGGAGGATGGCCCGTACCTGTTCGGCAGTCCGGTCGATCTGGTGGAAATGCCGGTCAGTTGGATCCTCGATGACTGGCCGCACTTCGAATACCTCTCGCTGCGCAGCGCCGGCATCAACGCCACCGGCCACTCCGCGCCCTCGAAGGTCGAGGAGATCTGGCAGGGCGAGTTCAGCTTCATGTACCGCGATATCCCCGGCGGCGTCTACACCCTGACCAACCACCCGCAGGTGATCGGGCGCGGTCACCGCCTGCTGATGCTGGAGCGGCTGATCGGCTGGATGAAATCGCACGACGGCGTCGAGTTCTCGACGCTCGGCGCGGCGGCGGACCGCTTCCGCGCCGCCAACCCGCTGGCCGGCGCGTGAGCGCGCGCACCACGTGGCGCTATGACCGCGACGAGGCGGTTTCGCCGCACGGCATCGTCGCCGCCAAGCACGAGTTAGCCGCCGAGGCCGGGGCGGAAGTGCTGCGTGAAGGTGGGAACGCGGTCGATGCCGCGGTCACTGCCGCGCTGGTGGCCGGCGTCGTCGAGCCGTTCATGAGCGGGCTCGGCGGCGGCGGCTTCTTGCTGGCCCAGTTCCCGGCCACCGGTGAGCGCGTCGTCATCGACCACGCCATGGTCGCGCCCGCCGCCGCCACACCAGATATGTACTCGCTGGAAGATAGCGGTGTGGACGCCGATATGTTCGGCTGGCGGCAGGTCGCCGGCGCCGCCAATATCCACGGCCACCTCGCGACCGCCGTGCCGGGCACGGTGGCGGGTCTCTGCCTCGCGCTTGAGCAGTTCGGCTCCATCACCCGGCAGCGCGCCTTCGCGCCCGCCATCCACTACGCCGAAATCGGCTTCGACGTTAGCTGGCACACCGCCCTGATGATCGGCCTCGATCTGGCGCTGCTGAACCGCTTCCCGACCACCCGCGCCATCTTTACGAACGACGGCTACGTTCCGACTCCGTACCCTGGCTGGCGCACCCCCCTCCGCCAGCCAGACCTCGCCACCACCCTGCGCCTTGTCGCCGATCACGGCCCCCGCGCCTTCTACGAGGGCGCGCCCGCTGCTGCCCTCGCGCGCGAGATGGCGGACCACGGCGGCCTCATCACCGAAGCGGACCTCGCCGCGTATCAACCTGTGGTCACTGATCCGCTACGAGGCAGCTATCGCGGCCACGAGGTGCTGACCTCCACCCCGGCCTCCGGCGGCCCGACGGTGCTGGAAACTCTGAACCTGATGGAGCGGGCGGAACTCGCCGATCTGCCCCACAACGCGCCCGCCGCGCTGCGCTGGATCGCGGAATCATGCCTGCAGGCGTTCACCGACCGCCTCGCGTTGCTTGGCGACCCTGCTTTCGTGGATGCGCCGTGGGAGGCGCTGATCTCGCCCGCCTACGCCGCAGAACAGGCTGCCCGCTTTCAGGTCGCCGGTGGCGACGTAGCGCGCCCCGGCTTGCCCGTTCCGACGCCGCGGATGAATACCACCCACGTCTCGGTCATCGACCGCCACGGGAATAGCGTCTCGCTGACCTCCACGCTGCTCGGGGGTTGGGGCAGCGGCGTCACCGTCCCCGGCACGGGCGTGCTGCTCAACAACGGCATGATGTGGTTCGATCCGGAGCCGGGCCGCCCGAACTCCGTTGCGGGCGGCAAGAAGCCGCTGGCCAATATGGCCCCCGCCATCGTCATGCAGGGGAACCGCGCGCTCCTCTCCGTCGGCGCCATGGGTGGCCGGCGCATCTTGAACGCGCTGCCCCAGATCATCTCCAACGTTGTCGATTACGGCATGGGCATGCAGGCGGCCATCTCCGCGCCGCGCATCGATTGCTCCACCGGCATCGTGCAGGCCAGTTCTCGCATCGCCCCGGAAACGCTCGCGGCGTTGGGGGCCTCCGGTCTCACCGTGCAAGCTCTTGAGGAAGACGTCCTCGGTTTCGAGTTCGGCAGTCCCGTTGGCGCTCTCAACGATGGCGAAACTCTGCGCGGCGGAGCCAATCTCTACTACCCCGCCATGGCCGTCGCCGCCGGGTAATCGCCTCGCCGATGCCGCGCGAAGGCTGCCAACGAATGCCACCGCACATGTTGGCAGCCTTGGCAGCCTTACCGCTCCGCTCCCGGCTCGCCAAAGACCCCGCTCAACGGCGTGTACGGCACGTCCGGGTACCCAAACGCCGCCGGCCCGACATATGCCAGTGCCTCCGGGGTCTTCAGTAACGCTGGCGCCGGAATGCCCAGCACCGCCACTCGCAATCCGAAGCGCAGCAACTCCGTCGTGATCGGCTCGGCGTTGTCCTCATCGACGAGGCAGATCAGGTCCGGCACCACGGCCAGCACTTCGCCCTCATTCGTGCGGGCAATGAGGTTCTCGTTCTGGAAGTCGATCACCAGCGTTCGGCCCGCGTCGACACCCGTGCCGTGCAACGTCACGACCCCGCGCGCAAAGCCGCCCTCCAGCCGCCGTTCGACATCGCCGATCTTGCCCTGAAAGAACCGTTCGCCGCCGGCCACCCCCAGCACCGCCCCCACCGGGTCACGATGCTGCGCGCGCGCTGCCTCTACCGCCTCCCCAATTCGAATCGCCAACCGCACCGTGCCCTGAATGGCGGTGCGTCGCAACTCTTCGGCGGTAATCGGCGGGAAGGCGTAGCCCGCCGCCCCGCCCATCTGCACCGTTACCACGCGCGCGTACCGCTCCAGTGTCGTCGGATCAGCGATGCCATCGAAGATGGCGGTGTGCCCGCGCGGATCGGCCAGCGCGCCCGGAGTTGGCCGCACGCCGTAGATGCTGAAGGTGTCCATCTGGAGTTCCGGGAACGCCCGCCCCATTCCGTCGCCATCCACCACCGGGATGCCGGCTTGCGCCGCGACGATCATCGGCCGCATCGAGTTCGCGCCGCCGATCTCACCGGGAATAAGGTGGGTGAACGTGCGGCCGATGTGTGCTTCCAGCGTGCGCAGGGCGAGCAGGCACTCATCACCCTTGCTGACGCGTTCAATCCCCACGACCGGCGCGCCGATGCCGCCAACGGAGGTAATCAGCGCATCTTCTTCCAGTTCATCAACCGAGACGAGCGAGATGCGCTTGCCCGCGCGCAATGCCTCGCGCGCTTCGAGATAGCCGAGGTACGGGTTGCCGCCGCCGCCGGTGCCCAGAATGCCGGCGCCAATCGCCAGCGACGCCAACATCTGTTCGGTAATCAGTTCCATGAAACCTCAGTCGTTCTGCTGGTTTGCGGGACGGGTGACGCCGCTGCGCCACCAGTCCCGCACGCAATCAGGCAGCGACGGGCTGCACCGTCACCGCGTCCGAGGAGATCGTACCAACTGTCACCAGCAGGCCGACCCCACCGGCCAGCAACGGGTCCTGCGTGTCGTGGACGTCGGCCACGACCTCGCCGTCGATGCGCCCGATGAGGTGGTCGCCCTCCACGGTCAGTTCAAACCGGTAGTAGCGGTCCAGCTCCACGGGAAAGGCCCGCTCCGAGAGCACGCTCACGGCCTCGCGGTCCTTGACCAGCCGCACCATGCCATCGTCGCAGAGCACCAGCGCGTACCAGCGGCGCAGGCCACCGACCCGCGCCGCCAGCCCGCCCTGCTGCGCCAGCATCAGTGAGATGTCGGCGGAGACGGTGTAATCCTCCCAATCCGACGTGCCCTGGCTGATCAGCCCGGTGCCTTCATTCTTGGATAGCCGGAACGAGTCCCACCACCGCGTTTGCATCTGGTCGACGCCGTTGACCCATGCCGCCTGCCATTGCGTCCCGGGGCCATCGGGCCGGGTCAGCGTCGTCGTCGGCGTCCCGCCCCAGTCCAACCGGTCCAGCGTGATCACGCCGCCAGCGTCGCCGTCTGGCTCTACCTGCAGGCCAATTGACGCAATCGGCAAGCCGTGCGTATCGGGCACGGTCCAGCGCAGCTTTCGCGCCTCCCCTGCCGCAAGCTCCACTGCCGGCCCGGTCAGCGACTGCATGCTGTCGTCGGCTCCATAGTACGTCAGCGTCAACGCTACCCGCGCCGGCTCGAGGTTCTCGCCGTCTGCCGCCACGCTGGCCTGAACCTCCTGCCCGGAGTACAGCGTCGGGCTGGCGATCATGGTGTACGTGCCCAGATCGACCAGCGCCTCCTCCGGCGTAAAGGTCGGGGTGCTGACGACAGCTGCGCCAATCATCCCGGCGTCCCACTGGATCTCCAGCGCACCGTCATTGTTGACGAGGTCGGCGTCTTCATTGTCGCTCTGGAAGCCCTGCACCGAACCCGGCAGCGAGAAGTGGAAGCGCGCGCCATCCTTCGGCGCCAGCGGCTCCAGCCCGGCCAGACCCCGCGCGGCGTTGACGATGTGGTAGGTCTCGATCACCGCGTCGGTGATGGTGCGCCCACCGTCCGCCGCCGAGAGGTACATGCGGTCCGCCACCGGCCCACGCCAGTCGTAATCCGAGCCATCGATGCCGGCCAGCCCGTTCTTGACCCCGAGGATGGCGCCCACGTTCGCGGCGTTGCAGTCGGTGTCCCAGCCCGCCGTGTTGATGATCATCTGGGCCTTGCGGAAATCGTCCCCGCCGTACAGCAGCGCCATGATGATCAACGCGTGGTTGGGGACCATGTGGCAGGCGCCGCCGAACA
>JASGGF010000198.1:0-9393 GCA_047605145.1 Thermomicrobiales bacterium | reverse complement strand
ACCAGCTCGCCCCCGGCCACCGCCACGGGCGATGCCGCCAGCCAGAGCGGGCCGTACTCCCCGCCGAAGGTGGCCGCGATATCGGCCTCCGCCTCCTCCAGCGTGGCGCAGGCCACCCCCGGCGGGTACGCCGCGAAGTACAGCCGTGCCAGCGCGGCGGCGTCGGCGGGCGTGCAGGGGCGGAGCTCGACGCCGTCAGGCGCTGGGACGACGGCGGCGGACGGCAGCGACAGCGTGGCGAACAGTTGCGGCATCGTGGCGATTCCTCCGCCAATTTCCGGTCATGCGCGGCGAGGTGCGCCTTTCCTCAGCCAGTCTCCGCGTACGGGCGGCCGCGGTATTGCGCGCCACATCCGGGCGGCGGGTGGCATACCGCCTGCAATAGCTCTGGCATGGGCAAAGCGGCCCGCAACAGCACAGATTCGGAGATTTTCCCCATGTCTGCAACCATTGACGCCACCAAGATTACGCCGCATATGCCGGTCATCTGCTCGGAAGGCGGCCAGTTCGCGACGGTTGATCACACCGATCCCGGCGACATGATCAAGCTGACGAAGGACGAGAGTGGCCAGCACCACTGGATCCCCATGTCGTGGGTCACCCGTGTCGATGAGCACGTCCACATCGACCGCCCCGGCGAGCAGGCGATGCAGGAGTGGTCGACCAGCAACCCCAGCGCCTGATCCGCGTTTCCCCGTATCCCCCCAAACCCCATTCCCAGACGACGGGCCGGAGCGTGTGCTCCGGCCCGTTGCCGGTCACCATGGCATTGTCCGGATGCCAGCCAGATACGCCGTCATCTGCGCGTCCAGCGTCGCCGGGTAGGCGTAGCCCAGATCGGCGGCAATGCTCTGCGCCAGCTCGCGGAAGAGGGCAATGGTCCGCCAGAGCGCGTCCCACAGCGCGCTGATGGACCCGCTGCCGGCGGAGGCCAACCACGCCTCCCACAGCGCCGCCCCCATCAGCGCCGGTAGCCCGCGCCCGAAAAAGCCGGGCCGCGCCGTCCAGCTGCTGTCGATGCCCACCCGCCACGTCACGAAGCGCAGCAGAATGAGGTGGCGCAACTCGTAATCGAACAGCACCTGCGCCGCCAGCAATTCACCACGCCACAGGGATTTCGCCACATACGTGCAGAGCCACCAGAACTCCTCAACCCCCGCCTGAAACTCCGCCGCCGCAGGCGCGTGCAGCACGTAGGCATCGCCCGTCGGCGGCGGCCAGCCGTGGGTCAGGCCGTCCTTGTCGAGCAGCACCTAGTAGGCGTGATCCCATTCCTGCGGCAGCGCGCCCTGCTCCGCGATGACGTGGGCGATGCTCACCGGCCAGATGCCGAAATCGATCTTCGCGCCGTCCGCAAAAAGCAGCATGTCGTTCTGCACCCGGATGGGCGCCGGCAGCGGCCCGGTCAGCGGCCCAGCCAGCGCCTCGACCACCGACACGTCGCGCACGCGCAGCAGCGGCTCCCCGAGGGCGCGCACCCACTCCCCCGGCGCCGCGTACGCCGCGACATCGGTCACCAGAAGCGCGAGGTCGTAGTCGGTCAGGGTATCGCGCGGGGCGCCGGGGTGGGCGCGTGAGCTTTCGAGGATGACGGCGCGCACACCCGCCGCGCCCGCCGCCCAGCGCAGCACGCGCCCCAGCACCTCGGCTGCATCGGTGACCAGCGGGATCGGCGATACGATGGAGCCCTGCCCCATCAGACCGCGCTGCGAAAGACCGCCAGCGCGTCTCGCAGCGCCCCCACCGGCTCGCCCAGCGGCTCGAACTCCATGCCGACGTACCCGGTGAACCCGGTCTCCGCAATGGCGCGGTAGATCGGCGGGTAGTTCAGCTCCTGCGAGGCGTCCGGCTCGTGGCGGCCGGGGTTGCCGGCCACGTGGTAGTGCGCGAAGTGGGGATGCTGCGTGGCGATGGTGCGCATCACATCGCCCTCCATCACCTGCATGTGATAGACGTCGTAGAGCAGCTTCACCGCCGGGCTATTCACCTGCTCGATGACGCGTAGGCCCCACGGGGTGTGGTCGCACTGGTAGCCGGGGTGGTCAACGTGGCTGTTCAGCAGCTCCAGCGCCAGCGTCACCCCCGCCGCCTCGGCCTCCGCCGCCACCCGCGCCAGCCCCGCCGCCGTCACCGCCACGCCCTCCTCGTCGGACGCGCCGTGGCGGTTGCCGCTGAAGCAGATCAGCACCGGGCAGCCCCAATCGTGCGCCAGCGCGATGTTCTCGCGCAGTTCGCGCTCGATGCGGTCGTGGTTGGCGGCGATGTTGAGGCCATCTTCCAATGTATCGTGCCCCCGGTGACTGGCGATCGCCAACCCGGCCTCGCGGGCCTGCGGCCAGATCGCCGGGTCCGCCAGTTCTACGCCGTAGTAGCCCATCGCCGCCGTCTCGCGCAGCAGCGTGGCGGTATCCGCGCCAAGGTTCTCGAACGACCACCAGGTGAACGATGCTTTCGGACCTGCCACACTCTCTCCCTCGTGTTCGCGCGCCTCGCGCCGGGCTGCCTGCGCCTGATGGTGGCAGGGTACGCGAGCCAGACGGCCGCTGCGGTGGAGTGGCCGATGGCAGCTGCATCGCCGTGTTGCGCCCACGCGGGATTCGCAGCTTGCGGAAATGGTCGGCCGCGGGCTCACTCGGGGAGCGGCAACTCCTCCACAAACGCATGCAGCAATCGCAACGCCTCGTCGTATGGGATGAAGCTGGCGCGCGTGGTGATCTCCAGCGCGGCGTAGTCCCGGCTGGCGCGCTCGGCCACCCCCGGGTTGTGGAAAGCAGCGCGAGAGACGGGGACATTGCGGGCGTCAGCCTTGGTCACCAGAAACTGGGCGACCCGGCCACGACTCAGTTCAGGCTGACCGCGAAGGATCACGGCGATATCGAGCAGATCCTGCCGGCGCAAGCGGTTGCGGATCGGTTGCTGCAACAGGGCGCGCAGCTTCTCCGCCACGATATCTTCAAGCGTGGCGACCCGGATGGCGCTGTCAGGGCAGACCTCCACCCACCTGGCCTCACAGATGGGCTCGTTGATGCTGATATCGAGATCGATCCCCTGAGCAATCACTTCGCCATGCTCCAGCCGTAGGCGGAGTCTCGGCTCATCCGGGAGCGCATAGGTGAGGCGCGCCTGATACGTGACAAAGGTCCTGCCTGCTCCCGGAGGCTGGGCCCTTACTCGTGTCACTTGCATCGCAACGCCCACGCCCGGCGCGGCCGCCGCGACCGCCCGTTCCAGCAGCGCCTTGATTCGCGCCTCGTCGGCAGCGTCGTGGAGGACGCCGTGATCGACAGAGAAGTCGAGATCTGATGTGCTGCGATTCGGTTGCCAAATGAAATCGAGTGCGTTCCCGCCCTTGAACACGAGCCCTTCACGCAATTGGCGCGAGGCGGCAATGGCCTGCAGGATGGTGAACTGCGCGAACCGGATGCGCGCTTCATTGACCGGGACACCGGCCTCTCGGGCCCACTCGCCTATCCCGGCAAAGGCGGTTGGGTACGCTGGATTCACCAACCACCTTCCTGCAACGCCGTGAGCGGCGCATTTAGCGACAGGCTCCAGCGCTCGCTGAAGGTTGGCTCATACGGCGCGGACGCCACGAGCTTGCTGGAGCCGCCGCGCTGCGCCTTGCTTCGCCACGCTTCGAAACGGGCATCCTCGTAGCCCAGTTCTTCCAGCAGGAACCCCGCGCGCTGCCCCAGCAGCGGCATATTGAAGCGATCAACGGCGTGCATGAGGCTATCGAGATCGAGGGTATCGCGCGCCAGCGCCCACGCCCGCAGCACGTTCTCGATCCCGCCAGACCACTCCGGCTCCAGCAAGCCATCCAGCAGCGTGCGCTCTGGCGTCGTAACGCGCACCGGGTAGCCGCGCGGCTGATAGACGCGCGTGCCGAAAAACCGCTCCGGCTTCACCTGATGCCACGCCACCGGGCGCCCCAGCACGCGGGCAGGCCGGCGCCCGGTCACCGGCGCGATGCCCGCCCAGTCCTCCGCAGCCGTCCCGAGCGGGAGATCATCCGCGGCGCCATTGAGCGGCGCCATCAGGGTTGGGCCCTGCGGCAACTGGTTGGTGAGGCCATGGAAGACCAGCGCCGAGAGGTGGCTGAAGCTGGCGTAGGGGTTCGCCTCCATCAGCACTTCGTCGTCTTCGAGCGGGCCCATGCGCGCGTAGGGCACGGTGACCTGATATATCCCACGCAGGCCCGTGATCGGCGTAATCTCCCCACGATGGCGCATCTGGCGCAGCATCGGGGCTAGTTCGACCGCGCGCTGTGGGAGCGTCGACCAGCGTCGTTCATCCGAGGGGCGTGCAAACGTGGCCCGGCGCAGCAGGATCAGGGCGCGCCACTCGGCAACGACGCGCCGGTGCTCGTGCGCGAGTTGCTCAAGGATGGCCTGCGCTGCCGTCGTCTGCACCATCTCAAAGGCACTGATACGTTATACTGGCGTCCTAAGGACGCCAGTATAACGTCATAGCACCAATTCTGCTTCCGATATGCGACAAAAAGCCCCTCTCCCGCGCATCGGGAGAGGGGTTGGGGTGAAGGCCATCCGTTGGCGCAGGGCCGGCCCCCGCCGTTACCGCGCGTAGCCGCCGGTTTCGGTGGTGATCAGGTTGCCCCGGTTGTCGTCCTCTTCGTCCTCGTAGTCGTTGTCGGCGTCCGTGGCGTCGTACTCGGTGTACGGGACGCCCTCATACTCGCCGTCCGGCTCATCGAAGCCGAAGTTGTAGCCGTTGAAGCCGGGGATGGCGTCGATCACCAGCGGGTGATCGGGGTTGAGCTCGGTCATCACCAGCTCCTGCCCCTGCCCGTTGATCGTCTGCCGCTTGGTGAGGATTCCCTTGCGCAGGAACTCCATCACCTTCGCCTCGATATGCTCCGAGGGCAACGTGTCCCGCGGCACGAAGCGCCACAGCGTGCGGCTCATGTGGCTTTGCGTCGGCACGAAACCGTCATGCAGCTGGCGCACATACTTGTCGATCGCCTGAATGAACTGGCGGTCCACGTCGGCAGACTGCTGGAAGGTGAGCATATCCTCCGCGCCCGCCGCCACCACCAGATCGGGGGAGACGGAGCCCGGCACGCCGCAGATGACGACCTTCTTGCCGAGGCGGTTGCGTAGCGTGGTGACGAGGCGGATGAAATCCTTGTCGCCGGTGAAGAGCAGGAAGGTCTCGATATCGGGCCGCGTCAGCGCCGTGTTGATGACATCGATGACGAAGTTGAGATCGGCGCGCGACTGGATCTTCTCGCGCCCGGCGCCGTCGCTGGTGCGCTTGGCCGGGTAGTGCTGAGCCTCGAAGCCCGCCACGTCCAGCCGCATCCGCACCGGGGCCGGGTGCTGGTCAAAGTCCGCGTAGGCGCGGGCCACCGCCATCAGGCCGTACTTCAGGGCCTTGTCCCGCCACGCCAGCGGGTCGGGCTCCAGCCCGAACGAGTTGATGCTGGAATACCGAATATTCTCGAAGTCGACAAACGCGGCCACTTCCCCGCGTCCGGCTTGCTGTCCGTTCATTGCGCGTGAGGACGAGGCGGCCAACGATCCTGAGCCCATGTCGCTTGAGTGCATGAATCCCCCTGAACATTCCGGTTTGATCTCGTGGCAGGGTGTGCATGGCTGGAGAAACGAGGATCTGTGCGCCGTCAGTGCTTTGCCACGCCACCACGAACCAACGAGTTCACTTAATCCTGACCGAGTGCACTATTCCCGCAAATTACCGAGCATCATCGCCCGTATCCGTGCGGCAGACCACGCGATATCCCGCAATCTGAACCGCGCGTAGTTTATCACGACGAGGGGGCGCCGCTGCGCTCCGGGGGTGGCGGCGCTACGCGCCTCAGGGGATGAACGGAGTGAGGGAACGCGCGCGCCGCGTTTCCAACTGCCAGTGCGCCCCCGGTGGTGGCGGAGCGTCGAGCAGCGGCGCCGGCTGCGCCTTGAGGGTGCGGTTGAAGAAGGCGAGCGTGAGGGCATTCGTCTCGGCGAAGCCCTTGTAGGGATCAATCGGGCCTGCCAGCCCCATCCAGCCAATGAGCGGCGTCCAGATCGGCGCGTCGGTCCAGTTGACATGGAACATCTCGTTCATGGTCGCGAAATAGGCGTCGCCACGGTTGTGCGCAAACAGCCCGCGCTGACTGCCGGTGGTGAACAGCACCTCATCCTCGGGCCAGCCACCGGCCCGGGCACGCTCCTGCCGCATGACCTCGGCGTCCCGGCTGATCACCATCATCGGCTGGGACAGCCCCTCGCGGACGACATCCGCCGTGTGCCCGGAATCGACGGCGAGGCAGGCCCGAAAGCGCGGGTCACGGTGGCAGGCCTCCGCGCTGACATACCCGCCCAGCGACATGCCGAAGACCCCGACGTGATCCAGATCGAGCCGGCCCGCCAGCGCCGGATCGTCGCGGTTCAGCGCCGCCAGCTGGTCAAGCACGAAGCTCAGGTCATCCGCCAGGAACGGGATGATCCCACCCGGCAGCGGCACGCCGTTCATCTCGGGCGTCTGGTCTGGCGCTTGCAACAGGGCAAGCGGCATCAACTCGTCAAAGCGCGCCTTGTCGGCTATCAGCGGGATGACGCGGCCATCCGGATAGACCGTCACGGCCGCCGTCCCGGGCTGATCGAGGGTGACCACAACGTACCCCTGCGAAGTCAACTCCTCGATCCAGAACAGGCTGGCGCTCCGGAACCCCGAAAAGCCGGTCGGGTTGAGGAGGACGGGAAAGGGGCCGCTGGCGGCTGGCGCGTCCGTGACTGCGTGCGTCGGCGCGTGCTGGATGTTGCGGAACAACCAGCCGGGGAGATGAAGATGCCCGGCGAGCGCATCGGCTACGGCATCGTTGTCGATGTATGGCCGCGTTGGGCCGTTGCCATCCGCCGGATACCAGATCTGCGCCACGATGCGCCGGTGATCGCCGCGTTCGGCGGTGAAGGGTTCCTCGCGGGAGGCATCTGTCCAGTCATAGACACGCGCGCCAATGCCGTACGGGCCTGCCGGCTGGGGAAAGCGCGGCGTGGGGAAGAGGACCCGCTCCCCCGCCACCACCGCCAGCGCGATGACGCCGGCCGCGACGAGCAGCCCCACACGCCACCAGACCCGCCGGCGCCCGCCGCCCACGCCATCATCTTCCACGTGCTTCGGGTGTTCACGATGTTCGGGCGATTCGTCCGTGCTTCTTCACCCCCTTCATCGCCTCCACCCCCTTGACTGGGGGAGCTATTGGGGAAGCGCACGTCGCAGCGGCGAAGAACCCTCACCCCAAACCCCTCTCCCCCTACGCCGCCTTCGACCCCAGCAGCGCCGCTCCGACGACCCCGGCGTGGTCGCCGAGCTGCGCGCGGTGGAACTCGACGCCGCGCAGGGCGGCCGCGAGGGCTTCGCGCTTGGCGGTCTCCACCGCCACGTCGTACAGCAGCCCGCACGATTCGATGACGCCGCCGCCCAGCACCACCCGCTGCGGGTTCAGCAGATTGATGGCGGAGGCCAGCCCAATGCCGAGGTAGCGCCCCGCCTCCGTCAGCGTCTCGATCACCAGCATGTCACCCTGCTCCACCGCCGCCTGCAGAATGCCGGAGCGCACCGCGCCGCTCTCCGGCCACATCTGGGCGGTCGAGAGATCGGGCGCAAGGTCGGTCAGGATCGAATCGCGGCCGCGCTTCAGGTCGCCCATCAGGCTGAGGGTGATGGCGGTGCGGCTGGCGTACGCCTCCAGATGCCCGCGCCCGCCGCAGCCACAGAGGCGGCCGCCGGCGTCCACGATCAGGTGGCCGATCTCCCCGGCAGAGCCGGAGGCGCCGCTGACCAGCTTGCCATGCTGCACCACCGCGCCGCCCACCCCGGTGCCAACGAAGCAGCAGATGAAGTTCTCCACGCCCTTGCCCGCGCCAAACGCCATCTCGCCCGCTGCCGCCACCTGCACATCGTTGCGCAGCGCCACTGGCACGCCGAACGTCTTGGTCAGGGATTCAGCAATCGGCAGGTTGATGATCGCCTGACTCAGGTTGGGGGTGCCCAGCAGCACCCCCGTCTCGGCATCCACCTGCCCCGCCGCGCCCACGCCGATGCCGGCAAGCTGCTTCGGCTTCAGCTTCGCAGCTTCCAGCGTGGCCGTGGCGACCTCGTTCAGCCGCCCCAGAATCCCCTTGCTATCATCGGCGGCGGAGGAGCGCTTCTTGGCGGTCGCCACCACCTCGCCGGTTTTCAGGTCCACCACCGCGCCCAGTAACTTGGTGCCGCCGAAATCGATCCCCAGCGCGTATTTCCGGACTGCTCGGGCCATGGCGTTTCAGCTCCCTCTGTCCAGCAGCGCCAACACCGGCGCGAACTGCTCGATGCCCGCAAGGGTGTTCGGATCCAGCACCACCTGCACGTGGCTGATCCCCAGCGCGGCGTGCCCCCGCAAGGTGGCGGCGGCCTCCTCCGGGCTGCTCGTGTGCAGCGGCTCCGTCTCGCGCGGGCGCCCGGCGCGCCCCGGCAGGTCGATCAACACACTGCAACTGCGCGCCAGTGTCTCAGGATCGCGGCCCGTCTCCGCGCAGGCGGCGTCCACCTTGGCCTGAGCATCCGTCACCTGCGCCGCCGTGTCCAGCCCCCACGCGTTCCAGATATCCGCGTACTCCGCCGTCAGGCGCAGCATCCGCGCGCCGGTCGTGCCGATCATGATCGGTGGACCCTGTGGGCGCGGCCCGCGCGGGCGCAGCTCGCAATCGCGCGCGGCGTAATACTCCCCCGCGAAATCGACCCGCCCCTCGCGCAGCAATGGCGCGATGATCTGCAGCGCCTCGGCAAAGCGCCCGACGCGGTGATCGAAGGGGTAACCGAACGCGGTGTACTCCGGCTCGTGCCAGCCCGCGCCGAGCCCGAGGATGAGACGGCCGCCGCTGATCTCATCGACCGTGCTGGCGATCTTGGCGATCAACGCGGGGTTGCGGAAGCTGGTGCAGCTCACCAGCGGCCCGATCTCCACGCGCGAGGTGGCCGCCGCCAGCGCGCTCAGCAGCGACCAGCACTCCCAGACGCCCTGCGGCGCCTTCTCCTCAAAGCGGAAGATGAGGTGGTCGGAGACCCAGATGGAATCGAAGCCCACCTCCTCCGCCAGCTTGGCCATTGCCAGCAGATCGGCCCAGCGCGCCGTGCCCCCGCCGAACTCGTGCTCGGTATCCGGGAACATCAACCCGACCTTGAGGGGTCGCCGGCGCCCGGATGTTGCGGCGCTGCCCGTTGCGGCGGCTGGAACATCAGGCATCGACACGGCTTCCTTTCATGACTGGTGCGCCTCACTGCGCAGCCGCGCACCGCCAACCTCCGGGTCACGGCGCCGGAGTCTGGCACTCCACCGCGAACCTTCCCCACCCCCATGTCGTCACGAGTCCGCAGGCGAGGGACCGCCCACCC
>JASGGF010000197.1:0-9401 GCA_047605145.1 Thermomicrobiales bacterium | reverse complement strand
CGCGGATCCCTCGTCCGGCTGGGGCTATTTCCCGGCCATGGCCTTCTACACGGTCCTGCCCCCGCTGCCGGCAACCACCGTATTCCTCGCGTTTCACCTGCTGCTGTCGGCGGCAGCGGCGTACGCGCTGGCGCGGTTGACTGGCATCGGGCCGGCAGCGGCGGCGGTCGCGGGTCTGGCGTACGTGCTGCCGTGGGCCGTGCCCGCCGCCGCCAGCGCCGTGCTGATGCTGCAGGTCACCACGTGGCTGCCCATCGCCTTGATTGGGGTCGAGGTGGCGCGCATTGCCAGCAAGCACTGGCTTCGGTTGGCCGGAGTCGCGCTGGGCGGGCTTGCCATCTCACAGATTCTGGCCGCCTGGCTGGGGCAGGCCGCGTACTACTCACTGTTAGTCATCGCCGGGTGGATCGCCTGGCGCACGCTGGTCACGCCGCCCACGGGATGGGGCTGGCGCGCACGACTGCTGCACTGCGTCCTCGTCGGCGTCGGCGTGGTGACGACCGGCGTTCTGCTGAACGCGATGGCGCTCCTAATCCGTCTTGACGCCAACGCACGCTCGAACACTCCCGGCGGCGACTACACCGGCATTTCGGGTTGGACCGATTCGCTGGTGGGACTCAGCCTGCCGGACGCGCTGCGCGAGCTGGCCGGCGGATTCGGCACGGGATCATGGCTATACGTCGGCGCGGCAGTGATCGCGCTGGCGCTGCTGGCGCCGGTGCTGGCTCCGCGCTGGCCACCGCTGCTCTTCTGGATCATCACCCCCATCATCGCCATCTGCCTGGTGCTGCCCGAACCCACCATCGTCGCCAAGGTGGCGTACGCGGTGCTGCCCCGCTTCGAGCAGATCCACACACACTTGATGTCTCGTGTGCTGATGGTCGCGCCGCTGTCAGTCGCCATGCTGGCAGGCGCATCGGCGCAAACCCTTTTCGCGGCAGCCAGCCTGCCACGTTGGCGCGTTGGCGCCGGTGTGCTGGCGGTTGCCATTGTCGCCGTAGTGGCGGTGCTGGGGTGGCAGGCGCAGCTGATCTCCCGCGGGGCCATGGCGGCCATGCTGGCAATCCTGGGGGTGGCCTTCCTCGCGTTGATTCTGGCGCGGTACGTCCAGCCGCAGGTGCTCCTGATTGCGCTGGCCGCCATCATCGTGTGGGATCCCGTCGGCCGCGCGCTGCTGGCGGGCTGGGGACCAGGCGGCGGCCCCGAGCGTTCGATGACGGCGGCGCTCGGCGGCCAGATTGCGCCATTCCTCGACGACAACGGCGCGGCAACGTTCATTCGCGATGCGTCAGCCGATGACGCCGGGCGCTACGCCGGGTTCGACCCATCCCTGCTGCCAAGACCGTCGCGCCACGGCGAGCTGCCGCCGCAGGCGTACCGCAACGCGTGGCTGGGCCCGGCCAACTGGCTGCTGGTGCAGAACTGGGGCACCTGGTTCGGCATCGAGGATGTGCAGGGGTACAACCCGGTGCACATCATGCGCTATGGCGAGTACATCGACGCGCTGAACGGCCACCGGCAGGAATACCATGAGACGGATATCTTCACACCCGGCATTGCCTCGCCCCTGCTCGACCTGCTGAATCTGCGATTCTTCGTCGTCCCCGCCAACGCAGCCTCACGGCGTGACCTCTCCGCCATGGCGACGAAGCTCCCGGTCCTCTACCGTGACGACAACGTGCTGGTCATCGAGAATCCGGAAGCGCTGCCGCGCGCGTGGATCGTGCACGAGGCGCAGACCCTTCCGGATGAACAGATTCTGCCCGCGTTGGCCAGCGGGTCTGTCGATCCGCGCCAGACCGCGCTGCTAGAGACGACCGCGCCCACGCTAGCCCAACCGCCGGACGCTGGGGCCGAAGCGGCCAGCTATCACCGCCTGAGCCCGGAAGCCTTCGCAGTCGCCGCCACGGCTGCATCGGACGGGCTGTTAGTCACCAGCGAGATTTGGGATCCCGGCTGGCAGGCGACCATCGATGGGCGGGCCGCGCCCGTCCTGCGCGCCAACAGCATCTTCATGACGCTGGCGCTGCCGCCAGGCGAGCACACGGTCGAATTCCGCTACGTGCCGCCGTATTTTTGGTTAGGCATGGTGTTGACCGCCATCACCGCGCTCGCGCTGCTGATCGGCGGGGTCTGGCTCGCCCGCCGGGACCGCCAGCGTGTGCTGCAGACACAGGAGGCGCTCGGGTGAACCGTGATTTCGCGCTGGTGCGCGTGCTGCTGGCCATCGGGCTGATTGCGTTGCCCGTCGTCCTCATGGCGGCCACGCTGGAGCCGCTGGAGCGTTCTCCGGCACGCTCGGGGCGCAACACTGAGGTCCAGCAACCGGCCCAGACCGAAACTCAGCCCGCAGTCCTGACGCCAGCGGCGACTCCCTGAAGCGCACTGCAACAGGGGCAGGGAATGGGAACGCAACACGATCTCCGCGCGCAGCAGGAGCCTCTATCCCAGGCTCTGGAGCAGCCCGGACAGCTGCGCTCCCAGCGCCGCTGCGGTGGCATCGCCACCATGGGCGAGCAGGTTCTGCAACTCGTACGGATCCGCGGCGTAGTCATACAGTTCCCGGCCGCTGCCCCGATACTCCACATACAGGTGTTGCGCGGTGCGAACCGCGCGGTACGGCGTAATCGAGGTGCGTGGGCCCGGCCAGTTCATGGAATCCACGCTCTTGCTCAGCGATTCCAGCAGCGCTCCGCTCCGGTTGTGCGCAGAGAGCAGCGAGACCCCGTCCATACCGCCGCCCGCCGCGCCAGAAACCGCCACCAGCGTCGGGGCGATGTCCGCGTTGTTGACCAGCCGATCATCGACCGTAGCGGGCGTAAAGCCCGGCCCCAGAGCGTACAGCGGGAAGCGGGAAGAACTGTCATACGGCGCAATCTTGCCGTACAGACGGTGCTGGCCCATCAGGTGGCCGTTGTCGGTGAACAGGAAGACGTACGTGTTATCCGCCTTGCCCCGCGCCAGAATGGCGGGCCACAGCATGTTGAGGGCGTCGTCAAGCGCGGCCATGCATTCCAGACGCCGCTGGTGCAGGGCGTCCAGCCAGGCCTCATGGCCAGGTTTTAGCCCACCCAGCTTGCGCACATAAGCCGGCTTGTCTGAGACATCTGCCTCGTTGAATGAGGCGTCTCGCGCCACCTGCGCGCCGGCAAACCGGCCAGCGTACGCCGGACCAGGAATCGCCGGGAAGTGAGGCGTATTGAACCCGACGTGAAAGTACAGCGGTTGCGACACTGGCGTTGCAGCCAACTCCGCCGCGACGGTCGCGATCATCTGATCGTCGCCCAGCGCCCCGATCATCCGCGTCTTGCCAGATGACTTCTTTTTCTTGCCTTTCCCCTTCTTGCCCTTCTTCCCCTTCCCTGCGGCCTTCTCCTGCGCCATGATCGCGACGTTCCACCCTGGCTCCGGGCCCTTGCCGGGCCGCGCGCCGTTCAGGTAGGTCCCTAGCCCGACAGTGCGATACCCCGCCGCCTGCAGCAACGGACCAGTGGAGCGGGAGCGATTGCCGTTCTTGACGAAACCTTGCCAGCCGCCGTGCTTGCCGTCGCTGTTGTCGTACACCCCATGGTGATGCGGGTACAGGCCGGTCAGAATCGTGGCGCGGGCCGGGCAACAGAGCGACGTCGTCATGAAGAAGTTGCGGAAGGTCGTGCCGTCTGCGCCAAACTTTGCCATGGTTTGTGGCATCGCCACCTGGTCCCCATCACGGGCGTCGTTCAGCACCAGCACGATGATGTCAGGCAACCCGGCGGCATCCGCCTCGCGCGCGGGCAGCGCCGCACTGCCTGCGCCCACAGTAGCGCCGGCCAGGCCGCCGAGCAGCCGAATCCGCTCGCGGGTGGAAATTGCCCGGGCGTTCAGCATGATGGTGATCCTCCCTGCGCGGCGACACAGCGATTCCGCCCTCGCAGCCTGATGACGTGACCCGTTGTTTGCCGGCGCGCCATGCGAAATCGCCCGGCAAGGTCCCTGTCCGGCAAGCGTGAGTGCCCAATGTAGCAAAGCATGCCACCTGTTGCGCACCTTTCCGGAGGTGGTCGATGCCGAATCCGACGCGCGGCGCCGCCACTGCGCAGCCGCCTTCATGCGACAATTTGCCCACAATTCGTCCGCAAAGAAGGGGACCATCACACCATGGGCAACGCGTGGCCAAAGCTTCACAACGCGATGTGGCCGGGCATCGTGGGCAAGGGCGAGGAAGGCAACCCCGCCATCGATCTGGAGACGATGCTGGATCTGACCGCCGCCGCCGAGGTCGACGGGCAGAGGTTCGATGGCGTCGATCTGTTCCTCGCCGAACCGCACACTCCGATTGACGCAACCGACGAGCAGATCGAGGCGCTGGCCGAGATGGTGCGCTCGCGCGGGCTGGTCGTTGGGTCAGTCGTGGCGCCGGTCTGGCCGCCGGTCGGTGGCGGCTCGGCGATGGGGACGCAGGAAGAGCGCGACCGGTTCGTCGAGATGGTCAGCAACGCCGCGCGCATCGCCAGCCGCCTCCGCGAACTCGGCGTGCGCCCGTACGGCGTGGTGCGCATCGATTCCGCTGGCGGCGTGGATGCCTGGGCGGAGGACCCGTCCGGCAACACCGAGGTGATCGCCGAAACGTTCCGCCGCGCCAGCGAGGCTGCCGCCGCGTACGGCGAGCGCCTCGCCGCCGAAGGCGAAATCTGCTGGGGCGGCATGCACTCCTGGAAGGACATGGTCGATCTGCTGGAGACGGTGGACCAGCCCGGTCAGGTCGGGTTTCAGGCCGACATGTCCCACACCCTCCTCTACACGCTCGGCGCCAACGCGCCGGAGCACCGTGTGGTGCCGGAGGACTTCGACTGGGACCGGGCGGAGCTGGACGCTGGCTACCGCAAAGTGGCGAACGCGCTGCGCCCGTGGACCATTGACTTCCACGTGGCCCAGAACGACGGCACCGTGTTCGGTTCCGGGTCGCATGACAAGACGGGCCGCCACTGCACCGTCCACGACCCGAACGGGCGGCTGGACATCGTGGAGCACGCCGGGTTCTGGATGAACGACGAAAACGGCGAGCCGACGCGCGCCTTCCAGCACATTTGCTGGGATGGCTGCATGTTCCCCAATAGCACGATGCTCGATCAGCAGACCTGGAACGATGTGCTGGGCGCGATGCTGTCCGTGCGCGAAGCACAGGGCTGGAACGACTGAGGCGCACTGCCTCTTGCTTGCTGTTCGCTCGCTCGTGGTGGAGAGAAATCGCCGATGGCGGCCAAGAAGAAACTCAATGTCGGGCTGGTGGGCTGCGGCTTCATGGGCCGCACCCACTCCAACGCCTGGAGCCACGTCAACCAGTTTTTCGATCTGGAGGTCCAGCCGGTCCTGAAGGCCGTCTGCGCGCGCAATCCAGCCACCGTAGCGGCCTTCGCCGACCAGTGGGGCTACGAGAGCACGGAAACGGACTGGCGGGCGCTGGTGGCCCGCGACGATATCGACCTGATCGACATCGCCAGCCCGAACGACACCCACGCCGAGATCGCCATTGCCGCCGCCGAGGCCGGCAAGATGGTGACCACCGAGAAGCCGCTGGCGCGCGGCGGCGCTGAATCCGAGGCGATGGTGGCGGCAGTCGCTGCCGCCGGCGTGCCAAATATGGTCTGGTACAACTACCGGCGCGTCCCGGCGGTGACCCTGGCCAAGCAGCTCATCGACGAAGGCAAGCTAGGCCAGATCTTCCACTACCGCGCCAAGTTCCTGCAGGACTGGACCATCTCGCCCGATTTGCCGCAGGGCGGGGCCGCGCTCTGGCGCCTCGATGTCAACGTGGCCGGCAGTGGCGTAACCGGCGATCTGCTGGCGCACTGCATCGACACCGCGCTCTGGCTGAACGGCGGAATCGACCGCGTGGCCGCCACGACCGAAACGTTCATCAAGGAACGCCACCACGCGCTCAGCGGCAAGACGGAGCCGGTCGGCATCGATGACGCCAGCGCCTTTCTGGCCCGCTTCGATAACGGCAGCATCGGCACGTTCGAGGCGACCCGCTACGCACGCGGCCACAAGGCGCTGTACACGCTGGAGATCAACGGCGAGCACGCCTCGATCGCGTGGGATCTGCACGACCTGCACCGCCTCTCGTACTTCGACCATGGCGACGAGGGCCGGGTGCGCGGCTGGCGCTCGATCCACATCACGGATGGCGATCACCCGTACATGGCCCACTGGTGGGTGCCCGGCCTCTCGATTGGGTACGAGCACTCGTTCATCCACCAGGCGGCAGACTTCCTGGAGAGCCTGGCGGGTGGCGCGCCGATCTCCCCCACGTTCCGGGAGGCGCTGGCCACGGATTATGTCACGGACGCAGTCCTGCAATCGGCGCGCAGCGAGAAGTGGGAATCGGTGAAGCGCGCGGAGTAACCAGCGCTACTTCCGGCGTGGCGCGCCCTTCGCGGGCGCGCTGCCCGGTGGCGTCCACCCCTCCGGCAGCCGCGCTTCCGCCCCGAAGAAGAACTCTTCCATCTGCTCCCGCAGGATGCGCCGGGTGTCGGGATCGGCCGGATTCAGTCCATAGTGATTGATCAAAATGGTCATGTGGGGCTGCCAGAGCGCGTAGGCGTCGGCAGAAACGTTCTCGAAAATGCGCTGACCGAGCTCACCAGGGAACGGCGGCTTCTCCAGCCCCGGTAACTCGCGCCCGTACTTGACGCACTGCACCATCTGCGGCATCGTGACTCCTGCATATTCCAGCGTGGCAGTGGTTTGCCGCGCAATTCTCTGCCGCAACCGTAGATGCCCCGGCCGGGAGCGTCAACGCCCGTGACCGATCAGACGAACGTCACTTCGGTGTTCCTCGGACATTCCTGCGCCTCATCGCTGGCCGCGCTGGCAGCGCTGCGAGCGCACGGTCTGCTACCGGCCGCCCTGATCCTGGCGGCAGCAGACGATTGCATTCTGCCGCCCGGGTTCGTCATCGATGACGCCGAGATCGTCCTGGCCCGGTCACCCGGGCAGGCCAGTCAGGCGCTGGCGCGGCTGTCGCCTGAAGTCGCGGTGGCGGCGTGCTTTCCCTGGCGGCTTTCACCCGCCGCCGTGCTGGCGCCCCGTCTGGGCGTCCTCAATATCCACCCGTCGCTGCTGCCGCACGGGCGGGGGCCAGAGCCGGTCTTCTGGGCATTTCGCGATGGGGTATCCGAAACCGGCGTGACGGTGCACCGCATGGACGCCACACTGGATACCGGTCCAATCCTGGCGCAGCAGCGCGCGCTGATCCCGAACAACGCCGACGCAGTCTCGCTCGAATGCGACCTGATGACCCGTGGCGTCGAACTGATCGCCACGGCGTGGCCGGCGCTGTTGGCGGGTTCGGCGCAACTCACGCCGCAGCCGCCCGGCGGCGGCTACCAGCCCGCTCCAGGAGCAGCGGACTGGCTCATCTCGCCCCTGTTGCCCGCTGCGTGGGCGTGGCGCTTCTCGCGCGCCGTAGCGCCGCTGAGCGGGCCGCTGGCGGTGCTCCAGCGCGGTGAGGTCATCCCCGTGCGTCAGCCCTTGGCGTGGGCGCCAGACGGGCCGCCGCCGGGCGAGGTTCCGCCGGGAACCGTCCTCTTGCAGTGCCGGCCCGGCTGGGTGCTGTTCTCGCGCAATTGACACCGAGTTTTTGGCTGCGCGCTCGTGCAAACAGGGCCGGAGGTTGCCCTCCAGCCCCGTTCAGTCCTCGAGGTTCAGATTGCAGCCCGCAGCCTAGATGGCGTCGCGGGCGGTCGCCTCGCTGCGCTCGGCATCGCGGCGCACGCGGGCCGCAGCATCCTCGACGTGATCGGCAGCATCAGCCACCGCGCCGCTGGCGGACGCCTTGATGTCGTCACCAACCGAGGTGGCGCGCGTCGTCGTCGCCGGCACGACCGGGGCCTGAGCTTCCTCGCGGAACTCCTTCACGCCCTGCCCAAGCGACTTGGCGATCTCCGGCAGCTTGCCCGCCCCGAAGATGATCATGATGATTACGAGAACGATAACGAGTTCTTGCCAACCGAGTCCGGCCATCGTGTTTCCTCCCGTCCGGTGGTTTCGATTTGCGGGTCGTCACCCACCGGTCTGGGCGCCGCCTTGCGCTCGTGGTGTTCTACCACGAACCTGCATCCATCCGCCGCTACTGCGTGATCTCGACGCGCATTCCCAGCGGCGCCCACTGGTACATCCAGTCGGCGACATCCATTGGCAGGTTGATGCAACCGTGGCTCATGGGTGTCCCGAAATTACTGTGCCAGTACGTGCCGTGGAGGGCATGCCCGCCGTCCGTAAAGTACATCACATCCGGGACGTCGGGGACGTTGTAGTACTCCCCTCCAAGTACCCCTTCCATGGTTTGCGAGGGCAGCTTGGACAGGACATGGAATGTGCCTGGGGGCGTCTGGAAGCCGGCCCGGCCGCTGCTGATGTACCCCTGCCACAGCACAGTGTCACCCTGATAGGCCCACAGGTACTGAAGCGTCAGGTTGATCATCACCCAGCGCTCGCCGTTCGGGTCCGCCAGCGAGCCATCCACAGCCGTGATCGGCGGCGGGGTGAACAGATCCTCGCTATACGTCGGGATATCGCCCTGATCAGTCGGATCGGTGGACAGGCCCAGCCGCTCCACCGCCATCTTGCCGATGGGCATCGCCTCGGGTTCTTCGCCCTTCACCTGGGCCAACTTGCCCCGCTCGAAAACTTGGTACGTAACACCGTCGACCTTGTACTGCTCGGAAAGCGGGTTGCCGAGGTAGCTGGCCCCGCCGGAATCGTCCCAGTAGGTCTTGAAGGCGCCCGCCACCCCGTGGCCGGTGTCAGCGATGTACTCCCAGGTGTCGGAATTGGGACGCGCCTGCGAGGAAGGCGTCGGCACCCAGGCGCGGGCGGTCAGCGCCGCCTCGTTCGCTTCCGCGCTGCCGCTTCCGGAAGCGCGCCGCACCATGAAGGGCTGCGTCTGCTCGCCCAGATCCCCGAAGTGGACCACGCGGCCTTCCGGATCAGACGGGTGGTACTCGAACTTGCCGAAGTCGTAGTACTGCACCACGACACCGTCTTCGTTCAGTTCCGCCGTGATCGGGTTCCCCCAGGCGGTCGTGCCGCCCCACTCCCGCCAGGCATCCAGGAAGACGCCATCGACGCTGTGGCCCGTCTCCGGAATGTAGACGGTCGTGGGCGCGCTCCAGTTCTGATAGCCCGGCGGCGGGCCCGACGGCGGCGGCGCCAACCACGGCGTGGTGTACACCTCTTCCGGCGCTTCAGCGGCCTCTGCCTGGTTGGCTGGCGCGTTGCTGGCGCTGGAATCGACCGGGGTTTCCACCCAATCGCCGTTATCGTTCCAGGAAACCGCCATGCCGGTGGCCGGGTTGATCAGGTTGCCGGCAGCGTCGTAATACAGGCCCGCGCCCGCGTCAATCGGGTTACCGTCAGCG
>JASGGF010000196.1:0-9471 GCA_047605145.1 Thermomicrobiales bacterium | reverse complement strand
GCCACCGATAGCCTCGAAACAGTTGCAGATGTTGGCCCGGTCATCCACCGCGAGGTAGTACGTGAGGGCTTCACGGTAGGTCTGCAGGGCCTTGACCAGTTCGCCACGGTCCCGCGCCATCAGGCCCAGCAGCACCAGCGTGGCGCCGGAGCCTTGCTGATCGCCGTCTACCCGGGAGAGCGCCAGCGTTGCTTCGGCGCTGGCGGCCGCCTGCTCGGGATCGCCCATCACCAGATGGCAATAGGTCACCGCGTTCAGCGTGGCCGCGCGCTGCCAAGTGTTGCCGGGCGGGGTCATCGCCATCGCCACACGCAGGCTGGCCAGCGCCGCGACGGGATCGCCCCCCACCTGCAGGGCGGCGTACCCCAGCCCGCAGTGGGAACACGCCTCCCCGGCGGCGTCGCCCAGTTCGTGGAAGCGCCGCACGGCCTCGTGCAGCAGCGCCTGCGCCTCGGCGCCCATGATCTGGCGCACCGCCATGTGGCCTGCCGCCACGGTGCACTCCGCCAGCGCGGCCGGCCACGTCTCCGCGCGCGGATCGTCGAGGATCTGCCGGTACCAGCGCCACGCCTCGCTCAGTTGCCCGCGCAGATACCAGAACCACCACATGGCGTTCACCAACTGCATGGAGGCGCCGATATCGCCGCCGTCCTCCGCGCGCATGGTCCAGCGCAACGCCTCGTGCAGGTTGTCGTGGTGGCGCGCAATCTGGGCCATGGCCCACGGTTCGCGCGCGGTGTGGTAGCCCCGGGCGGCCTCCGCCGCCACCCCGAGGAAATACGCGGCGTGCCGGTCCCGGTATTCGACCTCATCGCCGCAGTCCGCGAGTTGTTCGGCGGCGAACGCGCGGATCGTTTCCAGCAGGCGGTAGACGCGGCCACCATCCGGCGTGGTCTCGGCGTGCAGCAGGCTCTTGTCGATCAGCGCGTGCAGGGCCGCCAGCGTCCCGGACGCGGGGGCCCCTGGCGCGAGCGGCTGCCACGCGGCGGGAATGCCGGCCGCCGGGCGAAAGAACGAGATGACGGGCGCCTGCGGGCCAGTCAGCCCCAGCTCACACCCGGTATTCCAGACCTGCTCCGCCGCGTGGGCATCGAACGGGCCGGTAAAGACGGAGAGCTGGCGGAAGCGCGCCTGCTCCGCCGGCGGGAGCAGATCGTAGCTCCACGCGATGGTGGCGCGCATGGTCTGCTGCCGCGCCGGCAGATCGCGCGGGCCGCTCTGCAACGCATCGAGCCGCTGCGCCAGCCACTCCAGCAACTGCGCTGGCTCGGCGTGCTTCAGCTTCGCAGCAGCCAGCTCAATGGCGAGCGGCAGGCCATCCAGCCGCCGGCAAATCTCGCTGACGGCGGGGGCGTTCGCGTCGGTGAGCCGGAACGCGGTGTGCGCATCGCGGGCGCGCTGCACGAAAAGCGCCACCGCGGGAGCCCGGGCCACGGCCTCCGCGGTCGTGCGCTGGGCCGGGTCCGGCAACGCCAGCGGCGGCACGACGATTTCGACCTCGCCGCGCAGGTGGAGCGCCTCGCGGCTGGTGACCAGCAGCCGCAGGCCGGGCGCCGCCGCCAGCATCTCCGCTACGAGGGGCGAGGCCGCCAGCAGGTGCTCGAAGTTGTCCAGCGCCAGAAGCTGGCGGCGGTAGCGCAGCGCCTCCAGCAGCGTCTCCTGCGGCGATCTCCCCACCGCCGGCACGATGCCCAGCCGCTGGGCGATGGCGGCGGCAACCTGCTCCGGCTCATGCACGGCGTCCAGCGGCACGAACACGGCCCCGTGGGCAAACTGCGGCTCGGCGGCGCTGGCGGCGGCCAGCGCCAGCCGCGTTTTTCCGACCCCGCCGGGACCGGTCAGCGTCAGCAGGCGGCCGCGCTCGCCGGCCAGCAACTCCGCGATCACGCGCTCCTCGCGCGCCCGGCCCACGATGGCGGTGGGCGGCGCCGGCACCGGCACGGGCTCTGGCCACGCGGCGGGCGGCAAGAGCGGCTGGAGCGCGCCTCGCGCCGCGCCGTGGCGCAGCGTGTAGGCGTGCAGGTGGTGGGGCGCAATGAGCAGCCGCCCGCCGTGCCGCGTCGCGATGAGGTCGCCGCGCACAATGGCGCGCCGGATGGTGCGCTCGTGGACGCCCGCGTGGACCGCCGCGTCCCGCGTGGTCAGCCAGCCGCCGGGCGGCGCCGCGTCATCTGACGAGAGAAGCTGATCGGGAGGCGCCTGCATCGTCGGAGCACCATCACGCCACGGCAAGGCGGGCTGCCGCATTGCAGCCTGCGACGAAGGTCATGCACTGATCCTTCCGCGAAGGATAGTTCAGGCGCGAATCGCCGGGCGTTTCTGGCCGGGCGACGGATTCCGGGCGTTGCCCCCTCTGGCGCCCATCAGCGCGGGATGATGGCGCGCCCGCCCGTTTGCGGCCCGGCCGCCGTGCGCGCCTCATGCGCCAGCAAGCTCGCTTTCAGGTGGATTCCTCCGGCAAAGCCGGTGAGCACGCCGTTGCCGCCCACCACACGGTGACACGGGATCACCAGGGGGAGGCGATTCGTGGCGTTGGCGCGGCCGACCGCCCGGGCAGCCGCCGGCTTCCCCACCATCGCCGCCAACTGGCCGTACGTTCGCGTTTCGCCAAAGGGAATCTGCTGGAGGAGTCGCCACACCGCCACTTGCCACGGCGTGCCGTTGAGCACGACAGGCAGATCGAACACGCGGCGCACGCCAGCGTGGTACTCCCGAAACTGCTCCGCGGCTCGGGCGGTGCGAGTGTGGTCTTCGCACAGCACAAAGCCCTCATGGGCGCGCGCCTCGACATCATTGACCCGGTAGTCGCCATCGGCGAATCGCACCCAGAGCAGGGCGCCGGCATCGTTCACTGCAAACGTAAGCGGACCTGCTGGTGACGCAACGGTTTCCAAATAGGCGTGCATCTGATTCTCCTCAGGCGGCGCTTGCTCATCATCTGCGCGCATTGTACATTCATCAGACAATCTGATGAAAGGACGCCGACGGTGACAGATGTTCCGTTACAGCGCGTGGGGCTTGTCGAGCAATCCATCGCCGCCTTGCAGGCGCGCATCGAGCGCGGTGACTGGGAGGTAGGGGAGCGGCTCCCACCTGAACAGCACCTCGCGGCACAACTGGGGGTCGGGCGCTCCACCGTGCGCGAAGCCGTGCGGGCGCTCGCCAGCATAGGGCTGGTGCAATCGCGCCAGGGGGCAGGCGCCTTTGTGCAGGCGCACACGGCGCCAGAGGCCAACCTGGCGCGCCGCCTGGAGCGCGCCGCCATGCTCGATGTCTACGAGGTGCGGCAGGGGCTCGAACTGCAGGCGGCGCCGCTCGCGGCACGGCGCCGTTCGGCTGCGGATCTGGAACGGATGCAGGAGGCATTGCGTCGCCGCAAACGGGCGCGCCGGCTCGGCCGGATGCGCGCCTGGGTCGATGCCGATATCGATTTTCACCAGGCCGTGATCGATGCCGCGCACAACCCGGTCCTCAGTGACGTGTACCGCGCCTTCACGGGCGCGCTCCGCGCGTCGCTCGACACGATCAGCGCGGATGCCGATCAGACCCGCGATGGCCACGACGATCACGTGGCGCTCGTCTCGGCGATTGCCCGTCACGATGGAGAGGCTGCGATGACGGCGACGCTGCGCATTCTGGAAACCACGCGCGAGCAAACCGATACCTTGACGCCCATCACTGACGACACGCCCGCATGAGGGAGCCGTTGCACGCCATGCCAATCTCCGACGCCGAATCGTTGGCCGCCACCCCGGCGCCCGGCATTGACCGGGGCGGACTAGCGCTGCTCTCCCTCAGCCACGGCGTTGATGACCTCTACCAGAGCGCGGTCCCGGCGATCCTGCCGTTTCTGGTGCTGGAGCGCGGGTATAGCTACGCCGCCGCCGCCGGCATCACGTTCGCGGCCACCATGGTCTCCTCAGTGGCGCAGCCTGCCTTCGGCCTGATGGCCGACCGGCGCTCCCTGCCGTGGCTCCCGCCGCTCAGCCTGCTCATCGCCGGCGGGGGCATCGCGCTGGTGGGGCTGGGCAGTTCGTACTGGTGGGCGTGGGCGGTGATCGCATTCTCCGGCCTCGGGATCGCGGCGTACCACCCCTCCGCCGCGCGGGCGGCGCGCATGGTGGTCGGCAACTCGGCGCAGGGGATGAGCTGGTTCGCGGTGGGGGGAAATATCGGGCTGGCGCTGGGCCCGATCATCGTCACGCCACTCATGCTCCACTTTGGGTTACGCGGCACGCCGCTGCTCTTCCTGCCGGCGCTCATCATGGCCACGGTGCTGCTGGTCGCCATGCGGCGTACCCCCGCCCGTATCGGCGCCAGCGCCCCGGGCGCGGCCCGCGCGGCCGGCGCCACCGAGCGCGTCGATGACTGGCGCTCGTTCTCGTGGCTGACCGGCCTCGTCGTGCTGCGCTCCATCGCGTACTTCGGCCTCGCCACCATGCTGGCGCTCTACGTGATCGGGCGCTTCCACACAGCGGAGGCCACCGGCTCGGCGGCGCTGACCACCATGCTGGTGGCCGGGGCGTGCGCGGCGGTGCCGGGTGGGTGGCTGGCGGACCGCTGGGGGCGTATTCCGGTGATCCGGCTCGGCTACTCGCTGCTGATTCCGGCCCTGCTGCTCCTGCTCTGGGCGCCGGCGGCGCCGGTGGCGATCCTCGCCGCCGCCCTGCTCGGGATCGCGCTCTATCTCCCCTTCGCGGTGCAAACGACGCTCGGGCAGGACTACCTGCCCAACCGGCTGGGCACGGCGTCCGGCGTCACGCTGGGCCTTGCCATCGCGGCGGGTGGCATGTTCGCGCCGGTGTTCGGGGTGATTGCGGACCACTCCGGGCTGCACACCGCCATCGCCTGCCTGCTGGCCGTCCCACCGCTGGCGTGGCTGATCAGCCTCCAGCTGCCGGAAACCCGCCGCCGGGGCTAGCGCGCGCCATCTGGCATGCGGTTTGTTCACATGGCGTCGCACGCGTAGCTCACGTGCATAACGGCGCTTGCAATGCACTCACATGACTCATACAATGCAAATACCTTCGGCTTCAGGGATTCTTTTCATGAACGCTCCAGAGTTGTAGCGATGTAGAGGATCGCACGCCGGAGGCGCCGCCTTCTCGGGCAGAGCGCGGGGCGGGTGCGTCCGGAAGCCGCTCAGATGGAAGCCGCTTCCCGTAGCCGGTCATCGTCTGCCCAACGACAATCAGGGGAAATGAGGGTCAGCTATGGCAGGACGAAGCAGGACTCTTGTTCGGCGTGATTTCCTGAAGGGGGCTTCGGGAGGTGTCGCCAGCCTGCTGGCCGCTCGCGCGGCCCGCGCGCAAACCCCGGTGTCCGAGCCGGTTCCGAACACGGGCAGGACGATCCGCGTGCTGGTTGTCGGCGATCCCTTCCAGTACGCCCTGGAGAAGGTGAAGGACCAGTTCACCGCCCTCACCGGCATCAATGTCGAGATGGAGAACCTGGCCTACGACCAGCTCAACGCCCGCCTGGCGACCTCGTTCGTCAGCGGCACGCCCGACGCGGACGTGGTCACCGTCGACCAGATGTGGACCGGGCAGTATAGCGACAGTGGCTGGATCATCCCGCTGGACGATTACATCGCCCGTGATGCCGACACCGACATCAAGGACTTCATCCCTGAGGTGCTCTACTCGCTCAATACCTGGCGCGGCAAGGTCGTCAGCCTGCCCATCGCCGCCTACGGCCAGGGCGTGATCTACCGCAAGGACATCTTCGAGGCGAATGGGCTCGACCCCGTGCCGACCGACGCCGCCGATGCCGCTGGCTGGACCTGGGACAAGTACCGGGAGATCATCACCGGCCTGAACGGCAAGGATTTCAACGGGACCTCGATCTTCGGCACCGTTGTCTGCGGCGCGCAGCCGGTCCCCATCGTACACATGTACACCCAGCTCTCCGCCAGCTTCGGGACCCGCTGGTTCACCAGTTTTCCGAACTCCCCGTGGGACTTCACTCCCACCATCAACTCGCCGGAGAATACCGAGGCGCTCGCCTTCTACAAGTCGCTCTATGACCTCTCGCCGCCAGAATCGATCAACTACGTCTGGTTCGATGCCGGCACCCGCTTCTCGCAGGGTGACATCGGCATGTTCTACTGGTGGACCCCCTACTTCTATCTGACGCGCAACGATGGCTACATGACCAGTACGGCCTCTGTCGTCCGGGATTCGCTCGGCTACGGCGTGCTGCCGAAAGTGAGCGATGACGCCGAGCAGACCGTCAGCCTCGGTGGCTGGAGCCTCGGCATCCCCAGCTCGTCCTCGAACCAGGACGATGCCTGGCTGTTCGTCAAATGGGCCACCGGCGCCGAAGCCCAGAAGCAGATGGGCCTGGTTCCGGACTACCTCTACTCCTTCAGCGACTTCTCCCGCGTCTCCCTCTACTCTGATCCGGACCTGCTGGAGGTCTATCCGTACCTCGACTTTCAGCTCAAGATCCTGCAGCAAGGGAACGGCAAGCTGGTGCGCCCGCCGGCGCCCGGGTACACGACGCTGGAAGGCGTCTACGGGCTGCAACTCAATCAGGCCCTGACCGGGACCCTGTCACCGGAAGACGCCCTCGCCCAGACCGAGACGCTCTGGCAGAACATCCTGTCCGGCCTGCTGCTCGTGCCCTACTCGGGCGAGAGCTACGAGGACACCCTGGAGAACACCCAGGCGCTGATCGACCGGCTCGCCGGAAGCTAGCGCGGCCGATATAACGGCTGGACGCGGGGTTCCGGCGTATCGGAGTTCCGCGTCCAGCCCGTGCCTACCCGCAGCGATGTAGGCGGAGCTATGCCAGTCATGATCTCCCTGATGCCCGCCGGACTGCGCGGCCGGCGGGTTATGCCCTACCTGTTGATCCTGCCCTCAGTGATTGCGCTCGTGACGCTGATCATCTACCCCATGTACTTCTCACTCCGGAACAGCTTCTATCTCTGGAACCTGCAAACCAGCCCCGTGCCCCTGATGTTCGTCGGGACGCAGAATTACCAGTCGGTCTTCACTGTCACCCCGTTCTTCGACGCGCTCCGCAACACGCTGATCCTCTCGTTCGGGGGCACCTTCATCCAGTTCTGGTTCGGGCTGGCGATCGCGCTCCTCCTGAACACGCACCTCAAGGGCATGTCGACGGCCCGGGCGCTGCTCATTCTGCCGACTACCATCGCCCCAATCGTGGTGGGGTTTCTCTTCCGGTACATGTATTACGAAGGCAGTGGGCTCATCACCTGGATGCTGACGACGGTTGGCGTGCCGGTGCCGCCTGTGGGCCTGCTCGGCAGCGCCAACACCGCCCTCGCCGCCATCGCGCTGGCGGATATCTGGCAGTGGACGCCCTTCTTCGCCATCGTGCTGTACGCCGGGCTGCTCTCCATTCCAGACGACATCGTCGAGGCCGCGCGCGTCGACGGCGCGAGCGGCTGGCAGCTCTTCTCGCGCATCACCTTTCCCCTCATGTGGCGGACGGCGGTAGTCGTGATCATGATCCGCTTCATGCAACTGTTCAACATGTTCGATCTGGTGCTGGTGCTCACCCGCGGTGGCCCCGGAACTTCGTCGCGCACCTTGAGCTACAACCTCTATCTGGAAGGGTTACAGAACTACAACATCGGCGTGGCGGCCGCGATGACCTGGCTGATCGTGATCCTGGTCACCATCATTGTGAACGTGTACATCATGATCGCGTTCCGGAACGTGGAGTGGTAATGCGACGCTCCCACCTCACGCCACGCACGATCCTCCTCTACCTGGCGACGGCGCTCGTCCTCATCTTCTTCCTTGGCCCCATCCTCTGGTTCGTGGCGCTGGCGTTCCGCCCGGCCGGCACCGCGTTCGCCAACCCGCCGCAATTCTTCTTTCGCCCGGTGCTCGATGCGTTCGTCTACACGCTGATCGATCCCGGCGTGAACGCGCGCCAATTGCTGAACAGCATCATCGTGGCCGGGGGCGCAACCCTGCTGAACATCCCGTTCGCGCTGCCCGCCGCCTACGCGCTGTCGCGCTTCAACCTGCGCTGGAAGCGCAACATCATGCTCTGGTACATCGGCCTGCTGATGGCGCCGCCCGTTGTCTTCCTCATCCCGTACTTCATCTTCATGTCCCGGCTCCGGCTGAACGGCACCTACCTGGCCATGATCATCATGATGCAGACGCTCACCATCCCGTTCTCGATCTGGCTCCTCAAGGGATTCTTCGACGATGTCCCCTACGAACTGGAGGAAGCCGCGCAGGTGGATGGCGCGCGCTGGTGGCAGGCCTTGCGTTCCATCACCTTTCCGCTGGCGCTCCCCGGCGTGATCGTCACCTCGATGTTCGCGTTTGTCTTCAGCTGGAACAACGCCATCTTCCCCTTGGTGCTGAGCAACCAGGCGACGGCGACACTGCCCATCGGCGCCATGAGCTACATCGCCTCGGCGGGAGCCGGTTGGAACAACATTGCCGCCACGGCCGTCATCGCCATGCTCCCGCCCATGGTCATCTTCCTCGTCCTCGGGCGGTATATCGTTCGCGGGTTGACGTTCGGCGCGGTGAAGGGCTGAGCAGATGTCACACAAAGGAGCAACCATGGAGCGCGTCGGCTTTGGGGTAATCGGGGCAGGCCTCTTCGGCGAGAACCACGCGCGGGTCTACAGCCGGCTCCCCGGCGTGGAACTGGTCGCAGTTTGTGATCAGAACGAGGCGCGCGCCCGCGAGGTTGCCGAACAGTACGGGGCGCGGGCCTGGTACACCGATTACGCGCAACTGCTGGCCGACCCCGCCATTCAGGCGGTGTCCATTGCCACGCCGGACTTCGCTCACGCGGAGATCGCGTTCGCGGCGGCGGCGGCCGGCAAACACATCCTGTGCGAAAAACCGCTGGCCACCACGGTCGAGGAAGCCGAAGCCATCGTAGAGGCCACCACCCGCGCCGGGGTGAAGCTGATGGTGGACTTCCACAATCGGACGAACCCTCCCTTCGTCGCCGCCCGCGACAGCGTGCGCAACGGGACGATCGGCGCCCCCTCGTACTGCTACATCCGCCTGAGCAACACCACCTTTGTGCCGCTCGAAATGCTGGGCTGGGCGAACCGCTCGTCGGCGCTCTGGTTTCTGGGGAGCCACGCCATCGATATCATGCGCTTCATCCTCGATGACACCGTCGTCCGGGTGCACGCTGTCTCCCGGTCAGGCATCCTCCAGAAGCTCGGCGTCGATGTGCCCGACTTTCACGTGGCGATCGCTGAGTTCAGCCGTGGGACGGTGGTGACGTTCGAACACGCCTGGATCCTGCCCCGCAGCCAGCCGATGGTCTACGACTTCAAGCTCGAACTGCTGGGCAGCGAGGGCGCGGTCTACGTCGATTCGTCTCACCACGGGGCGTTTCAACTGCATTCCGGCGACCGCTTGAGCTACGGGGACGTGCTGGGTGCGACGCCAACCAGCGACCAGCGGACTGGTGGCTTCGTCGCCGAGGCGATCGCGCAGTTCGCCGACGCCG
>JASGGF010000195.1:0-9521 GCA_047605145.1 Thermomicrobiales bacterium | reverse complement strand
GCGATCGCGTACGGCCTGGGCGGGTTGCAAGCCGCCAAGGGCATGCACGCGATCGCGTACAGCACGTGCGCCTGAATCGGGTCCTTCGAGACCTCGAGGTGCGCGAACTCAGCGACCGTTCCGGTTTGCCAGATCTCCCGCACAATTGGGAGCTGTTGCCAGACCGCGTCCGAAATCGTTTCTGGAACCAGCGCAATCAGGCAGGCAAACGCCACCTGCCCCACCGTCAGGCCCACCACCAGCGTCTCGAACCAGCTCAGCGGCGGCCGCCACCCTCGCCGGCGTGCCCACCCGGGGCGTCGGTGCGTCGCCAGCAGCGCCACCGCCAGGCCGGCGGTCAGTGCTCCACCACCGGCCAGCATCCCCGGCGTCCCGAGCACCCCAAACGTGCCGAGCCCGAAGCCGAGCAGCCCCAGCACACCGAGGCCGAGCGTCAGCGCCACGGGCGCCAGCGTCAACGGCGGCGCGCCCGCGCCGGGTAGCCACGCGAGCAGCATTCCCCCGATGAAGAGCGCCCACAGCCCGATCCCCGCGACGCTGGCCACGGCCCCCACGGTGCTGGTGGCGATGGCGCAAACCAGCACCCAGGCCGCGCCGGCAGACAGCGTCACGGGCAGCACCGCCGCCGGCCAGCGCCAGCGCATGAGCACAGCCACCGCCAGACAACTCAGGATCACCAGCGCGGCGCCGGCGAACCCTTTCGGCGTCGCGATATCCGGCCAGATGTAGGTAGGGTGCGATCCGCCAAGCATGCGCAGGGCCAGCGTCACGCCCGCCCCGGCGATCACAAACGCCCACAGCGCCAGCAGCGCCGTCAGCGCCAGCCGCGCCTTCGGATGCGCCAGCGCCCTCCAGCGCGCCCGAGGACTGGGGCGGACAGCGGGAGAGGGTTCTTGATGGCTTGCCTCGGAAGCTGCTGGCTCGGCGTCGAGCGCGGCGGGTATGGTTGCGGGCGGCATCAGCTCCCCAGGCAATCGCGGCTCTGTCTCGCAGTACGATACCCGGAGCTTGCACCACGGGCGATGTGTATCGTCGCGTTTCGGTACTTCAGGGGCGAAGCGAGATCACTGCGTGATTACCATCGTGCACGTCATCGGCACCCTCGAAGTGGGCGGCGCCCAGATGATGCTCTGGAAGCTCATCTCGCAAATGGATCCCCAGCGCTTCCGACACGTTGTGGTCTGCGCGTTTGAAGGCGGCCCCTTTGCGGAGCGCCTGGAAGCCGCTGGCGTACCGGTCATTGACCTGCGCATGCGCCATGGCGCCCAGCCACCCGGCCTCAAGCGGCGCGTGCTCCGCGTGCTCAAGGCGCCCGGCGCCCTTGCGTCGCTTGGGATGGTGCTGCGGCGCGTCCGGCCGAACCTCGTCCTCACCTGGGGTTACCACGTTGACACGCTGGGGCTGGCGGCGGCGGCTCCACTTGGCATCCCGGTCGTGTGGACCATCTTCAGTTCATTCAATCCCTTCTTTGGCCGCTTCGTCATGGCGATCAACCAGGCCGCTGTCCAGCTCTCCCGCTTCCCGGCCGCGGTGGTGAGCGATTCGGAAGCCGGGCGGGCCTGGCACATCAAGCTTGGATACCGCGCGCGGCAGTGGCGCGTCATCCCCAGCGGGTTCGATCTGGCGCAGTTCGCGCCATCTGCGGCCGCGCGCGCCGCGCTGCGGCAGGAACTCGGACTCGCTGCGGAAACGCCCCTCATCGGGCTCATCGGGCGCTACAACCCGGTCAAGGGGCATGAAACGTTCGTTGCCGCCGCGGGCATCGTGCTGCAGGACCACCCCACCGCTCACATCATCCTCGCCGGGCCGGGGGTCACGTGGGAGAACGCGGAACTCTGCGGCTGGATCACCGCCACCGCTGGTGACGTCCGTGATCGCCTCCACCTGCTGGGCGAGCGTCCCGATGTACCGCAGGTTACCGCCGCGCTGGATATCGCCACCTGCGCGTCCTACTCGGAAAGCTCCCCCCTCGTAGTTGGCGAAGCGATGGCCTCTGGCGTGCCCTGCGTGGTCACCGATGTCGGCGACGCCGCCATCATGGTGGGGGAAACCGGCCTCGTCGTGCCGCCGCGCGACCCCGCCGCCATGGCCGCCGCGTGGTCGCGGTTGCTCGCCTTGCCGCCCGCCGAACGCCGGGCGCTGGGCGAACGCGCCCGCGCCCGCATCGACGCGCACTACAGCCTGCCGCGCGTCATCGCCAGCTATGAAGCGCTCTGCGCGGAGGTAGCGGGAGACGGCGCTCCGGCGCCGCCCTCCTAGGCGCCTGCTGGCGCGGCTCCCCCTTCGTCCGGCAGCAGGCGGGCGCGCAACGCCGGAAACTCCTCGATCGCCCGGTCGTAGTCATCGCGCCGGCCGATATCCATCCAGTAACAATCGGTGGTGTAGGCCATCACCGTTTCGCCGCGCTCCACCAACCGCAACGCCAGATCAGGGAAATCGAGGGGTTCGCCGCGGGTGATCGCCTGCAGCGCGCGTGGCGAATACAGGTTGATCCCCATGCTGCAGTGATATTCAATGCGCGGCTTCTCCCGGAACCCGGTCACCACGCCATCCTGCCCGAAATCCACCACCCCGAGATCGATCTGCACCTCGCGGTGATTCACCGCGATGGAGAGCGCGGGCTGATGCTCGCGGTGGAACGCGAGAAGATCCGAGTAGGCAAAATCCGACAGCACATCGCCGTTGACTACCAGCAGGTCCTGCTCCAGGTCATCCAGCAGCGCCAGCGGGCCAGCGGTGCCGAGCGGCGTATCCTCCCGCACGTAGGTGATCTCCAGCCCCTCGATGCCACCGCGCGTGGCGAAGTACGCCTGAATCAGCTCCCCGAGGTAGCCGACCGAGATGATCACCTGCCGGATGCCGTGCCAGCGCAACTGCCGCAGCACGATATCGATGATTGGGACATCGCCGATTGGCGCAAGCGGCTTCGGGAACACCGTCGTCAGCGGCGCCAGCCGTCGACCGCGTCCCCCGGCAAGAACAATGGCGCGCATGCGGCTCTCCTTACACGCCGTAGGCGGCTGGACGATAGGTATCCTGATGCGCCGCAATCCACTCGATGGTGCGCCGCAGCCCCTCATCCAGCGTCACACGCGGCTCCCAGCCACACTGCGTTCGGGCCTTGCTCGCGTCGGCGATCAGCCGCTCCACCTCGCTCGCGGCCGGGCGCAGGCGCTGTGGATCCAGCTCGACCTCCAGCGGCGTGCCGAGGATGTCGCCCACCTTCGTCACCAGCTCCCCGATGGAGATCTCCTGCCCCGTCCCGAGGTTGAACACCTCTGCGCCCGCAATCCCGGACGCCGCAACATCGATGAAGCCGGCGGCGGTGTCCCCCACGAAGTTGAAATCGCGCGTGGGGTCCAGCGAGCCGAGGCGCAACGTCTTCCCGGCCAGCGCCTGGCTGATCACCGTTGGGATGATCGCCCGCGCCGATTGCCGCGGGCCATACGTATTGAAGGGCCGCACAATCACCGCCGGCACACCAAAACTGCGCGCAAAACTCTCCACGAGGTGATCCGCCCCGATCTTGCTCGCGGAGTACGGCGACTGCCCCTGCAACGGGTGATCTTCACGGATCGGCACAGTGCGGGCGGTGCCATACACCTCGCTGGTCGAGGTGTGAATCAGTTGCGCCACCTCGGCGTCACGGCACGCCTGCAACACATTCAGGGTGCCGATCCCGTTCGTCTCCACCACGTCGCGCGGGCTGCGGTAGGAGTACGGAATCCCGATTAGCGCCGCAAGGTGGAACACCGAGGTGTTGCCGCGCACCGCCTTCGTGACCGTTTCCACGTCCCGCAGATCGCCGCTGACGAACTCGATTTCGTCCAGAATCTCCGGTGGCGACCACTCCAGTGAAGCCCGCTCGCCCATCACCCGGTAGTGCAGAAACGCGCGCACCCGGGCACCGCGCCGCACGAGTTCCTCGGTAAGATGGCTGCCAATGAAACCACCTGCGCCGGTCACCAGCACCGGGCGGCCGCTCCAGTTCATCCGCGCTCCTTGCTCGTTGCGTGCCGGCTCCCCGCTCCCGCGGATCGGAAGAAGGGCAGGGGAGGATGGCCGTTCAGCGCGGCTCCATTACCGCCCGCCGCTCGCCAGAAACCACGCGGCGTACTCGGCCATCCCCGTACGCCAGTCCTGCCGGGGGGTCCAGCCCCACGCCAGCGCTCGCGCCGGGTCCCCGGCGTAGCGCACCAGATCGCCTTCGCGCCGGTTCCCCGTAAATCTCGGGTGCTCCGCCGTCCCCAGCGCCGCCAGCACCTGCGCCAGCACCTCGCGCATGCGCAGCTCCTCGCCGGCCGCACAGTTGACGACCGGCGCCTCGGGCGATGCGTGGGACGCCGCGAGGAGTATAAGGGCTGCGGCATCCTCCACCGAGACCCAGTCGCGTGTCTCCTCGCCGGTTCCCTCGAAGACGAAATCCCCTTGCTGCGCCTTGATGCAGGCGTCCCACAAGAGTTGCTTGCGCAGTTCGCTGCCGTACAGCGAAAAGATACGAACAATCGCCGCGCGCACACCGAAATGCCGAGCGTACGACTCGACCGTCGTCTCCGCCACCCACTTGTGGACGCCGTAGGGGTTCACGGGCGCCGCTGGAGCCGTTTCGGGAACTGGCATCTGCGCCGGCCGCCCGTACACCGCGCCACTGGACGGGTAGACCAGCGCACTGTTCGGCGAGTGCACGCGGATGAACTCCAGCACCTCCACCGTCGCGCCAACTGAGCGCACGAAATCCTGCGCGGGTTCATGAAACGCCGTCGCTGCCGTGCCGCTGCCTGCGCAATGCACGACAACCTCGGGCGTCATCTCAAGGCGCGCTAACCCTTCGGTCGTCACCTCGCCCTGCCGCCACCGGGTCACGCCCCACCCGGCGGCCTCCGCCCCTGACCATGCGCCATGTCCAATCCCGGTGACCGCAAATCCCTGCCGGGCGGCCACGCGGGAGACATGCCGCCCCAGAAACCCGGAGGCCCCGGTCACGAGCATCTCAGGCACGCCCCGTTGCCTCCAGCAACGCTGCGTAGAGCTGGGCCATATCGCCGGTGCGCGCGCCAGGGGCATGCCGCTCCACCACAAAGCGCCGGGCGCGCTCCGCCGCCAGCCGGGTCGTCTCCGGCTCACGAAACACATCAAGGATTCCACTGGCCAGCTGCACATGATCCCCCGCCGGAACCACCCGGCCGGTTTCGCCATCCGTCACCAGATCCGCAACCCCGCCCACCCGCGTCGCCACGACCGGGCACCCTGCCGCCATCGCCTCAATCAGGCTGATTGGTGTTCCCTCGCTGTTGGACGAGAGGACGAGGGCGTCCAGATCTGCGTAGACATCGACCAGATCGGGCTGCCACCCGGCAAAGATCGCCGCGTCTCCCAGCCCCATCGCCTGCGCGCTGGCCTCCAGTTCCTGACGCAGCTCGCCGCCCCCCACAATCACCACCCGCAGATCGAGCCCCTGCTGACGCGCCAGCACAACGGCTCTCAACAGCAACGGAATGTTCTTGATCGCCGCCAGGCGCCCCACTGTACCAACCAGCGGCGCGTCCGCTGGAATGCCCATGGCCGCGCGAAACCGCCCACTGTGGCGCGGCGCCGCCAGCAGCGCGTCGAACTCCAGCCCATACGGGATGACCACGATGCGATCCGCCGGCGCCACGCCGAAGCGAATCAGCTCGTCACGCAGGCTCTGCGCGCTGGTGATGATCCGCGTGCTGAGCCGGCCGCCAAACCGCTCCAGTTGCAGGAAGAACCGCGATTTGGCCGGAGAGAAATACCCCTGATAAATGGCGCCGTGCGAGCTATGCAACACCAGCGGCGTTCCGGCAAGCCGCGCGGCCAGCCGGGCGACGAAGCCCGCCTTGGCGAGATGGGTGTGGACGATGTCCGGCCGCTCCCGCCGCATCAGCCGGTAGAGCTGAGCCAAGGTAACGATGTCGCTCCACGGCGCGATCTCGCGGCCAAGATCCGGCACGTCCACGATGCACAATCCACGCGCCACCGCGAGGTCGCGCATGTCGCGCTCGTTCGGGCCAACCGTGCCGGTCACGAGGGTACAGCAGTACCCCGCATCTTGCAGCGCAGCACACAATTCCACGACATGCACCGTGGCGCCTCCCGTATTGAGCCGCGTGATGACGTGCATCACCCGCACCGGGGGGGCATTGGTCTGTCGGTTTCTCACCTGATCCCGCAGGTCACAATCCCGTATCTGCGCGCGCTCGAGCCTACTGTGGTGTGATCGTATCACACCCGTCTCGCGCGACTGCCCTGATGAAGACGAGAGCGCCACCGGGCCGGCGTTTCCGGGCGGCCGCAGTGCGTCTTCCTTACGCTCCGAAGATCGTCTTCCAGTCGTCCTTCATGCTGATCACGTACCAGCCCTTCGCGTCGGCCTCGTCCAGCAGCGCGTCCGTGAAGGTGCCGATGCCCGTGTCCGGCAAGTCGCCGGCGGGGCCGTAGGCGTATTCGCGTTCCGCGTCCGTGTGGTGCACCAGCATCATCAGGGTGGCGCGGTCGCCCGCGCCCGTCCACTCCAGCATCTGCTGGTCGCCCGTGGAGTTGCCGAAGGCGGCGGCGGGTCGGCGGCCGATGAAGAGCTGGATATCCTCCGGCTTGCCCCCGAGGTTGTCGTTCACAAGCATCACGTCGTCGATCACGATCACCGGCGCGCCGTCGTTGCCCATCTGGTAGGTCGTCACGTACGTCGTGCCGATCACCTGCTCCGGGGGCACCCCGTAGACATGCTCCGCAAAGGAGCGCATGAACATCTGCCCGGAGCCAGAGACGATGAAGGTGCGGAACTCATTCGCCCGCAGGTACGCCATCACCTCCAGCATCGGCTGGTAGACCAGATCGGTGTACAGCTTCTCGAAGCGCGGGTGCTTCGCGGAGGCCAGCCACATCGCCGCCGCCGTCTCGTAATCTTGCACCGTCACCCCGGCCACCGAGGCCGTCATCACCTCCGCCCACTGGTCCGGCGTCAGCTTCGCCATCTCCGCGAAATCACGCCGCTCCAGCGTCGCGAACGGCTCCGTCGTCGCCCACTCCGGGTGATCGGGCGCCAGTTGCGCGATGCGATCCACCGTGAACGTGCTCTCCGTGTACAGCGGCATCTCCACCCAGAGCGTGCCATCCATATCGAAGGTCGCCACCCGGTCCGGCACGGGCACGAACGCCGTCGTCGCCTCGTTCGTCGCCGCCGCCACGAACTGCAGGATCGCCGTCTTGCGTGGCCCCTCGTTCCACGAGGGCAGTGGGTCCGCCATCTGCAACGCCAGCGCCGAGGTGGGGATCGCCACCTCCTGCCACAGCGCGCCGCCCGGCCCCACGCCCAGCGCCAGCCCGGCGGCGCCCGCACCGAGGCCGCGCAGCAGTGCGCGGCGGCTCATTCCTCCGCTTCGCCGCTCCCGGTTCGCCGCATCCGTCATTGGCTCACTCCCCCTCTGGCACACACCGGCTTGCCGCCGGATTTGTCCCTCAGATCATACACGCGCCTTCGCCACCTCCCCGCCGGAAGCGACCACGCGCGGCGCGCATAGCCCCGGCAACCCGCACAGCGTCGGGCACCCTCCCCCCAACCCCTTGTGATCCCGACAGTTTGCAGAAACCGCGCATCACCGATGCTGACACGTGAACCCGGTGGTGGGATGCGAGGCGCCGTGCCCCGAAACTCCCTCACCCCCAGCCCCTCTCTCGATGCGCGGGAGAGGGGCTTCCGACCCGGATACTCGCGCCAGAGTTGGCGTGGCTATGCCGAACATCCGCTTCGCAACCACCAATCGGCTCCCCTCTCCTGCGCATCGGGAGAGGGGCTGGGGGTGAGGGCTTTCCCGGCAGCATAGGTCGTCTGGGTGCATTTCGCACCAAGCGCTAAAGACCCCCAGCTACCCCAGTCAGCCCAACCCCTCGCCCCTTGCGAAAGTGGGGGCTGGGGGCGAGGGCCATCCGGCGCCACGCCAGATGGCGCCGCTACTGGAAGCTCTCCACCGCCGCTGTCACGGCCCCCGCTGCCGGATCGAGGCTGAACACCACCGTCCCCTCCTCCGTCGCGCCGGCGGCCACCAGCTCCAGCGTGAAGGCGCTCGTCTCGCTGGCGTCGCCGGCGGTCACGGTCACCCGCACCGTCACCTCCTGCGCCGGGAGGTCGCCCGTGTTCGTGACGGAAACGGGCAGCGCGTAGCTGCCGCCGTCCTCGCGCAGGGCGGCGGTATCCGGCGTCACCGTGAATGCCGGCGGCGCATCGCCGCCCGTCACCGCGAAGTACAGGACCGCCCCGGCCACCGCCGCGATCAGCAAGGAGCTGATGATCAGCGTCGTCCACTCCGCCGCCGAGTGTCCCCGGCGCGCCTCCGCTGGCGAACCCGCATCGTCGCCGTTGCCGTCCCCCGACTTGCCGCTCACACCACCAGCCTCCCCGCCGCCCCGCCTACCGTCGCCGGCAACCCCAGCACGATCACCAGCGCCAGCACGTGTGCCGGCGGATCGCCCAGCTCCACGCGGTCGAAGAGCAGCAACGAGGCCAGCGCGATCAGCAGCGACAGCACATACGTCAGCGCCGTTTCGGTGATGGGGTGCTGGAACGGCCCCGGCTGCTGCCGCGCGCGGTCGCTGAACCCGCTGACGAACACGATCATGTAGCTCAGCAGCAGCGACAGCGCGATCACCGCCAGCAGGTGCTTCGGGGTCAGGTGCGCCGCCAGCACCGAGACCTCGTCCGTCGGGGCGATGGAGAACGCCAGAAAGATCGCCCCGATCCCCGTGGCCCCGATATCGGCGAGAAACGCACGCAGCGCGTTCGGCGGCGCGTCACCCTCACTGCCTGCTTCCTCGCTGGCGCCCTCGCCCTCGTCGTCGTCCCCCTCGCGCGATTTCTCGCCACGCGGCCCAAAGATCGCCGCCGCCACCGCCGCCCCGATGCTGATCGGCACGGCTTCCGCCAGCACCCGCCCCAGCACACCCGGCGCGGGATCGCCCGGCGCGATCTGGTTCAGCACCAGCAGCAGCAGCGCGCCGCCTACCAGCCCGACCGCCACGGTGTCCACCGCCTGCTCGATGGTTGCGAAGGCGTCCGTCTCTGCCTTGAAGCCCCCGCTGCGTGAATGCGCCAGCCCGAGGTTGATGGCGAACGCGATCCCCAGAAACAGCAGCAGCTTCCACAGCTCCGCCGTGACCCCGATCTCCCACATCTCCATGGTGTACAGCAGCGGCACCGCGAAAATGGCCCCGCCAGAGCAGGCGCGCAGAATGTCCTGTAGCTCATCGCGCCAGCTGCCGGGAGGTGGTTGGGAAGAACCCGCGTTCCCGGACGACCCCTCACCCTCGGAGAAACCCTCACCCCCAGCCCCTCTCCCTCTGCGGAGGGCGAGGGGAGCCGATGCGCGGCGGCGGTTCGCCATCACTGCCCCGCCGCCGGTTCGCTGCTAACTCCCGCCAACTCCGCCACCGGGAGCCCCTCGCCCTTCGCAAAGCTATGCATTCCCCACATTTTAGGGATCGGGAGTGGGGTCCTGGGCCAGCTGCCA
>JASGGF010000194.1:0-9532 GCA_047605145.1 Thermomicrobiales bacterium | reverse complement strand
GATTGTGGAGCTGGGGCCGTCATCCGACGTACTGAGACCATTGCCGACAATGCCACTCACCGCAAAAGCCCCTCTCCCGCGTATCGGGAGAGGGGTTGGGGTGAGGGTCTTTCGGCCTGACAGAGGAGCAGCATGAGCGAGCGAACTGGCGTGGCGGTGATTACGGGCGGCACGCGCGGGATCGGGCTGGCGGTGGCGCGCCGGCTGGCGAGCGACGGCTATGACCTGCTGCTGACCTACCGCGATGACGCCGCCGTGGCCGAGGCCGCCGCCGCCGAGCTGGCGGACAGCGGACGCCGCGTCGAGGTGATGGCTGCCGACGTGGCGACCGCCGATGGCGCGGGCGCGACCATCGAGGCGGCGATGAAGCAGCTTGGTGGGCTGGATGTCGTGGTCAACAACGCCGGCATCACTCGCGACACGCTGATCATGCGCATGAGCGATGAGGACTGGGACGCCGTTCTGACCACGAACCTTAAGGGCACGTTCCTCGTCAGCAAGGCGGCGGTGCGCCCGATGTTGCGCCAGCGCTCCGGCCGGATCATCAACGTCTCCTCGGTGGTTGGGCAGATGGGCAACGTGGGGCAGGCGAACTACGCCGCCGCCAAGGCCGGCATGATTGGCTTCACGAAGTCGCTGGCCAAGGAGATCGGCTCGCGGGGGATCACGGTGAACGCCATCGCGCCGGGGTTCATCGCCACCCGCCTGACCGATGATCTGTCCGACGACATGAAGAAGATGCTGCTGGAGCGCACGCCGCTGGCGCGCTTCGGGACGCCGGAGGATGTCGCCGGGGCGGTGGCGTTTCTGGCGGGGCCGGACGCCTCGTTCATCACCGGGCACACGCTGACCGTGGATGGTGGGCTGTTCATGCCGTAGAGCGTCCGTTCGTCCGCAATTGCTGACGGAGTGTTGCGCCGCGTCCTGTTATCCCCTAGGCTAGAGCCGACATCGGGTGACCGCTTCACTGTCCGAACGGTGCGCCAGTCGGCGAGCGTGGTGTAGGTCGGGTGGGTCCGATGGCCCCGTGTAAGCGAGGGGAAATGTCCGCGGACGCGGTCTGGGCGCTGGAAATTGTGCCGAACGAGCAGGAGGTCGATCCTCACGCTCGAGTGTTGCGCCACATCCTGACGGGGTTGGGCGTGGATGCGCCGCAGGCGCGCCACAGCGCGCTCTACCTTTTGCAACGTTCCCATTCGGAAGCCATTGAACGCGCGGTCACCGCGCTCTGCCTGAACCCGGTGCTGGCGACTGCGCGCGTTGCCGGCGCGGACGATGCCGACGCGCGGTGGATCATCGAGGTGTTGCCGCACCCCGGCGTGACCGACGCCGAGGGCGACAGCCTCGCTGGCGCGCTGCATCGCGCCGGGTTCCCCGGCGCCCGCGCCCGCGCGGGTCACCGCTACGTCATCACACAGGGCCTCGATGCCGGGATCGTCGCGGAGGCTGCCGGGCGGCTGGCGCACGAGGTGGTCGAGAAGGTGGCGTGGCGGCGCGCCGGCGAGGCGCCGCCCGAGGGATGGTGGGCCGGGGCGTTCATGCCCGAGGCCGCCCCTGACCCGACGGTGGAGACCGTGCCGTTGCGCGGGCTGGATGGCGACGAACTGGTTGCGCTGAGCCGCAAGCGGTTGCTCTCCCTTCCACTCGCCGATCTGGAGGCGGTTCGCGACCACTTCGCCGAGTTGGACCGCGACCCCACCGACGTCGAGCTGGAGACCATCGCCCAGACGTGGTCCGAGCACTGCGCGCACCGCACCTTCAAGGCGACGATCACGCATCAGGAGCCGGGCGCCGCGCCGCTGGAGATTCGCGGGCTGCTGAAGACCTACATCGCGTCCGCGACGGCGGAGGTGGACCGGCCGTGGGTGCTTTCCGCGTTCAAGGACAACGCCGGCGTCATCGTCTTCGATGACGATTACGAGATTTCCTTCAAGGTCGAGACGCACAACCACCCCAGCGCCATCGAACCGTTCGGCGGCGCGAATACTGGCGTGGGCGGCGTGGTGCGCGATGTCCTCGGCGTCTCAGCGGAACCCATCGCCAACACGGACGTGCTCTGCTTCGGGCCACTCGATGCCGACCCCGCGATCCTGCCAGCTGGGACCCTGACGCCGGACGAGGTTTACGCCGGGGTGGTGGCCGGGATCGCCGATTACGGCAACAAGATGGGCATCCCCACGGTCAATGGCGCGACGTTGTTCGACGCCGGATACGTGGCGAACCCGCTGGTGTTCTGCGGCACGGTGGGGCTGGCCCCGCGCGGGCGGCGGCCGACGCAGCCGAACGTGGGCGACCTCGTGGTGGTGGCGGGCGGTCGCGCCGGGCGCGACGGCATCCACGGCGCGACGTTCTCCTCGGACGTGCTAGGCGATGTCCACGCTGAACTGGGCAGCGTGGTGCAGATCGGCGACCCCATCGTGGAGAAGCGGCTGGCTGACGCGCTGCCGGTAGCGCGCGATCTGGGGCTGTACAGCGCGATCACGGACTGCGGCGCTGGCGGGCTTTCCTCGGCGATCGGCGAGATGGCGGCCGAGCTGGGCGCCGACGTCGAACTGGGTAAGGTCCCGCTGAAGTACGACGGCCTGCGCCCGTGGGAGATCTGGCTGTCGGAGGCGCAGGAGCGGTTGGTCTTCGCCGTGCCGCCGGAAAAGTGGGACGCGTTGCAGCAGGTCTTTGCGGATGAGGGTGTGGAGGCGACCGCGCTGGGGGCGTTCACCGGCGATGGCGTGCTGACGGTGCGCTATCAGGGTGAGGTGGTCGCGGAGCTGGCTGGCGCATTCCTGCACGACGGCATGCCGCTGCGCACGCTCGAGAGCACGTGGAGCCCGGCGGCTGATAGCGATGCGCGCGCCACGTTGCCGGAAGACCTCGACCTGACGGCGCTGCTGCTGGCGGCGCTGGCCGAGACGAACGTGGCCTCCAAGGAGCCGATTGTTCGCCGCTACGACCACGAGGTGCAGGGGCGGACGGCGGGTAAGCCATTTGTCGGCCCGGACGACGCCGGCCCGGCAGACGCGGCGGTGCTGCGGCCGGTCGTGACCTCGGAGAAGGGCGTGGCGGTCGGGTGCGGCATCAACCCTTGGTACGGCGAGATCGACCCCCACGCGATGGCGCTGCTGGTGATTGACGAGGCGTTGCGCAACGTGGTGGCCGTGGGCGCGGACCCGGATCAGGTCGCGATTCTCGATAACTTCTGCTGGGGCAACCCGATGCTGCCCGACCGCCTTGGTGGATTGGTGCGCGCTTCGCAGGGGTGCCACGACGGGGCGGTGGCGTACGGCGTGCCGTTCGTTTCTGGCAAGGATTCGCTCTACAACGAGTACAAGCTGGCCGATGGCGAATCGCGGGCGATTCCGGGGACGCTGCTCATTTCGGCCATCGGCATCGTGCCCGATCTGGGCGGCACTGCGTCGATGTTCCTCAAAGAGCCGGGGAACGCGCTCTACCTCGTGGGCGCGACCGGCGACGATCTGGGCGGCTCACTTGCGCAGCGGTTAACGGGCGGATCGGGGGGCGCCGCTCCGGTGGTGGACCTGACGCAGGGTCCGCAGACGCTGCGCGCGCTGCATGGCGCGATCCGCGGCGGGTTGGTGGCGGCGGTGCATGACTTGAGCGAGGGCGGGCTGGCCGTGGCGCTGGCCGAGATGGCGCTGGCCGGCAACCTCGGCGCGGTGATTGACGTGCGCTCCGTGCCGATCCGGGGCAACCTCCCGAGCGACGGGGCGCTGCTCTTCTCGGAAACGCCATCGCGGTTCCTCGTCGAGGTGGCGCCGGCGCAGGCGGCGGCGTTCGAGGCCGCGCTGGCGGGCACGCCGATAGCCCGCATCGGCGCAGTGACGGATGGCGGTTTGCTGACGGTGACGCAGGGCGATGCGGTGCTAATAGAAGCGCCGGTGGAGCAACTGAAAGCGACGTGGCAGGCGCCACTGGCGGACGCGAGCGCGGTGGAGGCAGTTGCGTGAGCACGCTGACAGAGGCGCGAACCGGCGCGGCGGCGGTGCACGGGGCTCCGAAAGCGCTGGTGCTGCGAGCGCCGGGCACCAATTGCGACCGCGAGACGGTCCACGCGCTGAACATTTCCGGGGCGGATGCTGAAGCGATCCACATGGAGCGCGTGCTGGCAGGCGGCGTTTCGCTGGATGACTACGCGCTGATCGTGCTGCCGGGCGGCTTCGCCTTCGGGGATCACCTCGGGGCGGGCGCGCTGTGGGCCAACGGATTGGCCGCGTTGGGTGAGCCGCTGCACCGCTTCGTTGAGGGCGGGCGGCCGGTGCTGGGCATCTGCAACGGCTTTCAGGCGCTGACCCGGCTCGGGTTGTTGACCGGCGGAGCGCTGGCGGCGAACGCCTCCGGCCACTACGAGTGCCGCTGGGTCTGGTTGGAGAAGCCGGCCAACGTGAAGACGCCGTTTCTGGATGGCATCGAGCGGCTTTCGATTCCGGTCGGGCACGGCGAGGGCCGCTTCGTGGCCGAGAGCGAGGCCGTGCTGGACGCGAAAGTGGCGGCGGGCGAGGTGGCGCTGGTCTACCGCGACGCCGAGGGGAAGCCGGGTGGCTACCCGGTCAACCCGAACGGGTCGCAGGGCGGTGTGGCGGGCCTGACCAACGCGGCCGGCAACGTGCTGGGCCTGATGCCGCACCCGGACCGCAACGCCGTGCCGGGGCTGGCGCCCGACGGGCGGCAGGATGGCGCAGGGCTTCGCATTTTCGAGAACGCCGTGCGCATGGCGAAGGGATAACGATGGCTACCTACGCGGATGCCGGCATCAATCTCGACACCGCGCGCGAGACCACGCAGCGCATCGGCGAGATCGTCGCGAGGTCGCGCGGAGCCGGGGTGCTGGCGGACGTCGGGGCGTTCGGCGGCATGTTCCGCCTCAACGCGCTGGGCGAGTTCCGCGACCCGGTGCTGGTCGCCTCTACGGACGGCATCGGCACCAAGGTGAAGGTGGCCTCGGCGCTGGGGCGCTACGACAACCTCGGCGCGGACATCGTCAACCACTGCGTGAACGACATCGCGGTGCAGGGCGCCCGCCCGATCTTCTTCCTCGATTACCTTGCGCTGCACACGGCGGACCCGGAGGTGGTGACCACGCTGGTGGGCAGCGTGGCGGCCGCCTGCGCGGCGGCGGGGTGCGCCCTGCTGGGTGGCGAGACGGCGGAGATGCCCGATGTCTACCCGGCGGGGGAGTTCGACCTTGCGGGCACGATTGTCGGGGTGATGGAGCGCGACGCCATCGGCGCCAACGGCGCGCCGCGGGCTGGCGATGTGCTGCTCGGGTTGCCCTCGGACGGGCTGCACACGAACGGGTACAGCCTTGCGCGGCGGGCGCTACCTTTCGATTCGTGGCGCGAGTTCGACCCGGCGCTGGGCATGTCGGTCGGCGAGGCGTTGCTGGTCCCGCATCGCTCCTACGTGCACGAGATTCAGGCGCTGATCGCGGCCGGAGCGCGCGGGTTCGCACACATCACCGGGGGCGGATTGCCGGAAAACACCGAGCGTATCGTGCCGCAGGGGCTGGCGGCGGTGATCGACGCTACGGCGTGGGAACCCCTCCCGATCTTTGGACGTATTGCACAAGCGGGTAGAATCTCCAGCGAGGAGATGTTCCGCGTCTTCAACATGGGGATCGGTCTGGTAGCGATCGTGCCAGCCGAGCATCTCACAGCCGCCCGCAGCGCTGTCCCCACGGCGATCGTCATTGGACAGATCGGAACGCGCGGCGACGGCCCGGCCGTCGAAGTGCGTGGGACAACTTAAGGCGGAGGGCCGGGCGACAAACGAGGTCTCTCGACAAGCTCGAGACACGAGTGGTTGGCTCGGTGAATTCGCGGCGGGCGCACAGCACATGACAGAGAAAGACAGCGGAGTGGCGATGCGGGGCGAGCAACTGGCCGAAGGCAAGACGAAGATCATCTACGCCGACACGAGCGATCCCGCGCTCGCCGTGATCGTCAGCAAGGACGACATCACGGCGGGGGACGGCGCCCGGCGCAACACGCTGCCCGGCAAGGGCGCGCTGAGCGGCCGCACGACCGCCAATGTGTTCAAGCTGCTGGCGAACGCCGGCATCCCGACCCACTTCGTCGACGCCCCGGCGGACGATGAGATGGTGGTGCGCCGCTGCGACATGATCCCGCTGGAGGTGGTGATGCGGCGCATCGCCACGGGGTCCTACCTGAAGCGCAACGCGGTGGCCGAGGGCACGCGCTTCGACCCCACCGTGGTGGAGACGTTCTTCAAGGACGACGCTAACCACGACCCGCTGGTCGACGCCGAGTGGATCGCCGCGAACAACGTGGCCACTCCCGAGGAAGTGGAGCAGTTGGCCGCCATCGGCCGCGATGTCTTTGCCGCCATCGAAAAGGGGTGGGCCGAGCAGGACGTGCAGTTGGTCGATCTCAAGATCGAGTTCGGCCGCGATGTCGATGGCAATCTGCTGGTCGCCGACGTGATCGACAACGACTCGTGGCGGATCTGGCCGGGTGGCCGCAAGGAGGACATGCTCGACAAGCAGGTCTACCGCGACACCACCGAGGTCACCGATGAGGCGCTGCGCGGCGTGCTGGCGAAGTACAAGCAGGTGGCGGCGCTGACCGATGCCTTCGCCACCCCGAGCTGGCACATCTCCCCCGAGGACCGCGAGCACAAGCCGAAAGAGGCGTGTGGTGTGTTCGGCATCTGGGGTGAGGACAACGACGTCGTCCGCACCACGCTGATTGGCCTGATGGCGTTGCAGCACCGGGGGCAGGAGAGCGCCGGCGTGGCGGTGCTCAACGATGGCCGCATCCGGGCGCAGACCGGCATGGGCCGCGTGGACCAGATCTTCCAGCCCGACATGGTCGAGGACCTGCGCGGCGTGGCCGCCATCGGGCACACCCGGTACTCCACAACGGGCAGCTCCTGCATCCAGAACGCGCAGCCGTTTGTGGTCGAGGCGAACGGCGAAATGCTGGCGCTGGGGCACAACGGCAACATCGTCAACCCGCTGGAGCTGCGGCGGCTGGTGCGCGAGCGCGGTGTGGAGCCGGTGACCGGCTCCGACAGTGAGCTGCTGGCGCTGCTGGTGCTGCACGGGCAGGGGACGTGGGAAGAGCGCATCCGGCGGATGATGGAGCTGGCCTCCGGCGCCTACTCGCTGGCGATCCTGACCCCGGACGGCCTGTTCGCGGTGCGCGATCCGCACGGCTTCCGCCCGCTCTGCCTCGGCTGGCGTGATGGCCACTGGCTGATCGCTTCCGAGAGTTGCGCGCTGGACACCGTGGGCGCCGATCTGGTGCGCGATGTGCAGCCGGGCGAGATCCTGCGGCTGGACCGCAACGGCCTGCGCTCCAACCTGATGCAGAACCCGCCGCGCCCGGCGCTGTGCGTGTTCGAGCAGATCTACTTCGCGCGGCCCGACAGCGTGCTCGATGGGCAGACGGCCTTTGAGGCGCGCGTCGCGATGGGCCGCGAGCTGGCGATGGAGCACCCGGCCGATGCCGATCTGGTGATCGGGGTGCCTGATTCGGGCGTGCCGGCGGCGATTGGCTACGCGCAGCAGATGGGCCTGCCGCTCAGCGAGGCGATGGTCAAGAACCGCTACGTTGGCCGCACCTTCATTCAGCCCGACCAGCACTCGCGGGAGTCGGGGATTCGCCTGAAGTTCAACCCGTTGCGCGGCGCGGTCAAGGACAAGCGCGTGGTCATCGTCGATGACAGCGTGGTGCGCGGCAACACGATGCCGCAGATCGTCGACCTGCTGCGCCGGGGAGGCGCCACCGCCATTCACCTGCGCATTTCGGCCCCTCCCATTGCCCACCCCTGCCACTTCGGCATCGATATGGGCAAGAAGGAGAGCCTTGTCGCGCACGGCCGCGATCTGGAAGAGATCCGGCAGGAGCTGGGCGCAGACACGCTCGGGTACCTGAGCCTCGAGGGGCTGGCGCGGGCGGCGGGCGAGCGCAATCGCTGCTTTGGCTGCCTGACCGGACGGTACCCGGTTTCCATCGAAACGGCGCAGCAGAAGGACGGCCTCGAAGCGCAACAGTCGGAGACGGCGATGATTCGTCTGCGCGCGCTGACCGCCGGATGAGCGATCCATTGCAATCTGGAATGCGCGTGCTTGTCGTCGGCTCCGGAGGACGGGAGCACGCGCTGGTGTGGGCCGTGGCGCAATCGCCGTCGGTGGCGGAGGTGTGGGCCGCGCCGGGCAACCCCGGCATGGCCTCGCTGGCGACCCTGGTGCCGCTGAAGGCCACCGATGTGGCTGGCCTGACGGCGTGGGCGCGGGACAACGCCATTGACTTCGTGGTGATTGGGCCGGATGCGGCGGTAGCCGCGGGGCTGGCGGATGCACTGGCGGAAGAGGGCATCCTCGCCTTTGGGCCAACGCAAGCTGCCTCGGAGCTGGAGTGGTCCAAGGTCTTCGCCAAGCAGTTCATGACCCGCCACGGCATCCCGACCGCTGCGTACGGGACGTACGACTCGCTTGAGGAGGCGCTGGCCTTCGTGGACGAGGCGCCGGAGCCGCTGGTGGTCAAGGCCGATGGGCTGGCCGCCGGCAAGGGCGTGCTCATCTGCCAGACGCGCGAGGAAGCTACCGAAGCCGTGCGCGCGATCATGGAGGAACGCGCCTTCGGCGACGCCGGGGACCAAGTGGTGATCGAGGAGTTCCTGACCGGCCCCGAACTGAGCGTGTTCGCCCTGATTGACGGCGAGCGTTACGCGCTGCTGCCGCTGGCGCGCGACTACAAGCGCCTTAACGACGCGGACGAAGGCCCGAACACGGGCGGCATGGGCAGCTTCGCGCCGGTGACGGACGTGCCAGCGGCGGTGATCGACCAGATCCGGGCGCGGGTGATCGAGCCAACGATCGCCGGGATGGCAGCGGAGGGGCGGCCCTACCGGGGCGTGCTGTACGTTGGCTTCATTCTCGCGGCGCACGGCCCGCAGGTGCTCGAATACAACTGCCGCTTTGGCGATCCGGAAACGCAGGTGCTGCTGCCGCTGCTGGAGGGTGATATCGCGCTGCTGCTGTGCCAGTGCGCCGCCGGCCAGTTGCCGCCGGGCGATGTCCCGGTGCGGGATGGCGCGGCCGTCTGCGTGGTGCTTGCGAGCGGGGGGTATCCCGAAGCGCCGCGCACGGGTGACCGCATCGATGGCGTCGCCGCCGCCGAAGCGGCGGGCGCGCTGGTCTTTCAGGCCGGCGTGGCGGAGCGTGACGGCGGGCTGGTGACCAACGGGGGCCGGGTGCTGGCGACGGTTGGGGTGCGCGAGTCGCTGGACGAGGCGCGTGCGCTGGCCTACGAGGCCTCCGGCGAGATCACGTTTGTGGGCAAACACCTGCGGCACGATATTGCGGCCGGGAGCCCCGGAACGTGAAGCGTATCGTCGTGCTGGCGTCTGGCGGCGGCAGCAACCTGCAGGCGCTGATTGACGCGGTGCAGGCGGGCACGCTGCCAGCGGAGATCGTGGGCGTCATCAGCGACCGCCCCGGCGCCGGGGCCTTGGCTCCGGCGGAGCGGGCCGGAATCCCTTCCATCACGCTGCC
>JASGGF010000193.1:0-9548 GCA_047605145.1 Thermomicrobiales bacterium | reverse complement strand
GTGGTAGCCCCGGCGCCGACCGGGTCGAGGATGATGGGGATGCCGCGCTCGCCCGCCACCCGGCCGGCGATCAACATGGCCGCGACCTCCTCTTCGGAGAGGGTGCCGATGTTCAGCACCAGCGCCTGCGCGATGGCGGCCATCTCGCCCACCTCCTGCGGCGCGTAGGCCATCACTGGCAGCGCCCCGAACCCGAGGGTCAGGTTCGCGGAGTCGTTCGCGACCACGATATTCGTGATCTGGTGCACCAGCGGCTTGCTGGCGGCGATCTGGTCTAGGGCGGCGCGGGCGGCGGCGGCGTAATCCATGGTCAGGATCTCCTGTCATCGGTGATGCGGCGGTGTCTCTGTGGGGATTGTCGCGCATTGGGCAAGCTGAGGACTCCCCATATCCTGCGTATGGCCGAGGTCTCCCGACAAGCTCGAAATACGGAGGAGCGGCACAATAGCGCCATCGTTGCGCCGTATCCGCATCTCGGAGGTTCCATGTCCCGTCGTATCCAGACCCGTGAGCACGTAGAGCGCCTGCTGGGCATCCTTGCCGCGCAATCCGGCGACACGCTGGCGCTGGCCGCGCGCAACCTGCGCACCGGCGAGGAGGTGGCGTGGCAGGCGGAGCGGGTGATGCCGACCGCCAGCACCTTCAAGTTCCCGCTGCTGGTGGAGGTGTTTGCGCAGGCGGAGGCCGGCGCGCTCGATCTCGATGCGCGTGTGCCGCTGGCGGATGCCGATCAGGTCGGCGGCTCCGGCCTGCTGCGTGATCTGCAACCCGGCCTGCAGCCGACGCTGCGCGATCTGGCGATGCTGATGATCGTGGTCAGTGACAACAGCGCCACCAACATGCTGCTCGACCGCACCGGCGGCCCGGCCGCGACGACGGCGGCGATGGCGCGGCTGGGGCTGCCCAGCATCGTGGTCAACCGGCGGCTGCTCTTCGGCGGGGCGCCGCGCGGGCCGGTGGCGGAGGCCGCGCCAGCGGACATGCTGCGGTTGGCGGCAATGCTGGCGGCAGGGAAGCTGGTTTCGCCGGAGGCCTCCCGCGAGATGCGCGCGATCATGAGCCGCCAGCGCTACCACGATCAGTTCCCACGCTACCTCGGGCTGCTGCCGTACGCCGGGGACGACCTGCGCCCGGGGAACCTGCACGTCCTGAACAAGACGGGCGCGAACGGCGGCTTGCGGGCGGACGTGGGCATCCTTGAGTTGGACGGCGCGCCCCTGCTCGCCTTCAGCGTGGTCTGCGAAACCGGCCCCGCCGATACCTACAGTAGCGAACACCCGGCCGCCGTCATCAACGGGCTGGCAGGCCGGGTGCTGCTGGAATACTGGTGGCCGGGCGATTGGCGGCCGGAAGTGGCCGTCACTCCATCGCCGTATGTGGAGGCGCTGCTGGCCGAGGGCGGGTTGTAGCGCCTACGCGCGCTCCTCCACCGGCAGGATGAGGCGCGAGGGATGCGCCTCGCCGTGCAGGATGGTGTTGGTGGCCACGCGCGGCGCGGCCAGATTCTTAAGTGGGCCGAACTGATTCATGCTCCGCGCGAACCACGGGAAATCGCTGCTGGTCACGGTGACCCGGATGCGGTGCCCCGGCAGGAACGTGTGGTGGGCGGGCCACAGCTCCACCCGGAAATGATGCGGCTCGCCGGGGGTGAGCGGCGTGGGGTGGGAGAGCGAATCGCGGTACGACGCGCGCAGGCACCCCTGGCAGACCTTCACCGATTGCCCCGTCTCGTCCACGTCGGTCAGCTTCACGTGCCACTCGGTGTCCGTGCAGTCGCTGCTGGCCCAGAACTCCAGATGCGGCCAGCCGGAGACCGTGAGCGGCTGCGCCAGCGGCTCGCTGGTGTAGGCCAGCACATCGCTGCGCGCCTCCACCGCGTTCAGGATGATCGGCACGTCCTCCTGCGGGTAGCCCTGCACGTTCATCTGGGTTGGGGCCGGGTCGAGCGGGTCGTAGCGGTAGGTGCGCTCGGTGGCCTCCGGCGAAGGCGCGCCGGCCAACTCGCCGCCGGTGGGCGCGCCGTGGAGGTACAGCGACCACTCCCCGGTCGCAAGCGGCCACGTGGCGGCATCGCGCCAGCCATTTGTGCCCGTTTCGAAGAGCAGCGCCGGCGGGGAATCCATCACCCCGTGGTCGATCCCCTTCAGCCAGTAGTCGCACCAGGCCAGGTGGATGGCGTCCATCTCCAGCGCCGCCTCGGCCCCGAACTCGACGCCGCCGTAGGCTGCCGTCGGGCGGCGTGAGCCCCCGTGGCTCCACGGCCCCACGATCAGGCGCTGCTGCTCCCGCGCCGGGGAAGCGGCCATCATTCCCTCATAGTGATGGAAGGCGCCCAGCAGGTCTTCGAGGTCGTACCAGCCGGTCACGTGCAGGCAGGGGACATCGATCTCGTGGTAGCGGTCGTCGTAGCGGAGGGCGCGCCAGAAATCGTCCAGCGTGTCGTGATCCATCATGTCGCGCCAGGTCTTGCCGGCCGGGTTGATGAAGTCGCCGATGGCCTCCAGCGGCAGGCGGGTCAGGACATCGTCCCAGTCGGTCATGGCGATGCCGTGCAACTCGGAGATGCGGCGGCGCACCGCGAAGACCCACCAGCCGAAGTAGAGCTGGAAGCAGCCATCGGTGTACGGGATTTCCTGCTGCCAGCGGCCGGCGGCGGAGGTGGAGACCATGCAGGCCAGGTGCGGCGGGCGCTCGGCGGCGGTGGCCCACTGCGTCCACCCCATATAGGAGAGGCCGGTCGTGCCCACCTTGCCGTTGCACCACGGCTGCTCCGCCACCCACTCGATGATGTCGTGGCCATCGGGGCCGTCGTTGACGAAGGCGCGCCATTCCCCCTCGGATTTGCCGCGCCCGCGCACATCGACCACCACGAAGGCGTAGCCGCGCTCCTGGTAGATCTTCGCTTCCGGCGCGGAGAGCCAGCTGCTCTTGTCGTACGGCGTCATGGTCACCACCGCTGGGGCGGGCAGTTCGCCGCTTGCCGGCAGGTACACATCGGCGGCCAGCTCCAGCCCGTCGCGCATCGGGATGCCGGTCTCGAACTGCTGGTACGCCGGTTCGACAGTGGCTCGGGGAGCGTTCAGGTCACGCGGCTGCGGGTTCTCGTTCATCGGGAGGCTCCTCGTCGCCACGTGGCGGGCAATGCCGGACACACGCCACCGGGCATTCCGGCGCGCGAAGGGTCGTGATCCGGCAGGGAGAAGCGGGGAGAAAGGGCCGTGCCGGCGCCGCACGGCCTGTGGGCCGACGGGGCGCGGCGCGATCATACCGGAGATGCCGCCCGCGTGGGGCGGCCAAATGGGCCATGAACTGGTTGTGCTGCCCGCCTGATCTCGGCTCTCTGATCGCCATGTGATATCTCAGGCCCTGCCTTGTGCGGCAGACGCGCACCGCTTACGATCCCGCCATGCGGGCCGGCGCAGCGTGCGCCGGAGCTATTGCTGCTTCCCCCTTGCTGCTCCTTGCCCGCGCCGCCGTAAGGAGAGGCTGTCGTGAAAAACTCCGGAGCATCGCCGTTCGGGTCGCGGGTCACGCCGGCAGACGCCGATCTGGCGTCGCAGCAGTGGGCCCAGTGGCGCGCCTCGCGCCGCCAGTTCCTGGGGCAGGCGGGCGCCGCCGCCGGCGCGCTGGCGCTGGGTGGCAGCATGTTCGCGGCGCGGCCGCAGGCCACGCTGGCGGCGCAGGATGCGCCGGTGATGGGCGGCTCGGTCTCCATGAGCCTGGCGGACGATGATGTGGCGTCGTTTGACCCCATCGTGCCGTTCGATAACATGTCGATCTGGACGATGCTGCTGATCTACGATCAGTTGATCCGCGTCGGGCCGGACGGCCTCTCGCTGGAAGGTGGCCTCGCCGAGACGTGGGACGTCAGCGAGGACAACAAGACCTACACGTTCCACCTGCGCAAGGTCAACTTCCATGATGGCACGCCGGCGACCTCCGCCGACGCGCTGTTCTGTCTCAACCGCGTGATCAAGCAGGGTGACTCCGGCTGGGCGTTCCTCTTCTCCGCTGTCGATACGATCGAGGCGCCCGATCCCGAGACGCTGGTGATGACCCTGACGCAGCCGTGGGCGCCGTTCGAGGCGGACCTGGCGCTGTACGGCGCCAGCATCTTTCCGCAGGCCGCCTTCGAGGCGCAGGGTGAGGACCTCTGGCAGCACCCCATCGGCACCGGCCCCTTCATGTTTGACAGCTGGGACAAGGGCTCCCAGATGGTGCTGAAGAAGAACCCCGACTACTGGGACGAGGGCAAGCCCTACCTGGACGAGGTGGTCTTCAAGGTCCTGACCGATTCCAACGCCCGCCTGCTGCAACTGCAGGGCGGTGAGCTGGATATTGCGACCGATGTGCCGTTCAACCAGATCGAGCCCCTGAGCGCCAACCCGGACTTCAACCTGGTGCCGGACGCGGTCGCCAAGATCGTGTACGCCGGCTTCAACCTGAAGCGCCAGCCGCTGGATGACAAGAACCTGCGTCAGGCGTGCAACTACGCCATCGACAAGGATCTGATCGTCACCAATGTCCTCTTTGGCGCTGGCGAGGCCGCCACGACCTACCTGCCGTTGATGCTGGGGCATGATCCGGAGGCGGTGGGTTACCCCTACGATCTGGAGAAGGCCAAGGCGCTGATCGCGGATTCCGCCGGCAAGGATGGGTTTACCTTCTCCATCCTGACGCAGGTGGGCGACGCCGTCGGTTCGCAGGTCGCGCAGTTGGTGGCGGCATCGCTGGCGCAGATTGGCGGCACGATCACGATCGAGCAGGTGGAGCCGGGCATTTCCACCGAGCGCGTCACCAAGACGCAGGATTTCGATGTCAACCTGGCGTACTACACCACGGACATCATCGACCCGGACGAGCTGACGGCCTTCGCGGTCTATAGCAAGGGTGGTTCGGACGCGGTCTGGACCGGCTACAAGAACGACGAGGTCGATGGCTGGATCGAGGCCGCCCAGATCGAGATGGACACCGAGAAGCGGCAGGAGCTGTACAACAAGATCCAGGCCCAGCATCTGGACGATGCGGCGTTCCTGTTCCTGTACTACCCGTCTGGCCGAACTGGCACGAAGGCGGCCATCCAGAACTTCCACATCCTGCCGACGGGCAACTACCGCCTGCAGGAAGTGTGGCGGACCGACCAGTAGAGAACGCCCCGTGGTTTGCCCCATGTTCTGGCAACCAGGCGCTGGCAGGCGCGCGCGGACGACCCGCGCGCGCCGTCGTGACGCCTCTGTTGCGTCCGGGAGAGGCGCGGCATGACCGGCTACGTCATGCGCCGCCTGCTGTACATGATTCCGGTCTTTCTCCTGATCAGCCTCTTCGTGTTCCTGATGGTGCGGCTGGTGCCGGGTGACCCGGCGTCCATCATGCTCGGGCAGCGGGCGACTGCCGAGAATGTCGCCATGCTGCGGGAGAAGCTGCATCTCGACGATCCGCTGTGGGTGCAGTACGGGGTGTTCCTCGGCAACATGCTGCAGGGGAACCTCGGGGACTCGCTGCGCCAGCAGCGCCCGGTCACCGACATCCTGTCGGAGCGCCTGCCGGCCACGCTCTTCCTCGTGGCCTACGCCGGGGTGCTATCGGTGCTGCTCAGCGCGCCGTTGGCCACGCTGGCCGCGCTACGGCGGGGCACCTGGATCGATCAGGTCGTGCGCCTGTACGTGTTGCTGGCGCTGGCCATGCCGGCGTACTGGATCGGCATGATGCTGCTGCAGTTCCTTGCGGTGAAGGCGCACCTGTTCCCGGTGGCGGGGTATGGCGAAGGGTTCTTCGGCCACCTCGATTCACTCTTCCTGCCGGCGCTCTCGCTGGCGCTGGCGGTCTCCTCCATCCTGATCCGCAGCCTGCGCAACTCGATTATCGAAACCATGGACGCTGATTACGTGCGCACCGCCCGCGCCAAGGGCCTGGGCGGGCGATCAGTCTTCACCTGGCACGTGCTGCGCAACTCGGCGATGGCCACCGCCACCATCCTGGCCGTCAATCTGGCCTTCATGGTGGGCGGTACGGTGATCATCGAGTCGATCTTCGCCATCCCTGGTATTGGCTCGCTGATCGTGAAAGCGATCTTCGACCGCGACTACCCGATCATTCAGGGCGTCACGTTGGCGGTGGGTGTGATGGTGCTGTTCATCAACCTGCTGACCGACCTGAGCTACGCCGTGCTCGATCCCCGGATCAAATACTGATGGCTGCCGAAGCAACTCTGGCCGTGGCCCCGGCGTCGCTCTCTGCGGCGGCCGAGCGAACATCCGCCGATCGCCGGCGCGCGACACGGCGCCTGCTCAACCCGCTGCTGCTCGCGGGCGGCGGCATCATCCTGCTGGTGACGCTGTTCGCCATCATCTACCCGCTGGTCAGCCCGTACAACCCACGCGATCCCGATTTCCTGCAACCCACGTTCGCGCCCTCCAGCTGGGCGCACCCCCTCGGCACCGATAACTTCGGGCGCGATACGCTGACGCGGCTGGCCTACGGCGGTCGCACTGACATCGTGATCGGCCTGGCGGCCACCTTCGTGACGCTGGTGGTGGGCACAGCGCTGGGGCTGGCGGCGGGGTATTACGGCGGTTGGTTCGACAACATCCTGATGCGGCTGGTCGATTTCTTCCTGACCATGCCGTATCTGGTGCTGGTCATCGCCATCGTCGCCATTCTCGGCACCGGGGTCTGGAACATCGTCTACGCCATCTGGATCGTGGGCTGGGTGGCCTACGCCCGCATCGTGCGCGCCGAGACGCTGGTGGCGCGGCGGCTGGAGTACGTGGAAGCGGCGAAGGTCGTGGGAATGGGGGAAGCGCGCATCATGCTGCGCCACATCCTGCCCAATGTGATTTCCGCCGCCATTGTCTTCGCCATGGCGGATGTCATCCTCAACGTGCTCGTGACCAGCTCCCTTTCCTTCCTGGGGCTGGGGGAGCAGCCGCCGAACCCGGAGTGGGGCCTGATGGTGGCTGAAGCGCGCGACTTCTTCCTGCGCGACTGGCGCCTGATGACCTATCCCGGCATCGCCGTGCTCATCCTTGGGGCAGGCTTTGGCCTCCTCGGCGACGGCCTGGCCCAGGCGCTGCGCCCGAAGTCGTAGGCGGCCGGGCGCGGCTGGGTCGCCGCGCCCGGCTGTCTGGCTGCTGAACTAACCGCTGCATCCAGTTACATTCACGCAGTTGCCCGGCACATTGTTGCTGACGGTTGCGCCGTCCAGGGTGATCGGGTACGAGGCTTCGCGATTCTCCCGATAGATGCCGCCGCCGGTTCCGCTGGAGGAGTTACCGGTGATGCGGGTCTTGTCGTTCATGGTCACGTTGCCATAGTTCGAGTACAGCCCACCGCCATGATAGCCGGGGCCGCCGAGAGCCTTGTTGCTGCTGATGTCCGTGCCGAAGAGCTCCAGGAACCCGGTGTACAGGGTGATGCCGCCACCGTTCGAGGTGTACGCCTGATTATCGACGATCCGGCATTGCTCCAACAGCACGGCGGACGGCGTATCGATGTACATGCCGCCACCGCCCGAGACTGATGGCGAAAGTGGCCCGTTGCCGGAGATCGTCGTGTCCAGGGCGTTGAACGTGCCACGGACGTTGACGCCGTATCCACCAAAGCCGCGTGTGCCGGTCACCGTGCAGCCCTCGACGGACAGCGTGCCCCCCGCCGGGACATGGACGCCGTGCAGGCTCATGGCGTCCGAGCCGGTCACGCGGATGTTGTCCATCCGGCTGACAACGCCGCTGGTCACTGCCAGTACGGCGCTCGTGCCGACTGGAACGGAGACGCCGGCTGGGTCGAGGATGGTGTTGGTGGTCGGGTCGGCGCCGTCTCCCGCGCCGACGACGTTGCCGCCGGCCTGCACGAAGTACCCCGTGTAGCGGCCCGGGCACACGTACACGAAGGCGTCATCGTTCATGGGAGCGGCCAGCCTCTGACGGAGAGCCTCGCCGCTGGTCGCATCGTTGCCGGTATGGATGACGTCGCAGGCCCGGCAGGTTTCGGCCCAGCACAGGGAGCCGGCGGCGCAGGAGCAGGTCCCGCCGCAGCCATCGGCGACATTGCAGCGGGCGCCACCTTCGCAATTGGGCACGCAGGCTGGCGGGGTGTTGCTGTTCTTGTTGCCCTTCCTGTTCTTCTTTTTCTTCTTCTTGCGCCGTTTGGCGCTGGCGTCCTCGTGCCGCGCCAGCGCCGGCAGGGCCAGCAGGCCGCCCAGCAGCCCTGCCGCCGCACGGCGCGAGCGGCGGGCGTCGATAGCTCGCAAGAACGCGTCGAAGTGGTCCGGTTCCATGGCGCAGCTCCTTCAGTTCGTCCCATCCCTGGCGCCGCTCCCTGAATCGGGAGCAGCGCAACGCTGGAAACGACTGTATGGGGGAACTGGCTGCGAGCCTATTGGTAAAACTACGCATTTTCGGGCGATGCGGCCCCGTGGCGCCCGCTTCTCGTCGCAAAGCCCGGCCGCAGCGTGGCGTTTCGCTGCTGCCGGGCATCACCTGCTGAGCGCTGCCCTATCGACAGATTGCGTCAATCAGAGCCGCAGGTAGCGTTGAAGCACTGGTTCGGCTGGTTCCCGAGCACGGACGCCCCGAAGAGGGTGACCGTTCCTCCGTCGCGGTAAATGCCGCCACCCCCACCGTTGCCGGCCGTGTTTCCCGTCACCCGGCTGCCACTATCGATGAACACCGAGCCGCTCGCGACGAACAGACCGCCGCCGGAGCCTCCCGCCCCGGTCGTGTTGCCACTGATCTCGGTTCCGTTAATAGTGAGGGTTCCAAGACTGGCAAAGATGCCCCCGCCATTGCCATTCAGGACCTGATTTCCGGTGATACTGCAGTTTTCGATAACGCTCGTTTGCGGCGCGAAAAGCGCTACACCAGCGCCATCCGCGGAGGGATCGGTGGCGATATTGTTCGAGATGATGGAGTTTCGCAGCGTGAAGTTGCCCTGGGCGATCAAGCCTTGCGGATTGCCGGTCACTGTCAGCGCGTCGTAGACCGTGTTGCTGTTTTCCTCGGCCAGCAAGCCCACGCTGGTCTGGCCGGAACCGCCAGTGATGCGCACCTGGGAGAGGTGGGTCGTTTTCCCGGGAAGCCCGGCGGCGACGACCGCTTCGAAGCCGGCCGGTTGCGCGGTTCCTGCCGCATCCAGAATGGTGTTGCTGGCCGGATCCGCGCCGTCGCCGGCGCCAATGACCTGACCGTCCCGCACCTTGAAGCGTCCCTGGTAGCGGCCGGGGCAGATGCGGATCGTGCCGCCCTGCGCCAGCCGGGCGTTCAGCGCGGCGGCGCTCGCTACGTCGTCGCCGGTGTGCACGACATCACACGGCTGGCAGGCCCCGCCCTCGCACGTGGAGCCGCTGGTGCAGGCGCACGTGCCGCCGCAACCGTCGGCGCCGCCGCACGTGGCGCCGCACTGCGGAGTGCAGGACTTCTTTCGCTTTTTCTTCTTGCGCTTCTTCTTTTTCTTCTTCGCGTCCGCGTTGAGCAGCCCAATTGCTGGCAGCGCCGCCAATCCACCCAACATGCTTGCGGCAACGCGACGAGATTTCCGGACGCCGATGGCGC
>JASGGF010000192.1:0-9591 GCA_047605145.1 Thermomicrobiales bacterium | reverse complement strand
AGCCATCCGGTGGCGCGATGTTGTCGATCTCCTTCGCCTGCGACCAGTCGTAGTCGGACGCCCATTCGTACCGCTGGTTCCCCAGCAGGTCGGCGGTGGATTCCCACGAGCGGCGCACCGCCGTGGTGCTGTCCTGAATCACCCACGCGTAGACCACGGCCCGGCTGCCGTTGTCGCCGCCGTAGACCGCCTTGACGCCTTCCTTGAAGAGATCTGCTCCCGGGTCAATGCCGGCTTCCCAGACCTTCGTCCAGCCCGGCCCCAGATCGGCGGCCATCGGGAGGTACTTGCCCGCGCCGGGCGTCACTGGCAGCGCGTCATCGTCCTGCGCCGCTCGTGTCATCATCGGCGCGAGCGTCAACAGGAACGCGAGAATGCCAAACATCCACCGAGACGACATTGTCTCCTCCTTGTTGGCTCGCGGGCCTCGTTGCCCGCTTTTGCTGGCGCCGGGGCCGCCCCCGGCGCCGATCTGCTCATTATCCGCGAAGCTTCGCCGTCTCCGCCGCGTCCACCGCGTAGTCCTTCGGCAGGCGCACGATCTGGTCGGGCGTGCCGAGATACTGCACCGCTACGCCGTAGTCGCGGGCGGCGCCCTCGAAGGAGACATAGCCGTTCACCACGTCGCTGAGGACGGCGGCGGGGTCGCGGTCGAAGGGCGAACCGTAGCCGGCGCCGCCCGGCGGGGCGAGCAGCACGGTCTGGCCCGGCTCCATGAACTCGACGGTTTTCGGGCGCAGGCGGCGGCCATCCACCGAGAACTCGCCCAGCGCGCCCGGCCCGCCCCCGGCGAAGCCCTGCGCCGCGTAGTTCGTGCGGTCGATCATCGCCGACACGCTCCACTGCCCCTCGCCCCGGTTCCAGAACTCCGTCGCCTGCCCGAGGCCGCCGCGAGTGTTCCCCGCGCCGCCGGAATCAACGCGCAGCTCGCGGCGGCTCTGCACCAGCCCGGAGAGCGATTCGATCACCTCGGCCGGCACGCCCGCCACGCCGGAGGGGAACCCGGTGGTGGTCAGGCCATCCTTAGCTGCCCGCGCGCCGGAGCCGCCCACCTGAAAGATGGCGGTCATGTAGTTCTCGTCGCTGTTGGGGCGCGTGCCGCGCCAAACGCTCAGCCAGATCGGGTCGGCGCCGCCCGCCAGCAGCTTGCCCGGCAGCGCCTGCGCCAGCGCGCCGAAGATGGCGCTCGGCACGAAGTGGCCCACGAGGTGGCGCGCCGCGACCGGCGCCGGGTCGGTGCAGTTGAGAATGGAGCCTTCTGGCGCGCTCACGTGCACCGGGCGGAAGGCGCCGTCGTTGTGCGGCACATCGGGCGCGATCGCCGCCTTGATGGCGAAGGAGGCGTAGCCGTGGGTGTAGTTCAGCACCACGTTGATGCCGCGCTGCGCCTGCGGCGAGGAGCCGGTGAAGTCGATATCGACCTCGTCGTCGCGCACCGTCACGGTGACCACGATCTTGATCGGCTGGTCGTCGAAGCCGTCGCTCCAGACCTCGTTGGTGTACACCCCGTTCGCCAGCGTGCGGATCGCGTCGCGCAGCGCCCGCTCCGAGCGGGTGATGATCTCGTCCGCCAGCGGGTCCACGCTGTCCAGCCCGAACTCGTCCATCATCGTCAGCAGCGCGCGGCCGCCGACATCGTTGCACGAGGCCTGCGCGTAGAGATCGCCCACCGTCTCGTCGGGTAGGCGCACATTGGCGCGCACGATCTTCAGCAGTTCGGCGTTCGGCTCCCCCTTGTCGAAGAGCTTCGTCACCGGGACGCGCAGCCCCTCCTCGAAGATCTCCTTGGCCTCGCCGGAGAAGACCTGCCCGCCGATATCGGCGGCGTGGCAGAGGTTGCCGAAGTACGCCACGATCTTGCCGTTGCGGAAGATCGGGGTCAGCACCGTGAAGTCGTTGAGCTGGCCGCTGGTCATCCACGGGTCGTTGGTGATCAGCACATCGCCGGGGCCAAGCGTCTCCGGCGGGTACGCCGCCAGCAGGTGATGCACGCCGGTCGCCAGCGGGTTGATGTGCCCCGGCGTGCCGGTGATTGACTGCGCCATCATCTGCCCGCGCGAATCGAAGACCGCGCACGCCAGATCCTGCGATTCGCGCACGATGGTGCTGAAGGCGGTGCGCATCAGCGCGGCCTGCTGCTCGTTCGCCACCGAGAGGAGGCGGTTCCACAGTACTTCCAGTTGCACCGGGTCCATTGGCTCACTGCTGGCGGCGGTGGGCGGCGGGGTCGGCGCGCCGGCCGGGTGGGTGGGCGGCGTCTTGGGGGAATCGAAGCGGTATTCCTCAGCGGGCATGGGGTTCCTGCACCTCAACCACGATATTGCCCTCGGCATCAATAGAGATGGCCGCGCGCGGGCCGATCACGGTGGTGGATTCGCGTTCCTCGATGATGGCGGGGCCCCGGAAGCGGACGCCCGGCGCCAGCTTGTAGCGATCGTACACCGGCACATCGGTCATGCCGCCATCCTCCGGCATGTACGCCTTGCGCGTGCCCTTGCGGGCTTCGCTCGCCTTGCCGCTGGCCGCCTCGGTGGCGGCAAAGTGCAACTCCGGCTTCGGCCCGGCGGAGATGACGCGCCACGTGATCGCCTCCACGGCGACCGGCGGCCCCATCCGCCCGTACAGGCGCACGTACTCGGCCTCGAAGGCGGCGCGCAGGGCGGGCAGATCGTCCGGGCCGAGCGCAGTCAGCGGCAGGGCGACGCGTACCTCGTGCCCCTGCCCCACGTAGCGCATCTCGGCGAAGCGGCGGTGCGTGATATCCCCCGCGTTCACCCCGGCGCGGGCCAGCAGCTCCTCGCCCTCCGCCTGCATCTCGCCCAGCAGCGCGTTGACACGCGCCCAGTCGATGCTGTCGAGGCGGCCGGGGAAGGAGCGCGCGAAGTCGAAGGCGACCGGCGCGGCGAGGAACCCGATTGCGCTCATCACGCCCGCGCCCGCCGGCACGATCATCTGCGGCGAGCCGAGCGCGGCGGCCACGCGGTAGCCGTGCACCGGCCCGGCGCCCCCGAAGCAGAACACCGGCAGGCGGCGGGGATCGCCGCCGCGCTCCAGCGTGTGCACGCGGCCCGCGCCGGCCATCCCCTCGTTCACGATCTGGTGGATGCCCCACGCGGCGTCTTCAATGGAGATGTCCAGCGGCTCAGCGATCTTCTTGCGGATCGCCTCGCGGGTCGCCTCCATGGCGAGGCCCATGGCGCCGCCGAGGAAGAAGTTGGGGTCGAGGTAGCCGAGCACGAGGTCGGCGTCGGTGACGGTCGGCTCCGTGCCGCCCTTGCCGTAGCAGACCGGGCCGGGGTCGGCCCCGGCGGAGTCCGGCCCCACCTTCAGCAGGCCCAGCGCGTCGATGCGGGCGATGGAGCCGCCCCCCGCCCCGATCTCGATCATCTCGATCACCGGCAGGTTGACCGGCAGGCCGGAGCCCTTCTTGAAGCGGTAGCGGCGGTCCACCTCGAAGCCGTGCGCCAGCAGCGGCTCGCCCCGGTCGATGACCGCGAACTTGGCGGTGGTGCCGCCCATGTCGAAGGACAGCAGCGACTCGAACCCCGCCGCCGCCCCGAACGCCGCCGCAGCCAGCGCGCCGCCAGCGGGGCCGCTCTCCAGCAGGCGCACCGGGAAGCGCGCCGCCGTCTCCACCGTCGCCAGCGCGCCGGAGGAGATCATGAGCAGGAGGGAGCCAGCGAAGCCGGCGTTCGCCAGCCGCGCCTCCAGATCGGCGAGGTAGCGCTCCACCCGCGCCTGCACGTAGACATTCGCCACGGTGGTGCTGGTGCGCTCGTACTCGCGGATTTCCGGCACGACGTCGGACGACAGCGAAACGCGCAGGTTCGGCGCAACCCGCTGCACCACCTCGCGCGCCTGCCGCTCCATGGCCGGGTTGGCGAAGCTGTTGATGAAGGCGATGGCGACGGCCTCCACCCCGGCGGCGTCCAACTCGCGCGCCAGTTGCTCAAGGTACGCCTCGTCCAGCTCATGCAGCGTGGAGCCGTCCGCCAGTGTGCGCCCCGGCACGGCGAAGCGCAGGTAGCGCGGCGTCAGAGGGACGGGCATCTCCAGTTGCAGGTCGTACAGGTCGTAGCGGTGCTCGCGCCCGATCTCCAGCGAATCGCGGTGCCCCTCGGTGGCCAGCAGCGCGGTCAGCGCGCCCTTGCGCTCGATCAGCGCGTTGGTGACCAGCGTGGTGCCGTGGATGATCTGCGCCACGTCGGTGATGGGGCGCTCCGCCTTGGCCAGCGTCTCGGCGAGGCCGGTCTCGATGGCGCGGGAGGGATCGTCCGGGGTGGTCAGGGTCTTGCCGACGACGAAGGCGCCGGAGGCGGTGTCGTAGACGATGAGATCGGTGAAGGTGCCGCCGATATCGACCCCGGCGCGGAGGGTGGCCGTGGGCTCGGGGGATGGTTCAGGCACGCTGCGGGTGTCCTCTCTGCTGGTGGGTGTCGGCGAACGAGCCCTCACCCCAACCCCTCTCCCGATGCGCGGGAGAGGGGCTTTCTGGTCGCGGCTTGCGGGGGGCGTCCGGCCCGCTGGCGCCGGATGCCTGTCACACTGCCGCCCATCGGCTCCCCTCTCCCGCGCATCGGGAGAGGGGCTGGGGGTGAGGGCCGCTCGCCGGGGCGATGGCCGCCCGGTGAGGGCTATCCGGTGCTAGTCCAGCGTCGGGTAGCGGTCCTGCCCGAAGATGTCGGCCACCGGCGAGCGCATCGCCGCGAGGATGCCGCCATCCACCGCCACCGTCTGCCCGGTGACGTACGCCGCGTCGTCCGAGGCGAGGAATACGGCCGCGCCGGTCATGTCTTCCGGGTCGCCCATGCGGCCCATCGGGATCGCCTTGCCGCGCTCCGCCTTCTTCTCCGCGTCCATGCCGCGCGCGTCGATACTGCCGGGGATGAGCGCGTTGACGCGCACGCCGTACGGCGCGAGGTCGACCGCCATGGCGCGCGTCAGGGCCTCGATGCCGCCCTTGGTGGCATCGTAGGCGGCGTTGCCACGGTGGGCGCGGGTGGCGCCGCCGGAGGAGAGGTTGATGATCACGCCGCCGCCGTGGCGGGCCATGAAGTTGGCCGCGCGCAGGCCGCTGAGGTAGGAGCCCTTCAGGTTGACGTCGTGGATCTTGTCCCACCACGCCTCGTCGCCATCGAGGAAGTGGCGCTCGGTGTCGGTGAGGCCGGCGCTGTTGACCACGATATCGACCGTGCCGAACTGCTCCAGCGTGCTGTCGTACAGCGCGTCGATGGAGTCCTTTTTGGCGACGTTGGTGGGGATCGCGACGGCCTTGCCGCCCTTGCCGGTGATGTCGGCGGCGGTGGCCTCGGCGCCGGCGGCGTCGATATCGGACACCACCACCGTGGCGCCCTCCTCGCCGAAGCGGCGGGCGATGGCGCGGCCGATGCCGTTCGCGGACCCGGTGACGATGGCGATCTTCCCGTCGAGTCGTCCTGCCATGCTGGTTGCATTCTCCTTATAAAAGGCTCACGTCGCCGCGGCGCGCCGCCTGCGGCCTGTGCTGCCGGCAAGTGAACCATGATTGCGGCTCCGCGACACACAGCGCGGCCGGGACGGCACTGCTGCCCCCGGCGCGTCGACGCTGACGTGTGCGGCGTAACTGGCGCATGATAGCGCGGACGGTGTCAGGGGGCAGGCGTGCTGGTGGGCTCATAGGTGATGTAGGGCTCGCCGATCTTGACCAGATCGGCCATCCACATGCGTGTGGTCTTCTTGCTGGCGTTCCAGACGGTATGCACGGTGTGGACGGCGTACTCGTCGTAGGAGACGCAGTCCCGGGGCCCGATCAGGATTTCCTGATTCAGGGGCACGGGTTGGGCGCTTTCCGGCGTTGGCCCGGCGCCGCCGCGGGTCAGGACGGCCGCGCCCTCTTGCAGGGTCATGGCGAGTTGGCCTTCCATGACGCAGGCGACCTGCGCGATGGGATGGCTGTGGGCGGTCGAGTAGGCGCCGGGCTCCCAGACCAGCTCGGTCATCTGCAGGCGATACCCGGGCGAAGCCACGGGCAGGACCGCCCCCAGCACCGCATTGGTGATGCCGGCGTCACCGGGCGCGGAGTCGCATCGGCAGTTTCCCGTCAGCACCCGCTTCCGCTTCCGGCCTTTCTTCGTCTTCTTGACGCACTTTCCACCGTAGTAATGGCAAAAGCCGGCGCAGCATTGAGACGTGTCCGCGCACGATGCTCCATCTGCGGCGCATGTTCCCTCGCCGGTGACCGGCGATGAGGTTTCACTGGTTGGCTGCGTTTGCTCGTTGGCGGCGGCAGCCTCAAGTGCAGGAATGGCTGGGGCCAGCGCGACGCTCCCGAGAACACGGCGCCGCGAAAACGACTGTGTGAGCGCCTTGACGACATCGTCGAAGCGAGAGCCATCCATTCAGCACCCCGATAGCGCCCCCTCGTGGGGCAGATGTCGCCGTTGGCAACGCTTATGGTTCCGAACCCAGTATGCAGATGCGTTGCGAGCCGTCAACGTTGCTGAGTAAGAAAAGTGTGCACAGGAATTATCGGGGTAGAGTGCATCGGGAGACCGTTTATAGAGGTGCGATAAGATATCCAACATAGTGGCGCATTTGTTTGGAGGTGTTGATTTGCGAGAGAATGCTGTCGAGTCAACTATCGGCCAATCTGAGAACGAGCCAGCTGCTGAATCCACGGATGAAAGTGAAGAGGATCCAGTATTCTGGTTTCTTTCCGATCTGGAACTGCGTCGGGAGTTAGATCGACTATCCTCCAATGACTTTGCAGGGCATGTTCGTACGGCGTTTGTCCATTTGGAACGCCGCATCCGGCAGACTGCTGGTTTGGACGAGCATGACTTTGGAACAGACCTCATCGACAAAGCCTTCCGCCCAGATTCAGGGGCTCTACAGCCTGTTTCGCCCATGAATGCGGAATGCGCGGGCTTGCACAACCTCCTAAAGGGGATATTCCTCTACTATCGCAATCCTGTTGCCCATAGACCGATTAGTTACGATCCTGATTCTGCGCAACGTGTGCTTGTGCTCATTGACCACGCTCTCCACCTCGTCACCGAGGCAGCCAACGCAGCCTTCAATATCGATGACTTTGTTGGCCCACAGGAAGGTCGGATCCTACATCGTCATGACTTTCGCCTGGACATTGATGGCGATGGCGAAAACGAAATCGTAGCGGTAATCGGATTTGGGCCCGTGACTGACGCAGGGGTACTAAAGCGCAAAGTATCGGCAATCATCCTGAAAAAGGCTGGTGACTCCTACAAGAGAATTCCTGCTGAAAGCATCGAAGTGCCTGTTCCGCACGAGATAGGATTCGTAGATGTTAAGAGGATCACTAACGTGGAGAAGCCTGATCTTGTGATGTATTGGTTTAGGAATGAGGTGTCGGGATTCATGACAGTTCTACGTGAAATTGGAGGCAAGTATATTGTCGTAAGAAGAGAAATTGATAGACAGAAAGAGGTGCTATTCGAAAATCCTAGTGACTGCTCATTTGCGATAGAGCTTCATAGGATAAGGCCACAATGGGCAGATGTAGATGGTGATGGTTTGAGTGAAATAAGCCACACTATCCAGGTGACTCCGGAGCAACTCCCTGCATTTGGGTTTCCGGGCTTCATGACAAAGGCCGGGGAGGCCTATGATGTTTGTCGAGTAATGAAGTGGAACGAGGCCAAGGACAGCCTTGAACAAGTTGACGAAAGGCTCGTGGTAGGTCTTTGGAGACCAGAGACAGGCTGAAAGGCTTTTGCAAAGACTTGGAAGAGAAGTCGGAGTGTCGATGCCCTCTTCCAAGTCTTTGCCTGTCAGCAGGTTGACTGCCTGCTAGCTCCCCGCGCCCTCAGCCATCGGCGTCAGCACGAACACCGGGATCTGCCGCGTGGTCTTCTGCTGGTAATCGGCGTAGTCCGGGTAGGCGGCCACGGCGCGCTCCCACCAGAGGGCTTTCTCCTCGCCGGTGACCTCGCGGGCGGTGTAATCCTTCTTCACCGTGCCGTCCTGCAGCTCCACGTGCGGGTGCTTGACGAGGTTGTAGTACCAGACCGGGTGCTTCGGGGCGCCGCCGAGGGAGGCCACTGCCGCGTACTCGCCGTCGTGCTCCACGCGCATCAGCGGCGTCTTGCGCAGCTTGCCGCTCTGCGCGCCGATGGAGGTGACCACGATGATCGGCATCCCGCGCAGATCATTCGCGTCCGTGCCATTCGCAGCTTCGAACTTTTCGGCCTGCTCGCGAGCCCAGCCGGAGGTGCTGGGCTCGTAGGTTCCTTCGAGGGGCATGGGGGATGATCCTTTCCGTCGATATCGTCGCCAGTCCGCGCGCAGCACGCTGCGCCGGCGCCTGCATCAAAGATAGGACGGCCCGGCAAGGGGGCTGTGAGGCTTGTCTCCCAGGAGCCTACTTGCGGCGCATCCGGCGGTCGTAGCGGCTGCCCAGCACCGCCACCATCCCGCCCACGATGCACACCAGCACCAGCCCGGTGATGGCCCCCAGATCGCCGAACAGCCAGATAGGGCTGAGGAACAGCGCCCAGCCCGCCGCGATGCCCAGCAGGGTCTCCCCACCGTTCCGGCCCTTGTTGCGCACCAGCCCAAAGACCGCCGAGACGGTGACGGTCAACATCACCAGCATGCACACGGCCACAATGGGATCCACAGCGCCTCCTCGCTTCCGCATCCGCAGCAGGTTTCTGCCGGTAGGGTACGACGATTTCCCGGCGCGAACCCGCGCCAGATGATATACTATGCGCGCATATGAATGTCGCAAAGGAGTAGAGCATGACGCGCTACTGGATTGGCGTTGCCGCGCAGGAGCACGTGCAGCGCGGCGCAGGCGGCGGCTTCTGCCAACTCTGCCACGGCAAGGAAGCGCCACTGCGGCGGATGACCCCCGGCGATTGGCTGATCTACTACTCGCCGCGCACGGCGCGCGACGGCGGGGAGACGGTGCAGGCGTTCACCGCCATCGGCCGCGTCACCGGCGAGTCAGTGCGGCAGGTCGAGCAAAGCGAGGGCTTCACGCCGTTCCGCCGCGATGTCGCCTATCTGACGTCTCACCCCGCGCCGATCCGCCCACTGCTGGGCGAGCTGGGTTTCATCCGCAACCCGGAGCGATGGGGCATGGCCTTTCGCCCCGGCCATCTGGAGATCAGCGAGGCCGATTTCCGGCGCATCGCCGCCGCTATGGGCGTGGAGATGCCAGCGCAGCAGGTGGGCATGGATCTGGGAATGGCGCATGACGCCGCCTGAGCGGATGGCATCGCAATTCGCCTCGGCGGGCGAAAGTCCCGGCTACCTGCTCTGGCGGATCAGCAACGCGTGGCAGCAGCGGCAGCGCGCCGCGTTGCAGCCGCTGGGCCTGACGCACGTGCAGTTCGTGCTGCTGGCCGCGCTGGTCTGGGAGACGCAGCACGGGCGCCCGGTCACGCAGACCGATCTGGCGACCGCCGCCCAGACCGACCTGATGATGACTTCGCAGGTCGTGCGCGCGCTGGAGGCGCGCGGCCTGCTCACCCGCACGCGCTCCCCGCATGACCGCCGCGCCCAACTCCTCACCCCCACCCCGGAGGGCGCCGCGCTGGCTGCCGCCGCGATCACGGTGGTGGAGGCGGT
>JASGGF010000191.1:0-9606 GCA_047605145.1 Thermomicrobiales bacterium | reverse complement strand
GAGGTCAGCGTTGGGGGCGCGGAAGAGCGGCACCAGCGTGGGGCCGTGGTGCTCATCGTCGGCAGCGGCGTGGTCATCGGTGGCGACCACGTTGGCGTCGGTGTGCTCGTCGCTCTCATCGACGACGACCGCTTCGCCGTCGCCGCCCTCGAGGACCGCTTCGTCGGCTTCGTGGGAGCCGGCCGCCTCGGCAGTCTCATCCCGGTAGAAGCCGATGGTGCCCACGCCCGGCAACACGCCGGTGTAGTTCGCCACGGCGATGAAGCAAAAGATGGCGCCGATGAGCGGGAAGATGCGGCGGCCGAAGGTCTTGCCGCCCGTGCCCTCGACGAGTTCGAGGATAAAGCCGGCGGCGGCCTCGAAGAGGCTTTGCCAGCGGCCCGGCACCAGCTTGGCGTTGCGGCCAATGGCGGCGCCGCCGATCAGCAAAATACCCATCACGATGAACATCGTGAGCATCGAGTTCGTTACCGGGACAGGACCCACATTGAAGAGGGTTTCCGCGGCGATCGAGATATGGATCTCCATCCCTGGGCGCTACTCCTCGTGCTCTCGTGGGGCGGTCGCCTGCCGGTCAGAGCCTGACCGTGACGCGCGCGCCATAGGCAGGCGGCTCATTCGCCGTGTCAACGGCCCCGCCTGCGTCTTCGTGTTCCCGAGCTTCGCCAGCTCCCAGAGCTGATAGCCCGCAGTCATCATGCCCAGCGCCACACCCAGCAGGGTGAAGACCGGGGATGTCCCAAACTGGCGATCCAGCAGCACGCCGCCGCCAATGCACAGGACGAGCGCCACGACGATAGAGCATCCGAGCCCTGTCGCGACGCCGATGACTCGTAGTTCGTGATTGTCCGGAGTTTGCTCGCTGGACACGCCCATCCTCCGGATGTGTTCCGGGAAGGGAGGATAGCACATCCTGCAATTCCGATAACGGTGGTGGTGAAGTCCGGTATACGGGAGATGCCGGAGCCCGGGGGCAGTGTCCACGGGCCTCCGGCGTGCGCCTGCTCCGCTGCTGTCTACGGGCAACTGACGCCGGCGCAGTTGTCCGGAATGTTCCCGGTGACCGTTGCCCCGCCAACGATGACCGTACCCAAATTACTGAAATTGTAGATGCCGCCGCCGGTCGGCTGGGTTATCGAGTTGCCAGTGATAAACACCGTGGCATCCAGCGTCGTTATCCCATAGTTGTTGTAAATGCCACCGCCCTGGTAGCTGGTGTTGCCGGAGATGGTGGTGTCGGTGATCGTCGCGGTCCCCTGGACATAGGCGCCGCCGCCGAAGTTCCGCGTGGAGTTGCTGGTGATTTCGCAGCCAGCGATGGTGATCGAGCCGTCAAGGACGGCAACCCCGCCACCTTGCATCGCCGAGTTCTCCGTGATCACGCAGTCGGAAACCGTCATGTCCGCGCCGGGGGTATGGACAAGAACGCCACCTCCGAATCCGAAGGTCGCGTTGGCGCCGGTGATCCGGACATTCGCCAGGCTGGAGATTCCGGCAGCCGACACCGCGACCACCCCGACGCCGATGTTTCCCTCAGTGAGGATCGTGCTGGTCGCCGGGTCTGCGCCGTTGCCGGCGCCATAGACGCGCGATGGCCGCGTATAGACGAACGAGCCGGAATATACGCCGGGACACACGGCAATGTCGCCGCCAGTGAGCAGGGCGGTTATCAGTGACACGCCGCAATCATAGGCGCTCCCGCCGCACGTCACCGTGCAGGGCAGGCACGTTCCGTCGCCACAGACCGCGCCGGTCGCGCAGCCGCACGTGCCGCCGCAACCATCACTGCCCCCGCAACTGACGTTGTCACAGGTGGGGTTGCACCCTTGACAGCGGCCGCGCGTGGCCCCGCGGCGAATCCACTTCTTGACCCGCCGTCGTCGCTTCCGGATGTCCTGAGACTGGTAGCACAGGCGGACCTTGCGCCGGCGACGCCGTCGCTGCTTCTGCAGGTGGTCCTGATGATGGTCATTGTGGCGCTCCTTCGCGAGCGCCTCGGGAGCCAGTTCCGGCACGGCGAGGGTAAGCGCCGCGCCGGCCCCCATCATGCGCGCCAGCGCGCGCCGGGTCCCTGATGCCGAAAATGATCGCACGACGGCCTCGAACATCGCTCGCTCCTGTGGCACGGACCGCGTCACGGCAAACGGCTCCACGACATTGTTTCTGAGCGACTGTGAATATAACAGGTTATGGAAATATGTGTCATGGATGACCTCACGTGCCAATCCGGTCAGGGAGTTGACCTGATGTGTGGCTTCGCGCTGCGCAAGCGTTTGCAGGGGGCGTAGACCGCCAGGGTCTCTACACTACGCAGGGAAGAATGGGCCGGCGTGCCCATGTCCAGTTGATCGACGGAGCGTTTCCAGAGGGAATGGCCTGCATGCGGCTGGTGCGGATTGGACTTGGCAGCATCGACACCACGGTTGGGGCGTTCCGCGCCAATGCCGACCGGATCATTGCCGTGGCGGACGCGATGGCGGCGGACGATGTCACCGTGGGGCTCTTCCCGGAACAGGCCATCGGCGGCTACCCGGTGGAAGACCTTATTCAGTGGCAGGGCTTTGTCGACCGGCAATGGGCTGAGCTGGAGCGGATCGCGGAGGCGACGGAAGACTACCCGACGGTTTTCGTGGTCGGGGTGTCTGTGTTGCACGAGGGGCTGCGCTACAACTGCGCCGCCACGCTGGCGGGCGGCCACATCGTGGCGGTGACGCCGAAGCAGAAGCTGCCGACGTACAACATCTTCTATGAAGGGCGCACCCTCTCGCGCGGAGTGCCGGGTTCCATTGGGCGGGTCCACGATGTGCCCTTTGGCGACCTGATCATCCAGTTCGATTTCGGCATCATCGCGCCGGAAGTCTGCGAGGACCTGTGGAGCCCTGAAGGGCCGATCCGGCAGCGCAGTTACAGCGGAGCGGAACTGGTCTGCAACGTTTCGGCCTCGCCGTTCCGCCTCGGTGTGGTGCAAACGCGGCGCGAACTGATCGCCACCCGCGCCTCGGACTACCAGAGCTGTCTGGCCTACGCGAATCTGCTGGGCGCCAACGACGGCCTGATCTTCGATGGCGGCGGCTACCTCAACCAGAACGGCAAGTGGATGCTTGAGGCGCCGCGCTGGCGCGCCGGCTTCGCCGCCGCCACGGTCGATCTGGACCGCACCTCCCGCCTGCGCGCCGAGAACACCACCTGGCGCAATGACGCCGAGGAGTACCTGGCGGATCACACCGCCTCGAACCTCATCGTCGTGCCGGAGGAGATCTTCAGCACCGCTGAGGCGCGGGAGGGACTGCGCTACCCGGTGCCGGCGAACGGCTCCTTCTTCCTGCCGGATGACACCCCCCGGCCCTCCGCGCGGGAGCTGTTCTTCGAGGACATTCTGGATGCACTGACGCTCGGCATCGCCGATTACTACGAGAAGAACAAGGTCTTCAAGAAGATCGGGGTGGCGCTTTCGGGCGGCCGCGATTCGCTGCTGACCCTGTTGATCGCGCACCGCTACGCGAAACGCGTCAACCCGGAGAACCCCGGCGCCATCCTGCACGCATTCACCATGCCGAGCCGCTACTCCTCGGCGGAGACGCGGCAGGCGGCAGAGACGATCTCGCGGGAGCTGGGTATCCCGCTGGAGGTCGTGCCCATCGACGAGGCGTACGAGCGGGAGCTGGCCGCGGTGGAGGCGATGCTGGCGCCCGGCGAAACCGTCACCGAGCTGACGAAGCAGAACATTCAGGCGCGCATTCGCGGGCAGCGGATGTGGAATTGGTCGAACTCCTCCGGCGGGCTCTTCCTGCAAACCGGCAACATGAGCGAAAAGGCGGTGGGCTACACCACGGTCGGTGGCGATCTGGAGGGCGCGCTGGGCGTGCTGGCCAATGTGCCGAAGACGGTGGTGATGGCGCTGCTGGACTACTTACTGGAGCAGACGAACTACGAGGGCATCCGGCAGGTGCTGGCGCGGCCGGCAGGGCCGGAGCTGGCCCCGAACCAGCAGGGCGAATCGGAGCTGATGCCGTTCCCGGTGCTGGACGCCTGCTTCCACCTCTTCGGCGCGGAGAAGCTGCTGCCGCAGGAGGTGGAGCTGGTGCTGGCGGAGATGTTCCCGCAGTTCGCGCCGGAGCAGATCCAGACCTGGGTGGAGAAGTTCACCCGGCTCTTCCTCGGCTCCATCTACAAGTGGGTGCAGGCGCCGATCTCGCTGCACATCGGCAACCTCGATCTGGATCGCGAGCGCGCGCTGCAACTGCCGGTGGTGCAAGACCGGGCGTGGGCGGCGCGGGAGTAGGGCGGTTCATCGTGTATCGCATTGTGTCGCGAGCGTAGCCGAGAGACCTCGTCCGTCGCTGCTGGCAAACGAGGTCTCTCACGCTTGGCGCCAATTGCATCCGGACGCCCGAAACGGCGAAAAGCCCTCACCCCCAACCCCTCTCCCGAAGTACTTGCGCGGGAGAGGGGAGCCTATTCGTGGCATAGCGGCATTCTCTTGGCGTAGCCGCGCCGAATCTGGCGCTATGGCCCGGGACGAAAGCCCCTCTCCCGCGCATCGGCTGACTGTGGTAGGTAGACGGGGTTATGGAGCTTGGCAGCACCGGGAAACCCTCACCCCCAGCCCCTCGCCCTTCGCAAAGGGCGAGGGGAGCCGACTCGCGGTGGCGTGGAAACGTGGCGCACGCCGGCAGATTTCCCCGGATGGCCGTCCACGCCGCCGCTGAAAGCCCCTCGCCCTTCGCAAAGGGAGAGGGGTTTGGGGTGAGGGTTCTTCGCCGTGGCGGCGTGTCCATCCCCAATACCTACCCCAGTTAGCCGCGCAAGTACTTCGGGAGAGAGGTTGGGGTGAGGGATTCTCCGATGCACAAAGCCTTACACAAGCGAATTCACAGCAAGCGTTCTCGACTCCGCTCGAGACACGAGGTGTGCCTGTGTGAGCGAGTTTCAAGGCAACGCTCCGTTCAGCCCAGCAGGTGGATGAGCGCCGGGCCAAGCTCCTCGCCCCAGATGAACCAGTCGTGGGCGCCGGGGAACTCGCGATAGGTCACATCGTAGCCCTTCGCCAGCATGACATCGTGCATGAAGCGGTTGCCGTTGACGAGACTCGCTTCATGCCGGTCGCTCTCGGTTTCGAGCGCGCCGGCCGCGAGGTAGAAACGGGTGGGCACGCGATTCATGCGGGCGACGTGGTGGATGAGCCACTCGCGTTCGGAGACCACGCCGAGGGGGAGCTTGTCGTCGTCCCGGCCAGCGGCAGGCGACCACCAGAACGAGCTGGAGTGGCCGATGACGTTGCCGATGGCGTCTGGCCGGGTGAGACCCGCCCATGTCGCAGCCAGCCCTCCGTAGCTCTGGCCCGCCATGATGACGGCGTCCTTGCTGGGCGCGATGCGGTATCGAGCCCGCATCCACGGGATCAACTCGTCCGCGACCATGTCGGCGAAGGCGGGATTGCAGGGCAGTTCCGCGCCGCGATCCACGTTGTCCACGAACACGGCGACGGTCGGGGGAATCGCGCCGGCGGCGTGCAGGTTGTCGAGGACGTGCGGGAGATCCATCGCCGCCACACATTCGTCGCCGTCGGTCTGCACGAGCAGGTGGGCCGGGGTGTCTGTGGCGGCGTAGCCGGGCGGGGTGTAGACCCAGATGGCGCGCTCATTGCCCAGCCGCGCGCTGGCGAAGCGCTGCTCGGTGACGGCGCCATGCGGCACGTCCTGCCGCCGCCGCCAGCGCAGGGGCGCCGCCTGCGGCAGTTGCAGGCGAGACGTTTCGCGCAGGTAGGCATCGGCGGCGGGTTGCAGGCCCTCCTCGAAGACGCGCAGTGGGTTGAGCGGGTCGGGAACGGCGCGGTTCAGTCGCGCCTTGACATCCGGGTCTTCGCGCAGGGGGATGCCGCTGTCGTTCAGCAGGTAGGCGTAGTCGGTGTGCAGATCGGCGCGCATGGGCACGGATTTGAACCAGACGTTCGTGTCCGGCAGCTTCGCCAGCCGGTGATCGGCGGGGTCTCCGGGAAGGAACCAGGCCATCAGGGTTGCATTCTCGAGGGGCTCGGTTTCCTCCCACAGGAACGTGACGAGGCAGCAATCGTCGCGCTCCGGCCACGGCTCGATGAGCGGCGCGCCCTGATCGCGGACCTCCGCCCAGAACGCGGCGAGGACGTCCGGGTCGTGCGCGGCGACGGCGTCGCGGAGGGCGCGCAGGCGGGGGCTGAGGAGGTCTGGTTTTTCCGGGCCGGTCATGCAGGGTCCTGCTTCCTTCTCAATGCCTCGCCTCGCGGCGCTTGCCAGCTTGCGAGGCCCAGTTTCACGCTCACCAGCGACCCGCGAAGGCCATCATCTCGGGTGACGTCCTGAGCCCGCAGGCGAAGGACTTCGGCCCAGGCTCGAACCTGGAGGGCCGCCCGGGACAGGTGGGCTGATCCTCGCCGGGGGCATGCCAACCCGGAAACGCGGGAACCTGAGAACCTGGACGAGGCTGGGCCGCAGGACCGCTGCATGGGCGGATGTGGGCCGAGGTCCTTCGCCTGCGGGCTCAGGACACACGCCGTGGAGGGCGCTTCTCGAACGGGTCGGGCACTGCGAGCGTGACCGCACACCGCATCTGGCCCAGGTCGGGCACTTAAAACGGCCACAGGTTCAACTCCTGCGTCCAGGCGCGGGCGGGCTGGCGGAGGAGGTAGAGGATGGCCTCAGCCACGTCTTCCGGCTCCAGGTACTTCTTGCCGGGGTCGTTGGCGGCGGCGGCGCGTTTCGTCTCGACCGGGCGGTCGCCGAACGGGGTCATGATGGAGCCGGGTACGATGGCGCTGACCTTGATGCCGTCCGGGCGCAACTCTTCGGCGAGACCCTGCATGAGGCCCATGAGGCCGAACTTGGAGGCACTGTAAGCGGCCAGGCCGCCGTAGCCCTGCTTGCCAGCGCCGGAGGAGATGGCGACAATGTGGCCGCCGCCGCGCGCCCGCAGGTGCGGGATAGCGGCTTTCGCGCAGAGGAAGGGGCCGGTCAGGTTGGTGGCCAGGGTCGCCTGCCAATCGGCCAGCGGATAGTCCGCGATCTGGCCGTAGCGGCCGATGCCGGCGGAGAGGATGGCGGCATCGAGGCCGCCCAGTTCCCGCGCCGCGCGGTCGAAGGCGGCGGTGATGCTGGCCTCGTCCGCGACATCGGCGGTCACGGCCAGCGCGGCGCCACCGTTGGCGTGGACCATCGCGGCCGTCTCCGCCAGCGGCTCGGGCGAGCGGCCGAGGACGACCGGGACGGCCCCGGCCGCTGCGAGAGCGAGGGCGGTTGCGCGGCCCACGCCGCTGCCGCCGCCGGTGATGATGACCACCTTGCCAGTCAGATCGGTGTTGCTCGTCATGCGTGTCCTCGCCGCTCGCCTATGCGCTACCAGCTATTCGTACCCACGGTTGCCGTACAGCCGCCGGTAAAGCCCAGCCATGAACGTGAGCACGGTGGTGGCGCCAGTGCGGCTGGTGAGGTCCTTCACATCGCGGCTGGGGTCGATTTCGACGATATCCATGGCGGCGACCTTGGAATCGAGGCCGCAGGCGTAGACCGCCTCCAGTAGTTCCCACGCGCTCAGGCCCTCGGGCGAAGTGGCGGCGGTGCCGATGGCCCACGGGTAGGCGAGGCAGTCGATATCGACGCTCAGGTAGATGAGGTCCGTGCCGTCGCCCGCCTTGCGCAGCGCTTCGCCGATGCACGCTTCCATGCCGCGCCACGCGATCTCGCGCCCGCTGATGACCGTCGCGCCCTGCTTGCGCAGCCACTGCACGTAGGCGGCGGAGTTCATGAAGCCGTGGATGCCTAACTCCACCAGATTCTCCGGGGCGATGGGCAGGCCGCCGGTGAGGATGGCGCGGAACGGCGTGCCGTTGTGCGGGCCGTGCTCGAAGTTGCGGACATCGAGGTGGGCATCGATGTTGATGACCCCGACTTTCTTGCCGGGGTTGGCGGCGCAGAAGCCGCGGATGGCCGGGGCGGAGACGGAGTGATCGCCGCCGATCATGATCGGCACGGCGCGTGGCTCCAGCGCGCTGATGGCGCCGACCGCCGCCTCGATCTTGCCGTGGGCGGCGGCGACGTCCGTCAGGTGGCCGCCGACATCGCCGAGGTCATGGGCGCGCAGGCCGCGAATATCGGTGTCCCAGTCTGGGGAATAGGTGGTGTTGAAGCGGAAGGCTAGCCGCACGCCTTCCGGACCGCCGTACGCCGCCGAGGGGTTGATGGACGCGCCAGAATACGGCAGCCCGACGAAGGCGGCATCCAGCGGCGCCTCGCCATCCCACGGGGTCAGCCAGTTGCTGACGCGCAGTTCCTCGCTGTCCTGCCAGCCGGCGCGCTTGACGACGCTGGGCGGCGCGAGGTGCGGGATGCCGTGCATGGACGCGGTGTCTGCCATCGGGGATATTCCTCTCCATTGGTCTGCCTGAGCCTGGCTTTCAGGATACCGCTCGCCGGGCGATGGTGTTACGCTCAGTCGCAGGAACGTACGAGCCCCGAGCTCTGGAAGGACAACAGTGGATGACCGCCACCCTCGAAACCCCACAGGATGAATATGTTGTCGATAACCCGACCCTGCGCCAGTTCATCGAAACGGTGCGGGACCTGCAGGCCAGCGGTGATGAGCCGCGCGCGGTGATTGCCGCGATCCGTCCGCACTTCGCCGATCTGCTGGCGGACAAGACGTGGCTGCCGGAACAGTATCAGGAGCCCTCGCCGGAGGGTGGCATGGGCTCCGGTATTGGTTCGTGGCTGCTCTACCGCACGACGGATGGCAGCCTGGCGCTGTCGGCGCTGGTGGTGCCGCCGGGCGCGCAGACTCCCGTGCACGACCATCTGGCCTGGGGGCTAGTGGGGCTGTACCGGGGCACGCAGGATGAGGATGTCTTCGAGCGCCACGATCACGGCGAGGTCGAGGACGAGGCGAACCTAACGGTGCTGGAGAGCCGGGCGCTCGTGCCGGGCGATTTCTACGAGTTGCTGCCGGAGACGGATATTCACCGCGTGCGCACGACGTCCGATGTCACCTCGGTGTCGCTACACCTGCTGGGCATCGACAATGGCTGCATCTGGCGGCATCGCTTCGAGCCGGAGGAGGGTAAGGTGCACCCCTTCAAGAGCGGCTACGTGAACGTGCCCTGCGACGATGAGGCGTAGCCGTCATCGTGTCTCGAGCGACGTCGAGAAATCTCGTCGCGGGTTGTGCGCTCACGAGGCCTCTCACGCATGCTGTGAATTCGCTTGTGCGTGGCTTTCTGCACCGGAGAAGCCCTCACCCCCAACCCCTCTCCCGATGCGCGGGAGAGGGGCTCTCGCCCCGGGGTCATGGCGCCAGATTCGGCGTGGCTACGCTTTGAGAATGCCCCTACGCCTCGAATCAGCTCCCCTCTCCCGCGCATCGGCTGACTGGGGGAGGTAGACGGATTCTGGGGCTTGGCAGCACCGAGAAACCCTCACCCCCAGCCCCTCGCCCTTCGCGAAGGGCGAGGGGAGCCGGCTCGCGGTGGCGTGGAAACGTGGCTTGACGCCGTCAGTGTTGCCAAAATGGCCGCCCCTTCCGCTGCTGAAAGCCCCTCGCCCTTCGCAAAGGGAGAGGGGTTGGGGTGAGGGTTCTTCGCCG
>JASGGF010000190.1:0-9620 GCA_047605145.1 Thermomicrobiales bacterium | reverse complement strand
GCGAGGGCGGTGCGGGCTATGGTGAGGCCGGTTTCGTAGTTGTCGATCTCGCCGGGGGGCAGCGGGGCGCCGTGCTCCTCACGCAGGCGGTGGGCGGCGGCGAAGAGGCGCGCGGCGGCGGGGGCGTGGCCGGCGCGGGCGCCGGTGGCGGCGATGCTCTCCAGGCTGTAGGCGATGTTGATGGGGTTCGCCAGCTCGCGGCGGATCTCCAGCGCCTCCGCGTCCAGGCGGGCGGCGCGGGCGAGGTCGCCGGTGTCCACGACCAACGCGGCCAGGTTTCCGAGCGAATCGGCGATGCCATCGACGTTCCCCACCTGCCGGTCGAGGGCCAGCGCCTCCTCCATGTAACGGATCGCCGCGTCCAGATCGCCGTGGCGCACCACCAGGATGGCGAGGTTGGTCAGGCTGGCCGCCAGGCCGAACACATTGCCCATGCGGCGCTTGATGCGGATGCTCTCCGCCAGCAATTCCTCCGCCTCGTCCAGTTCGCCTAACTGCCAGAGCACGGTGGACAGGTTGTTCAGGTTGAGCGAGACGTCGTAGTCGTCGCCGGCCTCGCGGGCCAGCGCCACGGCCTCGCGCTGGAGCGCCACGGAGCGCTCCATGTTCCCCATGCGCTCCATGACCGCGCCGAGGTTGGAGAGCGTGGCGTTCATCTCCTGCCGGTTGTTGGAGGCGCGCCACAGCTCCAGGCTCTCCTCCAGCGCCGCCGCCGCGTCCGCCAGATCGCCCTGTTTCCAGGCGACGTTGCCGAGGCCATCCAGCAGCAACGCACGCTGGCGCGGAGCCGCGTCCGGGAAGGCGGCCAGGCAGCGCTCCAACCAGGCGCGGCCCTCCGTGTAGTGGCCGCGAATCTCCCAGAAGCGCCAGGAGCGGTCGGCGATGTTCGAGCCGATGCGCACCTGGTGGCTCTCCAGCGCCCAGGCCAGCGCGGTGCGGATGTTGTCGTGCTCCTGCTCGCAACGGTCCAGCCAGAGCGCCGCCTCCGGGCCGAGCACGCGGCGGTAGATGGCCTCCATGAAGTCGCCGACCCACAGGCCGTGCACCTGGTGCACCGGTTCCCCTTCGCCTGCGTTGCTCAGGCGCTCCTGCGCGAAGGCGCGGATCGTCTCCAGCATCTGGTAGCGGGTGTCGCCGTGCGGGGTCTCCTCGGTGCGGATCAGGCTCTGCTCCGCGAGGCTGGCGACGGCGTCGAGGCCATCGACCCACGGCGCCGGTGATTCGCCCAGCACCGCCTCCGCCGCCTCCAGCGTGAAGCCGCCGGCGAAGACGCCCAGCCGCCGCAGGGCCGCCTGATGCTCGAAACTGAGCAGGTCGTGGCTCCAGGCGATGGCGCCGCGCAGGGTGGCTTGCCGGTCCGGGCGGCCCTCGGCGTCGGTGGCCAGCAGGTCGAGCGCGCCGCCCAGCCGCTCCAGGATAGCGGCGGGAGTGAGCACGCGGACGCGGGCGGCGGCGAGTTCGATCGCCAGAGGCAGGCCGTCCAGGCGGCGCGCCAGCTCCGCTACGTCGCGCGCGTTGGCGGGGGTCAGGCTCCAGGCGGGGCGGGCGGCCTGCGCGCGGTCGATGAACAGCGCAACCGCCGGGTTTGCCGCCAACTCGGGGAGTGTTTCGGGCGCGTGTCTGCCGGAGGCGGGCGCTGGTGGCGGCGCGGGCAGAGTGGGCACGGCCCATTCGCGCTCGGCGCGCAGGCGCAGGGGGGCGCGCGAGGTGGCGAGCACGCGCAAGGTGGGGACCTGCTCCAGCAGCGACGTGACGACCGCGGCGGCGTGCTCCAGCGGGCGCAACTGCTCCAGATTGTCCAGCACCAGCAGGAGCTGCTTGCCCTTGAGGTAGGTCGTGACGCTCTCGGCCAGCGAGAGGCCGCCGCCTTCGCGCACGCCCAGCACGTGGGCGATCTCCGGCAGGAGCAGGGTGGCGTCGGTGATGCCAGCGAGCGCGATGAGGAAGGCGCCCTGCGGGAAGAGTTCCGGGGTTTCAGCGGCGACCGCGAGGGCCAGGCGCGTCTTGCCGACGCCGCCAGGCCCCGTCAGGGTAAGCAGGCGGGTGGCCGGGTCGCCCAGCAGCGCCAGCACTTCCTGCACCTCTGCCGTGCGCCCGATGAGCGGGGCGCGTTGCAGGGGGAGGTTGTTGGGAAAGGTCTCCAGGCTCTTCAGCGGCGGGAACGTGTCCGGCAGGCCGGGGATGACGAGTTGCCAGATCGTCTCTGGCTCCAGCAGATCGCGCAGCCGGTGCTTGCCCAGCGGCAGCAAACTGACCCCGGACGGGAGGCGGCCCGCGACGGCGTCGTGCATGGCCTGCGACAGGATGACCTGCCCGCCGAACCCGGCGGAAATGATGCGGTTGACGCGGCTGAGCGCCGGCGCCTGATAGTCGCCGGCGGGGGTGGGGGCGGCGTCTCCGGGGTGCAGCGCCATGCGGACGCGGAGCGGCCCGGTCTCCGGCCACGGCTCGGCGTTGAGGGCGCGCTGGGCGTTGACCACGGCGTCGATGGCGGCGGCGGGGTCGCTGAAGGCGGCGAGGTAGGCGTCGCCAATGGTCTTGAAGTGATGCCCGCCGTGGGCCTCAATACTGTCGCTGAGGATCGCGTTGTGCCGCTCCACTGCGCGCCACATGACGGCGGTATCCCGCTCCCAGAGGCGCGTGGAGCCCTCGATATCGGTGGACAGGAAGGTCACCGCGCCGGTGGGGAATGCCGGTGGAGTCATGGGCATGTAGTGTAGCTGGCGCCGCCGTTCGGCTCGCCGCGCGTGCGGGATTCCAGGCGGCGTGAACCCCGCGTACGTACAGCCACGGGCTCACCATAAATTGGCGGAATGACGCCAAAAGTGGTATGATTAGCCGCATGCAAGACCGGGTTCGTCGCCGTGTCGAGCAGGCGCGGCGGCAGCGGTTCACGCGGCTCGTGGCCCGGGCGCTGGATGACCTCCCGCCAGAGGTCGCTGCGATGCTCGATAACGTCTACGTGATTGTCGAAAACGAGCCGACCGCCGACCAGATCGCCCAGGCGCGAGCCGCCGCCGGGCCGGACGATTTCCCCGCCGGAGAGGACGATACCCTGTTCGGTCTGTACGAAGGGGCGCCGCTGACCCAGCGCGGGGAGTATCACCTCGTCCCGCCAGACCGGATCACCATCTTTCGCGGGCCGCTGGAGCGGGCGTGTGCCTCGCCCCAGGCGATCGCCCGCGAGGTGCGAGTCACCGTCATGCATGAGCTCGGCCATCACCTCGGCTTCGAGGAGGATCGCCTCGAAGAACTGGGCCTCGGCTAAGCCCGCCCCAACATCACGCAGCGCACTGAAGGAGAGACTGCCGGTGGCAGCGACCACGAAGACCCGAACCCCATCGTACGATGCCTCCTCCATCCAGATTCTGGAAGGCCTGGAAGCCGTACGCCGCCGCCCCGGCATGTACATCGGCAGCACCGACCAGCGTGGCCTGCACCACCTGGTGCGCGAGATCGTCGACAACTCGGTCGATGAGGCGCTGGGCGGCCACTGCGACACCATCATCGCCACCATCAAGGCGGATGGCATCGTCACCGTGGTCGATAACGGGCGCGGCATCCCAGTGGACAAGCACGCGAAGCAAAACAAGTCCGCCCTCGAAGTGATCATGACCATCCTGCACGCCGGCGGCAAGTTCGGCGGTGGGGGGTACAAGGTCTCCGGCGGTCTGCACGGCGTGGGCGCCTCCGTGGTGAACGCGCTCTCCTCGTGGTGCCAGGTGGAGGTGCGCCGTAACGGTGTGATCTGGCGGCAGGAATACCACCGGGGCGTGCCCACGGGCGACGTCAAGAAGGTCGGCAAGACGACCGAGGACGACCACGGCACGACGACGTCGTTTCTGGCCGACACGGAGATCTTCGTTGGCGGGCTGGATTACAGTTTCGATTACCTGGTGCAGTGGTTCCGCGAGACGGCATACCTGACGCGCGGCCTGAAGCTGACGCTAATCGATGAGCGCGACGACCGGGAGATGACCTTCTACTTCGAAGGCGGCATCGTCTCCTTTGTGCGCCACCTGAACCGCAACCGCACGGTGGTGCACGACAAGCCGTTCTACGTCCAGCGCGAGACGCCCGCCTGCATGGTGGAAGTGGCGCTGCAGTACAACGACACCTACGGTGAATCGACGCACACCTTCGCCAACAACATCAACACGACGGACGGCGGCACGCACCTGAGCGGCTTCCGCGCGGCGCTGACCCGCACCATCAACGAGTACGGCAAGCGCAACGGCTTCCTGAAGGCGGACGAGGCGCTAACCGGCGAGGATGTGCGCGAGGGCCTGACGGCGATCATTTCCGTCAAGCTGGGCGAGCCGCAGTTCGAGGGGCAGACGAAGGGCAAGCTGGGCAACGCCGAAGTGGCGGGCGCGGTGCAGGCGGTCGTCAACGACTCGCTGGGCGCCTTCCTGGAAGAAAACCCGCAGGTCGCGCGCCGCATCATCGAGAAGTGCCTCACCGCCTCCCGCGCCCGCGAGGCGGCTCGCAAGGCGCGCGAGCTGGTGCAGCGCAAGGGCGGGCTGGACAGCTTCAGCCTGCCCGGCAAGCTGGCCGACTGCACGGAACGTGACCCGGCGAAGGCCGAACTGTATATCGTGGAGGGCGATTCGGCCGGCGGTTGTTTTGCCGCCGAGACCGAGGTGGCGCTGGCGGACGGGCGGCACGTGTCATTCGCGCAGCTCGTCGCCGAGCAGGCGGCGGGGCAGCAACACTTCGGCTACACCATCCGGCGTGACGGCGTAGTCGGCATCGCACCGCTCCTGCACGCGCGGCGCACGAAGCAGAACGCCGCCGTGGTGCGCGTGGTGCTGGACACCGGCGAGGCGATCACCTGCACGTCGGATCACCGCTTCATGTTGCGCGATGGGAGCTACAAGGCGGCGGCAGACCTGACGCCCGTCGACTCGCTGATGCCGCTCTACCGCAAGCTCTCCGACACCGCCGAGCCGGGCATCACCATCGACGGCTACGAGATGACGTGGGATCCTCGCTCGGATTCGTGGCTGTTTACGCATTTGCTCGCCGATTGGTACAACCGCTGGCAGGGCGTCTATCAGGTCGAGGACGGCGCGCACTGCCACCACGTCGATTTCAACAAGCGGAACAACGATCCGACAAACCTTGTGCGGCTCGACAAGGAGGCGCATCTGGCCCTGCACCGGGCGCACGTCAGCCGCACCCTGCACCGCCCCGAAGTGATCGAGGCGTGCCGGCAGATCCGGCAGAGCGATGCGTTCCGCGAGCAGATGAGCGCGCGGATGCAGCAGCCGGAGACGCGCGAGGTGCTCTCGGCGCAGGCGCGCGAGCAGTGGGCTGACCCGGCGTACAAGGCATTTATGGCCGAGCGCTGGCGCGAGTTCTATGAGACGGACGCGGAGTACCGGGAGCAGGTGCACGAGACGCTGGATCGGGCGCAGCGCGAGTATTGGGCGAAGCCGGAAAACTGGGACGCACAGGCGCAGCGGGTGCGCGAGGCGTTTGTCGCCAACCCGGAGCGGCGGCAGGAGCTCGCCGATCTTGCGAATGCGCAGTGGTCTGATCCTGATCTGCGCGCGTGGCGTAGCGAAGCGACGCAGGCGCAATGGACGCCGGAGTTCCGGGCTCAGCGCAAGGCGACGTTGCAGGAAACCTACTATCGGAAGACGGTCGGCGCTCTGCGCGGCTTCTTGCAGGCGGATGGCACGCTCGATGTCGCGGCGTATCAGGCGCACCGGCTGGAGACGCGAGATCGCTCATTGCTGCGGTTCGACCGCTTCTGCGTGCGGTACTTCGCCGGGGAGACGACCCGGGCTACCGAGGCGGTCGCCAACTTCAACCACCGCATCGTGCGCGTGGAGCAACTTGCCGAGCAGATCGACGTCTACGACGTCGAAGTGCCCGGAACGCACAATTTCGCGCTGGCCTCCGGCATCTTCGTGCACAACAGCGCCAAGCAGGGACGTGACCGGCGGTTTCAGGCGATCCTGCCCTTGCGCGGCAAGATCCTGAACGTGGAACGGGCGCGGCTCGACAAGATGCTGCAGAACAACGAAATCCGCACGCTGCTGACAGCGTTGGGCACGGGCATTGGGGAGCAGTTCGACCCATCGAAGCTGCGGTACCACCGCGTGGTTCTGATGACGGACGCGGACGTGGACGGCAGCCACATCCGCACGCTGCTGTTGACCTTCTTCTACCGCCACCTCGAGCAACTGATCCTTGATGGCCACGTCTACATTGCCCAGCCGCCGCTGTACCGCGTGCGCGCCGGGAAGCAGGAGATCTGGGCCTACGACGATGAGGGACTGGCGGACGCCTTCGCGAAGCTGGGCGAGAAGGCGGAGGTGCAGCGCTACAAGGGTCTGGGCGAGATGAACCCGGACCAGCTCTGGGACACCACCATGGACCCGGCGGTGCGCACGCTGCGTCAGGTGACCATCGAGGACACGGTGGAAGCCGACGAGACCTTCGACATGCTGATGGGCAGCGCCGTGCCGCCGCGCAAGAAGTTCATCCAGACGCACGCCCGCGAAGTGGTGAACCTCGATTTGTAGGGGGCGAAGAGCCCTCACCCCAACCCCTCTCCCGAAGTACTTGCGCGGGAGAGGGGCTTTTTCGTGCGGGCGGCGACTCGGTGACGAGCGCGCCACCGCCGCGCCGGTGTGCGCTGGTGGCGCCGGCCCACGCCGGCCAGATCAAGACCCGGGAGCGTGTGAGGGAACTGGCCGCGGTTTACACCCACCAGGGCGAAGTCCACGCCATGCTCGACCTCGTCCCTGACATGTTCCCCAGTAGGGCTTTGCGTGAATGGCGCAGCCGCAATCTCCGCGTTCGGCTGCCACACATCGTTTTCGCATAGCGCCGCCGTGGAGTCAGCACGAGCGATGAGATCGAGGATCAGTGGACGCCGTGACGGGGCTATCACCGGACATGAGGGACGAGAAATCATAATTCTCATCTTCACCGGGCCTTGTCCTCCCCGCCTTCAGGTACTCGCGCATGAGCCCCAGGACAACCCCGCTGCCGACCCCATGCTCACCGTCGCCGACGTCGCCGTCCACCTCTGCTCCTCGGAGCCTACTGTCCGCCTCGGGATCAGCAATGCGACATAAAGTCCCTGAAGCTCTGTGACCGCGCCGGCTACCGCATCCGCCAGGCTGACTACGACGCCTTCCTCCACTACCGCCTCCTCGACAACGCTGTCAGCCGGCAACTACTGGAGAGCAATGCGCTGCTCAGGTAGGAAGCGAGCGGGCGTGCCGAATCACTAACGGTGACCCTGACGCGCCCGTGTTCGAGCATCTATATCCCCGGCTTATAGGTTGGCAATCCTTGCCCGTCTATACCGTCCACCCCGCCCGCAACCATCCGCTATCATCCCTCTTCATCCGCCACGTGCCGCGAGATGGAGGCCGAGCAGCAGGGTCCAGGCGACATTGGGGGCACTGAACAAGGGCGGCTCGTGCAATTCGATGCTCGGCAATGATCCGACCCTCCATTAACCGAGGAAAAGGCTTGATAGCAGCCGAGCAGTCACTTCATCGTCGCGTGTCAGCCTTGGTCTGGATTGGCATTCCGGTGATGCTGGGCATTGTCGGCTGCACGACCCAACCTTCCTCGAACGGCTCTGTCCGCCTGACCCCGACCATGGACATGCTGGCGTACTGCGATTCGCCCGGGATGGAGAACCACTCACGGACGTGCAAGTACATGGTCGATAGCCTGACCCAAAGGCCGCGCGAGTTTGCGGACAACGATGCCGTCCGGGACTATTTGAGAGTTGATGGAGACGCGGCCATGCGAATTGAGCAGTCAATTCAGGCATCGGCCGAGGCATCGATGTTGAATTATGAGGCTACGCGCTCCGCACAGTACGACGACCATCTGACTGCCGAGGACACGAGAATAGCGAAAGCTCTAGCGACGCAAGCGGTGCTGGACGCCACCTACTACGCCCAATACGAGCAGCCGTAGGCGGCAGTTCTCGCCCCTGACAAAGCCTTGCCAGTAATTGCTCGGGAGCGTATGCCCGACCATCTTTGGCGCAGCCGGTGCACGTGCGCGCCTAGCACGTCCCCGAATTGGTGCAATACGCCCCGCTAGTGCCGGGATAGCAGCATGTCTGCCCGTAGTGGCAGAAGAGCCCTACGCCACAGCAAGTAGAACCCTCCGGTAAACACGCAGGATAACCGGCGACTCCAGTGCAGCAGACCGGAGCGCTCGGCGTGCAAGCGCCTCCCGCAGGATTCACCGGCGTAACGGGACAACAGAACCCATCAGCGGCGGCGCAGTTGCGGAAACTCTCGCCGAAGCGATGCCGCACGCAGCAGGTCGGCGACTCAGCCGGGCATGAGCCCCCGAGAGGGTCATCGTTCGTCACTGGACAGCAGACCGACCCTTCAGTCCCACACCAAGTCACCAGTTCCCCGTCCAATGTGCCGGGGCAGCACACCGGGCGTTCGACTGTGCATACCCCGCCAATCGGGTTCTCGGTAGTGCGTGAGCAGCAGATGGTGTCCGCTGCACTACACGTGCGAATTGCACGGCCATCCTTGAGTCTTTGGCAGCAAACGGGATGATCGGCTGGACAACCCCCACCGAGTGGATCTTCAGCCGTAATTGGGCAGCAGTGACCACTCTTCGGATACGCCAGTGTGCTGCGACCCGTCCTGCAGCAAATCGTCCGCTTCTTTGAAAAGCAGCGCCTGCCACAGTAAATCTGGTTCTTGCGGCAATCTTTCCGCCGCTTCGGTGGATACTTCCGCGTCTCGCCGGCTTCGATGCCGAGCGCGCCTAGCAAACCCATTACAACCGCTGAGCGGCGACTAATTTTGCTGCCGAGAGAACGGTCGCGTTGGGGCATCGGCGCACCTCAATCTACAGACATGGATGAGTCATGCGTCGAGCCAGTGTAGAAGACAGCACACCCCTCGTACCGGTGTACGCTTAGTTCAGCCCCGGAGCGCACCAGCGCCGACCGGTAGGGGCCCGTCCGGCGGAGGCCCCCATCTCACCCACTCCCACCCTCATCGACCGTATCTTGCAGCACGAACGCTGGCGCATGCGCCCACCAAGCGGCTGGGGCATCGCAGCGTGGCCGCTGCGCGCCGCAGCTGCCCTCGCCGCCCTCACGCCAGACGGCTGGTGCCACATCGGTTGGGTGGAGCACATCTCCCAAATCAAGTTCAGCGCCCCGCTCCGCTATCACGTCTCGTGGCACGTCGACACCGCCGAGGTCCGCATCGCGCAAGAACGCCCCGCTTGATCCGTCCCGCGTCTCGCTAGCAAAACTCCGGGCACTCGCCCCACCCGCTATCATCCGTCACCATCCGCCACTTGCCGCGCCATCCCTGCAGATAAGGAGGCCTCCCCATAGACGCACCGCCAACCACATTCCATCCCGAATCCACCATGTCAGGCGTTGCCCCACGTCCCGGGCAGTGGTTCGTCGCCTTGCAAGGCAATGCTCTTGACCTGCTTTTGTTGCAACAACTCCCGCCGGCCACGTTCATCGTCGTACAGCAGGAGAAGTGGGTGTGTCTCACGGGACAGCTATTCGACGCTTTTGATGACTACCACGGAGCATTCAAGTACGCTGAGGAGGATGCCATCCCTCAGATGATGGGCCTTGCCAGCCT
>JASGGF010000189.1:0-9624 GCA_047605145.1 Thermomicrobiales bacterium | reverse complement strand
GGGTCACCTTGCGCGCGATGATGCGGCCATCGGCCATCACGCCATCCTTGATGCGGATGCGCTCGGCGGCGCGCGGCGAGGAGACCTGCATCTCCTCCGCCCGGCTGTAGACGTACTTGACCGGGCGGTTCGTCAGTTGCGCGGCGATGCAGGCGATGGGCTCCACCATCACGTCCACCTTGCCACCGAACCCGCCGCCCACGGTGCCGCCCTGCACCCGCAGGGTGTTGAAGGGCACGTCGAGCGTGAGCGCAGTGTTGTCCAGCGTGAAGTAGCACGCCTGCGTGTCCGAGTGGATGAGCAGGCGCTCCCCCTCCGGCTTGACGATGCAGCCGGTCATCTCCAGCGGCGCGTGCTCGATGGGGGAGGATTCGTAGGTGTATTCGTAGATGCGGTCGGCCCCGGCGAACGCCTTCTCCACATCGCCGAAACGGATACGCCGGCAGTGGTAACCCTCGTAGGTGAAGTAGTTCTTGTCGCCGTGACGCGGATTCACTACCGGCGCGTCCGGCAGCAGCGCCTCTTCCACGTCGAAGACGGCCGGCAGGTCCTCGTAGGTGACCGCGATGCGGCTGGCGCCCAGCCGGGCGTTCGCCTCGGTGTCCGCGATGACGGCGCAGATCGGCTCGCCCATGTACAGCACGCGGTCTTCGGCCAGCACCGGCTCATCGTCCGGCTGCACGCCGATCAGGCGCAGGATGGTGTACCAGTTGTTCGGCACGTCCTTGTGCGTCAGCACCCGCTGCACGCCGGGCGTCGCCAGCGCCCCGGAGATATCGACATCGGTGATCAGCGCGTGATGCCGCGCCGAGCGATGCATGACGACGTGCAGCATCCCCGGGTACTGCACATCCTCGAAGTAGCGCGTTTGCCCGGTCACGTGCCCGCGCGCATCGGAGCGCGGGGCCGCCGTCCCGATGACGGTGAAGTCCGCCGCGCGTTCGGCGGCGAAGAACTCGGTGTCGATTTCGGCGAAGCGTGTGGTCATTGAGAACCCTCACAATAGCCAGCTGTGATTGCGCTTGATGAGGAGTCGAGTTGGACGGAGGCGTCGCGCCGAGCAATCGTACGGCCCTCACCCCAACCCCTCTCCCGATGCGCGGGAGAGGGGCTCTCGCCCAGGGTGTTTGTGCCAGATGCGGCGTGGTTGCGCCACATTCCCACGACGCGCCATCGGGTCGGCTCCCCTCGCCCGCCCAGGGGGTGTGGGGTGGGGGGTGCGGGCTACTCGGCAATCGTCGCCTTTTGGGGACAGATCACGCCAAGCATGCTAGCCCCGGTGGGCCGGGCGCGTAGTCCCTGCTCCCCCACCTTAATCCGCCGCGCTCGCCTCCACCGCCACATCCTCACTCGCGGCCGCCGCCAGCACGGCGTCGATGATCGCCTCGTAGCCGGTGCAGCGGCAGACGTGGCCGGAGATGGCGCGCACCACGTCCTCGCGGGCGGGGGCCGGGTTCTCCTCCAGCAGCGCGGTGGCGGCCATCAGCATGCCGCTCGTGCAGAAGCCGCACTGGGTGGCGAAGCCGTCCACGAAGGCAGTTTGCAGCGGGTTCAGCTCGCGCCCGTGGGCCAGTCCCTCGACGGTGCGCACGGTGGCGCCGTCGACCGTCTCTACCGGCAGCAGGCAGGAGGGAACCTCCACGCCGTCCACCAGCACCGCGCATGAGCCGCAGGTTCCCTGCGCGCAGCCGCGCCGCACGGAGAGCAGCCCGAGGGAATCGCGCAGCGCGCCGAGAAGCGTCGTGCCCGGCTTGGCCAGAAATTCCGACTCCTGTCCGTTTACCGTCAGGGTCACGATGGATGAGGGCATGGCGCCTCCTTCAGTGCAGGCGAAAGGCGTTTAGCGGTTACGCGCCGAGGATGGCGCGGCGGATGTGCACGGGCAGCACGCGGGCGCGGTACCACGCGCTGGCGTAGGCGTCGGTGAAGGGCGCCGCGTTCAGCAGCGCCAGCTCGCTGGCGGCGGTCACGTGCGCGGCGTCGAGCGGGTGGCCGGTCAGCGCCTCCTCCACCGCCGGCGCGCGCACCGGCTTCGGGCCGCAGCCGCCCAGCGCCACCTGCGCGGAGGAAACAACGCCGTCCGCTTGCGTGATCACCGCCGCCACCGTCACGATGGAGGCGGAGTTCAGCTTGCGGCGCATCGCCTTGGTGTAGAAGAAGGTCCCCGGCTCCGGCAGATCGAACGCCACGCTGGTCACGATCTCGCCCGGCCCCACGCCGCCCGCGAGCACCTGCCCCACCGGCGCGGTGCGCTCACCGTCCGGCCCGCTGATCGCCGCTGTGGCGTCCAGCGCCAGCAGCGCCACCGCCAGATCGCCGTACGGCTGCGGCGCGAACAGGTTGCCGCCGACCGTCGCCAGATTGCGGATCATCGGCGAGGCGATCGATTCCACCACCGGGCGCAGCACTGCCAGCGCCTCGTCACGCCCCAGCGCGGCCAGCGTGGTCGCGGCGCCGATGCGGGCCCGCCCGCCAATCACGGCGGCGCCGTCCAGCCCCAGCCGCCGCGCGCTCACCAGCGCGCTCCACGGCGAGACCTCGGTGTTAACGACGGGCATGAGCAGGGTGCCCCCGGCCAGCAAGGCGGCCTCGGGGCCGAGCAACGCGATGGCATCGGGGAGCGCGGTGGGAACGTGTACGCGCTGCAGCATTGCAGGCAGACCTCCACTGGTCGAGGGATTATCGATAATCGAAGATGATACGCTTGTGGGGCGGGCTGTCAATTACTGCGCGGGTGAGTATCCGCGCGGCGGCGTCTCGACCGTCGTGGCGAGACCCCGTGACGCATACGGAATGTCGCGGCTGGCGACGAGATCCTTCGACTTCGCTCAGGAAGACACCGTAGGCCGGTAGCGACTTTGACGCCCCTGAGTCCGGTCGCCCCGGCACGACGTTCAGGGGCGACAGGCCGCCCGATCCGGCCAGACGTGGTTCGCGGTACGCTGTACCGGCGGCGACGCATGAGGAAGGGACCCAGACGATGACGCGCGAGCCGCATCTGCCCACCGCCGGCCCCGGCGTGACCGCGACCATTGCCGCGCCCGTTAGCGCCCTGCCCCTCAAGCGCGTTTCCCTGCGCGAGCAGGTGCGCGATGCCCTCGTGCGCGACATCCTGCGTGGGGTGTACGCCCCCGGCGCCCGCCTGATCGAGATGAAGATCGCGCGCGACCTCGGGACCAGTCAGGCCCCGGTGCGCGAGGCCCTGCGCGAGCTGGAGGCCATCGGGTTCATCACCAGCCAGCCCCACCGGGGCGCCGTTGTCGGGGATATCTGGCGGCGCGGCCTGCGCGAGATCTACGCGGTGCGCGGCGGCCTCGAAGAGCTGGCGACGCGCCTTGCCACCCCCCGCCTCGCCGGGGAAGTGCGGGACCTGCAGGACGAGGTGGACGCCATGCAGGCGGCGGCCCGCGCGGACGACGTGGACGCGCTCATCCACCACAGCTACCTGTTCCACCGCGCCATCATCGTCGCCAGCGACAACCTGCTGCTGCTCAGCGTTTGGCAGGGGCTGCACATCGAAACGCGCACCACCATCACCATGATGGCCCCCGGCATCGACCTGCTGGCCGTCGCGGCCAGCCACCAGCCCATCGTGGACGCCATCGCCAGCGGCGATGTGGAGCACGCTTGCCGCGTCTCCCGCGAGCATCAGGACTACTTCGCCGCGCTGCCCATTCCCGCCGGGCAGGAGGCCGCAACCCCGGCCTGATCCACGCAGGCGTCACCGTGGCCCCCGCAGGCGTGGCTACACTGCGCCTCCACATCTGGCCGCACACCGGGGAGCGCGCATGAGCTTTGAGACCGACATCAAGCCCCTCTTCCGCGAGGAAGACCGCGACGCCATGGACTTCGCCTTCGACCTCTGGAAGTACGACGACGTCAAGGAGAACGCCGGGCTGATTCTGGAGCGCATTCAGGATGGCTCCATGCCTTGCGATCTGGAATGGTCCCCGGAGCAGATCGCCACGCTGCAACAGTGGATCGACGCCGGCGCCCAGCCGTAGCGCCCGGGGCAGCGCCGCCACGCGGGTTCACGGCAGCAGCGGCAGTTCCACCGTAAACGTGCTCCCCTCGCCCGGTTCCGACTCCGCCCGGACGTGGCCGCCGTGCGCCTCCACCACCATGCGTGTGATGTAGAGCCCCAACCCCAGCCCGGGGTCTCCGGAGGCGCGTGTGCCCCGGAAGAACCGGTCGAACAGCCGAGGCAGCGTCTCCGCCGGAATGCCCGGCCCCTCGTCGGTCACGCGCAGGGTCGCGGTCGCCCCGCACGCCGCCACGTAGACGCGGATGTCGCCCCCGTCCGGCGAGTATTTGATGGCGTTCCCCAGCAGGTTGTCCAGCACCTGCGCCAGCCGGTCGCGGTCCCCCGCCACCAGTACCGTGCTCTCCGGGTTCGTCAGAGTCACCCGGTGGGTCGTCGTCAGCGTGCTGGCGCGCTCCACCGCCTCCTGCCCCAGCGCCACCAGATCGACCGGCTGGCGCTGCACGGCCAGCCCGCCACCCTCGGCCTGCGCCAGATCGCGCAGATCACTGATCAGCCGCCCCATGCGGCCAGTCTGCTCCAGAATGGCCGCCACGCTCGCCTCGTCGTACGTCTGCCGCCGCTGGAGGAGTTGCGCCCGCGCCCGCAGCACCGTCAGTGGCGAGGCCAGATCGTGGCTGGCCATCGCCACGAAATCCTGCTGCGCCTCGTCGAGGCGCTTCCGCTCGGTGATGTCGTGGATCGTGGAAACCATCGCCAGCCGCTTCCCCTCCCGCTCGAGGAAGTTGGCGCGCGACTCGACGACGCGCTCGCTGCCATCGGGCAGATGAATCCGGGCTTCGAACACGCTGGGCGCTCCCGCTGCCGCGAAGATGGCGCGGTACTGCGCCTCGGCGGCATCACGGAGCTCCACGGGGAAGATGACCGAGAAACTCTGGCCAACCACCTCATCGGCGGAGCGGCCATAGAGCGCGCAGTACGCCGGGTTGGCATCCAGCACGATGCCCTCCGGGTCCGAAATCGCGATAGCCTCGGCAGTTACGGTCCAGACGGCCCGGAATCGCTCTTCGCTCTCGTGGCGCGCCGCCATCTCCAAATCGGCCTGCCGCGCCAGTTCCTGCCGTTCGCGCTCACTGTGCCGCTGGCCGGTAATGTCGCGCCCGATGCTGGCGGCGCCGATGATAGCGCCGGCCTCGTCGCGGATCGGCGAGATGCTGACGGAAATGTCGAGGCGCTCGCCGTCCTTGCGCACCCGCACCGTCTCGAAGTGGTCGATGGGCTCGCCGCGACGCAACCGGCCCATGATGGACGGCAACTCCTCCGGGCGATCCAGCGGGATGATCAGGGAGATGGGGCGCCCAATGGCTTCGGCGGCGGTGTAGCCATACAGCCGCTCAGCAGCAGGGTTCCAGCTGGTGATGACGCCATCGAGCGTCTTGCCGATGATGGCGTCGTCCGAGGATTCGACGATGGCCGCCAGCAATCGCTCGGTCGGCATCGAGGACGCAGGCCGTGGGGTGGCTCCGGGCTCCGGATGGTGCGGCATTTCGGGCATTGGCGAGTCCGGCGCCCCGTCAAAGCGCGCTTCTGCGCGCCCCGACCGCTGCGGCGTACGATTCGACCATAACGTTGCCGCATCGTACCGCACCGGCACGGCGCCGTGTGCAGACGCTCTGACCATTCCGGTCCGCCGGCAATGCCAGCGCCTACCGCGCCCACACGCTCGCCATCGCGCCGATCCCCAGCCCCGCGATCAGCAGCCCGGAGACGCGGTTCACCCAGACCAGCCGCCCCGGCGTCATCAGCCCGCGCAGCAGGCTCACGCCGCCGCTGAGGATCAGCCACCACGCGGCGGAGCCCGCGAAGACGCCGGCCACCATCGCCAGCGCCGATGCCGCGCCGCCACTGTTCACCAGCCCCAGCCCGGCGAAGATCGCGGCGAAGGCGATGATGGTGCTGGGGTTGGCCAGCGTCAGCGCGAACGTGGAGGCGTACATGCTGGCGAGGCTGCCGGGGGGATCGCCCGCCGCGCTGGCTGGCGGCCGAGAGACGAACGTGCGCCAGCCGAGGTAGACCAGAAACGCGCCGCCCAGCAGGCGCAACGGCGTCTGCGCGGCCTGCAAGAGCGCGGCGATGTAAGTCAACCCCAGCGCGGCGATGGCGCCGTACAGGGCGTCCGCCGTCGCGGCGCCAAGGCCCGTGGCCAGTCCGGCGATGCGCCCGTACGCCAGCGTGCGCCGGATGCAGAGCAGCCCGATAGCCCCCACCGGGGCTGCAATCGCCAACCCGATCAGCACCCCGCGCCAGAACATTTCCACCGCCATCTCCTCGCCCCGAGAGTGCCCCGGCGGCGCCCATTGGCGGCCCGGAGCACACAAAAACGCCCACCGACCGCGTGGTCTGGTGGGCAAGCGTGCAACCGGCAACCGAGTCGCGCAGCGAGTCCCTAGCCAGACCTCCCGGCCCGGCCCGCTTGCTGGCGATTCATGGTCCATCCGCGCAGATTCGTGATCATCATGCACATGGCGCGCACTGTACTGCCCCGGCATCCGGCGCGCCACCGCCTCCGTCCGGCGGCGCCCAGATTGCTCGCCTGCGCCTTGTGCGCGTATCGATTGACCCGCGCCGCCGCGTCTTTTAGCATCCGCACATCCGTGTATCGTCGGCAACTGAAACCGGGAAGGGCAAAACCGTGACGGCTGGTTTTTCGCGACGCGCCGCGTTGGCGGGCGCTCTGGGGTTGGTCGTGGGTTCCGCCGGCGTCGCCTCCGCGCGGCAGGCCACCGGCAGCCTGACCGTGCTGGACTGGGTGGGCTTCGACGCCGAGGACTTCTGGATCGACTTCAAGAACGACAACCCGGACGTCGACGTCACCTTCGAGATCGGCACCTCTGACGCCGACATCTTCGCCAAGATGATGGCCGGCGATCAGGCCGATGTCTTCCACCCCTACACCGGCTGGTTGCAGTATTACGTCGATGAGGGGCTGGTCGAGGAGCTGGATGTCTCCCGCCTCACTAACTGGGACAAGGTGCCCGAGCGCTTCAAGGCGCTGGGCAACTTCGATGGCAAGCAGTACTTCGTGCCGTACGACTGGGGCTTCACCTCCATCGTCTACCGCACCGACCTCGCCCCGGAGGCCGGCGAATCGCTCGCCTCGCTGATGAACCCGGACTACGCCGGCCACATCTCGATGATCGATGACGGCGCGTCGGCCGTCTCCACCTCCGCCGCCATCCACGGCTGGGACGTCACCAAGCTGACCCCGGAGCAGATGGACCAGATCAAGCAGGAGTGGATCGACCAGCGCGAACTGAACCTCTTCTACTGGTCTGGTGAGCCGGAACTGGTGGAGGCGATGGCCAGCGGCGATGTCTGGCTCGGCCTCGGCTGGCAGGGCGCCTACGCGCTGCTGCGGGCGCAGGACATTCCGGTTGCCTACGCCGACCCGAAGGAGGGCCGCGCCTCGTGGGTGGGCCAGTACGGTATCCGCAAGGGCACCGGCAATCTGGACGCCGCCTACGCCTTCCTTGATGGCAAGCTGGCCGAAGAGACCTCGCGCAATGTGGTCGAGCAGTTCTACTACGGCGCTTCCAATCAGGATGTGCTCGATTCGATCACCGATCCTGAGCTGATCGCCGTCCTCTCGCTGGACGACCCGACCGTGCTGGACCGCACCCGCTTCTCCGAGAACATGACGCAGGAGCAGCGCGACGAGGCCGCCGAGATGTGGGTGGATGTCAAGGCGTCCTAAGCCCCGCGCAACCGGCGAGATGTCATGACCACCGCTCCCATGGCGGAACCGGCCGGAACTACGGTCCCTGACCGTGGCTCCGGCCCGCGCCACCGCATCCAGTTTTCCCGGGAGACCACCTTCTGGGGGCTGATCATCCCGCCCTCCGTCTGGCTGGTCTGCTTCTTCCTGATCCCGCTGCTGTTGATCGCGGTGATCAGCCTGCGCCCGGATTTGCGGGGCGGCCTGACCTCGCCCTTCTCCCCCTCGCTGGAGCAATACCAACTGCTCTCGGAGAAGGCGAACTACTTCCGCCTGCTGGCGACCTCCATTGGCGTCGCCTTCGTGGTGGCCGCGTTCGCCACGGTGCTGGCGTTCCCGGTCGCATACTTCCTCGCCTTCAAGGCCGGACCCCGCAGCGGGGTGTACCTCGCGCTGCTGCTGGTCCCCTTCTGGACCAGCTTCCTGCTGCGCATCATGGCGTGGAAGGTGATGCTCGGCTCCAACGGCGTCATCAACAGCCTGCTCATCTCCGCCGGGGCGATCACCGAGCCGCTGCAGTTTCTGCTGTACAACCGCTTCGCCGTTATCGTGACGCTGATCTACGTCTGGATTCCCTTCGTCACCCTACCAGTGCTGGCGGCGCTGCAGCGCATCGACCGCTCGCTCTTCGAGGCGGCGGCCGACCTCGGCGCTACGCCGCCACGCCGCTTCTGGCGCATCACGCTGCCGCTGGCGCTCCCGGGGGTGCTGGCGGGGTTCTTCATGTGCTTCATCCCGACGGTCGGGGAGTACGTGACGCCGCTACTGGTCGGCGGCAGCGCCGGCAGCATGTACGGCAACCTGATTCAGGACTTCTTCGGCAAGGCCGCCAACTGGCCGCTGGGCGCCGCGATGTCGCTGATCATGCTGGCGGGCACGCTGGCCGTCGTGAGCTTCGCGTTGCGCGTGATCAACCCGAAGGATCTGGTCTAGATGAGCAGCACCCCTGCGCCCACGCAACGCGCGCCGCGCCAGTCGCCGCTGCTGGGCGGTTACTTCGCGCTGCTGGTGCTGCTGCTCTACCTGCCGATCATCATTCTGGTGCTCTTCTCGCTGAACCGGAACACGGTGCTCATCTTCCCGCTGGAAGGGTTCACGCTCGACTGGTACCAGAAGGCGCTGGATACCCCCGCCGCCATCAACGCGGCCCGCAACAGCCTGATCGTGGCGCTGGGCAGCTCCATCGCGGCCACGGTGCTGGCGACGATGCTCGCCATCCTGATCACGCGCTTCAATTTCCGGGGCAAGGCGGCGCTACTGGCGATGGCGGCGCTGCCGCTGATCGTGCCGTATATCGTCCTCGCAGTGGCGCTGCTGATCCTCTTCTCGCTGGTGGGGGTGGAGCGCTCACTGCTGACCGTGGGGGTAGCGCACTCGGTGGTGGCGCTGCCCTACGCGCTGCTGATCATCGTCTCGCGCCTGACCGGCCTCAGCCCGTTCCTCGACGAAGCCTCCGCCGATCTCGGCGCGGGCTACCCGACCACGCTGCGCCGCGTGATCCTGCCGATCATCGCGCCCGCCATCGCGGCGGCGTGGCTGGTGGCCTTCACCGCCTCCTTCGACGAGTTCGCCCTCGCGCTTTTCCTCGCCGGCGCGGAGCCCACCCTGCCGGTGTTCATCTACGGCCAGCTCCGTTTCGCCAGCCGCTTCCCGATGCTCATCGCAATGGCGGTGCTCGTCATGGCCGGAACCCTCACCCTCGCGTTTCTGGCCGACCGCCTGCGGAAGTGGGTTTAGAGCAGCATCAGCCCCTCCGTGTCCCGAGCTTGTCGAGAACGCTTGGTGCGAATGACGTCCAGAAGGCCCGTTCCGCCGGGAGAGCCCTCACCCCCAGCCCCTCTCCCGATGCGCGGGAGAGGGGAGCCGA
>JASGGF010000188.1:0-9637 GCA_047605145.1 Thermomicrobiales bacterium | reverse complement strand
CTCCACCTACGACTCGGTGGCGAACTCGGTGCTGGCGCTCGACTCCGGCCGTGTCGATGCGACCGCCATCGACCTCTCGACCGCGCAGTACAAGGCGGCGCAATCGCCGGATCAGTACAAGGTGGGCATTGATTCCTGGCAGCCGCAGACGTACGCGTTCGCGGTGAAGCCGGGGGATCAGCGCTGGCTGAACTGGGTGAACACCACCCTCCAGCAGTACCTGGCGGGCCTGGACTTCGCCTATTACCAGCGGGCGTTCCAGGAGAATTTCGGCGTCGAACTGACGCCGCCGCCAGCTGGCTTCCCGGTGGAGTTCCAGTAGCGATGAGATGGGCCCGGGCGCACTTACGCGCCCGGGCCCATCACCCTGTGGCCTGCTGGGAGCCGCTGCCCGCCACCATGGAAGTACGATGGGTTTCTTCGCGACGTAAAGCGTTTGACAGCCCCGGACGCGTTTCATACACTGCCAGTCCGACCCCATCCTGCACGTGGCAGGATCTGCAATTCCACAATGCAAAGGAGGCGGCAGTGTCTCGACCGCAAGGGAGTGTAGTGCGCGCGAACCGTCGCGGACTGCTGCGCCAGGGCGCTGCACTCTCGGCAGTTGCCGCAGCGAGCGCTGGCCTGGCCGCTCCAACCCTGGCGCAGAGTGGCGGCGAAAGCCGGCTGCAGCAGGTGCTAAACCGGGGCTCTGTGCTGGTTGGCACTGGTTCCACGAATCCGCCGTGGCACTTCGAAGACGAAAACGGTGACCTGGTCGGAATGGATGTCGAGATGGGCCGCATTTTGGCTCAAGCGTTGTTCGAGGACCGCAACAAGGTTGAGTTCGTGGTTCAGGCGGCCGATGCTCGCATCCCGAACCTTGTGTCGGACAAGGTTGATATCGTGATCCAGTTCATGAGTGAAACGCGCGACCGCGCTCAGCTTGTGGCGTTCACGATTCCGTACTATCGGGAAGCCGTGACCCTGATGTTCCCCGTCGATTCGCCATTTAACAGTATTGCGGACGTGCAAGGGCAGGGAATCACGGTTTCTGTCCTCCAGAATGTCTACGCTGAGGATCTGGTGCACCAGGGTGTTCCGGACGCGAACGTCTCGCAGTTCGACTCGGTCGCGAATACGCTGTTGGCTGTCGATTCTGGCCGTGCAGACGCCTCGCTTGCCGACTACTCCTCAGCACGGTGGAACGCCACCCAGTTCCCGGACCGCTACAAGGCCGCTGGGGACACCTGGGGCACCCACAGTTACGTCGCTGCGGTGAAGCAGGGTGATCCCACGTGGTTGGGGTTTGTCAACAGCGTCTTTCACGCAGCGATTACCGGGCTCGATTTTGAGTCCTATCGGGAACCATTCGAGCGCTACTTTGGCGAGTCCGTTCAGTTGCCGGCGCCCGGCTACCCGATGGAACTTGCCTGATCGGCCGGGGTCGGCTGCGTCTGGCGGCCGGCCCCGATTCTGGTTTCGTGCGGACTACCTGTGTACGATCTGAACTGGAATGTCGTCCTCAAGAACTTCCCGGCGCTGATCGATGGCCTGCTGCTCGGTCTGAAGCTGGCGGTCTTCGGTCTGGCTATCGGCTGCGTGATCGGGCTGCTGCTGGCGTTCGCCCGCACCTCGAACGTCGGGCCGCTGCGCGTGTTTGCGACGCTGTATGTCGAGATCATCCGCAATGTGCCATTGCTGTTGCTGCTTTTCCTGCTCTATTTCGGGGTTCCCATTGCGGCCATCAATTTTGCCAACGAGCACGATATCCCGGTCAAGACGGTGCGCAAGTTCATTCTGGACGGCGACCAATCGGCCATCGTCGCGCTGTCCATTTACGCCGGGGCGTATCTCTCCGAGATCTTCCGGGCCGGCATTCTGGCGGTGGGGAAGCGCTATCTCGATGCCGGGCAGTCGCTGGGGCTGAGCCGGTGGGGCGTGGCGCGGTACGTCACCATCCCAATCATGGCGCGGACGGTGCTGCCATCGATGAGCAACACCTTCATCTCGCTGTTCAAGGACACCTCGCTGGCCGCCGCTATCGCGGTGCCGGAACTGACCTTCGCCACGCGCGAGATTTCGACCAACACCTACCGGGTGATCGAGGTGTGGACGACGGCCGGGGCGCTGTATATCGTGACGTGCTTCCTGATCGCGGGCGGGCTGCGGTTCCTTGAACGCCGCATCCGGTGGACGGTGTAGCGCGCCATGCAGGTGGTTATCGACAACTTCGGGTTGCTGATGCGCGGGCTGGCGGTGACGCTGCAGCTCTCGGCGCTGGTCATTCTGTTCGGCACCATCATCGGGCTGTTTGGCGGCATCGGGCTGCTGTACGGCCCCGGCTGGCTGCGGGCGATCCTGCGCGTGTACGTGGACATCATTCGCGGCACGCCGCTGCTGGTGGTGATCTTCCTCATCTTCTACGGCCTGCCCGCGCTGAATGTGGAGATTTCCGGCTTTCAGGCGGCGGTGGTCGCGTTCAGCCTGTTTGCTGGCGCGCACATCTCGGAGATCATCCGGGGCGGTATCTCTTCGGTGCCGCGCGGCCAGACCGACGCCGCCAAAGCGCTGGGCCTGACCTTCTGGCCGGGCATGGCGTGGGTGATCCTGCCGCAGGCGCTGCCGGTGCTGCTGCCGCCGTGGGTAAACACGGCCGTGGAAATGGTGAAGGGCAGCTCGCTGGTGGTGCTGGTCAGCGTCAGCGACCTGATGTTCGCCACCGTCAAGGTGGCGGAGCGCACGGGCGACCCGATGCCGTTGTACCTGACGGCGGCGGCGATCTACGTGGTGGTGAATCTGACGATTTCGCGCTTTGGCGTCTGGCTGGAGCGGCGCGCCAGCCGCGGTCTGGCGGCCTGACGCTGGCGATCGCGATCCCGGAGTGATACAGAACGATGACTGACGCACGGGCGATGGTCCGTATCGAAAACGTCCAGAAGCGCTTCGGCTCGCTGGAGGTGCTGAAGGGCGTCTCGCTGACGGTGCGCAGCGGGGAAACGGTTTGCATCATCGGGCCGAGCGGCTCCGGCAAGACGACACTGCTGCGCTGCATCAACTTTCTGGAGCCGTACGACGAGGGGCGTATCTACGTCGGCGACGATCTCGTGGGCTACCGAGAGCGCAACGGCAAGCTGGCGCTCGCCCCGGAGAAGGAGATCGCGCGGGTCCGCGCCGAGACGGCGATGGTCTTCCAGCAGTTCAACCTGTTCCCGCACATGACGGCGCTCAAGAACGTGGCGTTCGGGCCGATGAAGGTGCTGGGCGTCTCGAAGGAGGAGGCCGAGTCTCGCGCGCAGCAGCTGCTGGCGCGGGTGGGGCTGGCGGAGAAGGCGAATTCCTACCCGAACCAGCTTTCCGGCGGGCAGCAGCAGCGGGTAGCGATCGCGCGGGCGCTGGCGATGCAGCCGAAGGTGGTGCTGTTCGACGAGGTGACCTCAGCGCTGGATCCGGAGCTGGTGGGCGAGGTGCTGCAGGTGATGAAGGACCTCGCGGCCAGCCACGGCGTGACCATGATCGTGGTGACCCACGAGATCATGTTCGCGCGGGAAGCGGCCGACCGGGTGGTGTTCATGGATGGCGGCGTGGTCGTTGAAGATGGCCCGCCGGCGGAAGTGCTGGGCGCGCCGCGCAGCGAGCGGCTGCGGAGCTTCCTGCGGCGGTTTCAGGCGGCGTAGGGGCTCTCCGACGAAAGGCCCTCACGCTAACGCCGAGCCCTCACCCCAACCCCTCTCCCGATGCGCGGGAGAGGGGCTTTTTGTGGGCGTCGGGGCGGGCTTACCCGTGGTGCTCGTGATCCCAGACCTTGCGCTTCTCGTCCTGCGACATCCCAAGGGTGTCGATGTACTGCGAGAGCACGCCCTCGTCCGGGTCCTCGTCGCTCGCCTCGAGCTCGCGCACCCGCTCCGGCGTCTCGCCCATGCGGTGCGCCACGTCTTCAACGGAGTAGCCGCGCGCCTCGCGGAGTTCCTGCAGCTTCTTTGCCTTTGCGCTCGCCACGGAATGTGTGTCCCTTCTACGTACGATCCGATTGACCGATCTGCAATGATCGCCGATTTCCGTGATTCATGGCGTGTGTCCTGGTGGCGGGCAGAGCCGCTCCCGCGGTTGCGCGCGATTTAGCGTTTCGCGTCGCGCACTAAACATCCTCGCGCGGAATGAGGGATCTCCTCCGGAAATGTGGCGGATTTCGCGGATGTACGCGCCTGCGCTGGCCCATACCGTAGCTGCAGGATCAGGCGGGTTTTCTGCCGAACGCTGTCGCCCGGAGGGTTTCATGGATCACGAACAGTTCGATCGCCTTTCGCGGCGGATTGCTGGCCGGCTGAGCCGGCGGACGCTCGCCGGCCTTGCTGGGGTGGGGCTGGTGGCGCTGGCAGCGGCGCCTACAGGAGTCGATGCGAAAAAGAAAAAGAAAACATGCAAGGGCGAACTGACCCGGTGCAGCGTCAAGAAGGGCAAGAAGAAGAAAACGATTTGCGTCAACGCGCAGACAGACACAGCGCACTGTGGCGGCTGTGGGCAGGCGTGCCCCGGTAGCCAGTCGTGCGTGAATGGGGAATGCAGCAAGGGCGCCTGCACACCGGATGCCAAGGCCGTGACCTGCGGCAGCAAGTGCGGCGAGGTGCAGAACAACTGCCAGCAAACGGTGAAGTGCGGCGCCTGTGGGTGTCTGCCGGTCTCGGACACCGCCGTGTTGCAGGCGGCGATCGACGACGCCGACCCGGGCGATACGGTGCTGCTCTGCGCCGGGACATGGACCATCACGGAGACGCTGACCATCAGTGACGACCTGACGTTGCAGGGCGCCGGGGCGGGGCAGACCATCCTCGATGGCGGCGCCGCGGTGCGGGTGCTGTGGATCGATGATGCGGACGCGGACGTCGAGGTTGAGGACCTGACGATTCAGCGAGGTTACAAGAGCGGCCTTGACAACCGGGGTGGCGGCATTCGCAACGATGGCACGCTCAGCCTGACCGGGGTGGTCGTCACGGATTGCGGGGCGCTCTGGGGCGGCGGCATCAACAACAAGGGAACCCTCGACCTGTTCAATGGCACGGAGATCCGGGGGAACCGGGCAGAAGGGCAAAGTGGTGGTGGGATCGACGCCGAGTCGAACTCCAAAACCACGCTGCACGATGGCAGCCTCATTTCCGGTAATCAGGGAAACAGCGGTGGGGGCATCCACCTCTATGGCTGCTCGTTGACCCTTGAGTCCGGGAGCCGGGTCAAGGCGAACCGGGCCATTTACTACGACGGCGGCGGTATCTATGGGACGCTGGCGACCATCCTGCTGCAGGACGGGAGCGTGGTTGGCGGGGCTGGCGTCGGGGATGGCAACACCGCGAACAACGTGGGTGGTGGTCTCAGCGTCAGCTCGTCCACGGTGACGCTGGAGTCTGGCAGCAAGGTGATCGGGAATTCGGCGGTCCGGTATGGAGCCGGTCTGCTCATGGGCTTGTACGGGACGACGACCCTGAAGGCCGGCAGCCGGGTGACCGGGAACGCAGGTGGCAACTACGCCGGCGCGGCCCTTGCTGGCCCGATAACGGTCGAGGCTGGGGCGATTGTTTGCGATAACACGCCGTTGAACAAGCAGTGCGACAGCTACTACATCACCAGCAACTGCCCGCAGCCGGCAAGCGGTGTGTGCCCGGTGTAGTGGACTGGCATTCGCCCGCGCAGCGTCAGGTGCTGCGCGGGCGGATCATCCGCCGCCGCGCCCGCGTGACATGTCGGGACCGCCGGATGTCACCACTCCAGCGTGAGGCCCGGCCGCGCCAGCGCGATCTCTCCGGGGTAGGCCGTCGCGGCCTGCTCCTGCGCCGCCGCGAAGCCCAGTTCCTCCCACATGTGCGCCAGCAGCAGCGTTCTGGCGCCGCAGTGGGCGGCGAGTTCGCCCGCTTCGGCGGCGGTGAGGGAGCCACGCTGCTCGCGAGGGCGCGCTCCCGGCGCCAGCAGCGTGGCCTCGGCGATGAGCACGCGCACGCCGCGCAGCAGGTCATCCCAGTGCGAGGTGGGGCCGCCGTCCGCCGTGTACCCGAGGTCGCCTTCCGGGGCGCAGACGCGCATGGCGAAGGTGGGCAGCACGTGGACGGTGCGGGCGAAGCGCACTTCAAATTCGCCGAGGTGGAGCGGCAGCGCCGGGCCGTATTCGTTCACCTCAACCGTGGCGTCGAACAGGCCGGGATCGTCGCAGGCGTCGAAGGGCGCGGTGACCTGCGCCAGCAGCGCGCCGCCGCCGGGCGGTAGCCAGACCGGCAGCGGGCGCGGCGCGGGGACCGGGTTGTAGGCGAGCGCGTGGCGCAGCGCGATCAGGTCCAGCACGTGATCGACGTGCATGTGCGAGATGACGACCGCGTCGAGGGCGCGGAAATTGGCGTGCCGCCGCAGTTCCGGCAGCGTGCCGGGGCCGAGATCCAGCACGATACGCGTCTCGCCGCGCTGCACGAGGAAGCCGGCGCAGCCAGCGCCGGTGTTGGGGCTGGCTGCGCTGCCGCCGAGGACGGTCAGGCGCACGGCGTGATGCTCATGCGCCCAATGCTAGACGCACGTGAGCACGCAGACGGACTTGCCGTGGCAGGCTTCCTTCTTACAGGCGTAGCCTGCGGAGCAATCCGTTTCTTCGTCGCATGGTGTCAGCATGTCGCAATACATGACGGCGAAGCAAAAATTGGCGCCGCCGACGGTGGGCCCACAGCCGCACTGACCTCCCGGCTGGGCCGGGTTGGTGTAGACCGAGCAATCCATGAAGTCGCAACTGGTGGGATCAATCGATTCCTGACACTCGCCCGAGACGCATTGCTGCCCGGCATCGCAGCAGCCGCTCTTGCCGCAGGGGATGCCGGTTGCCGGGCACTTGCGCTTCTTTTTCTTTTTCCCCTTGCCCTTGTTGCCTTTGGCGTTTGCCATGAGTGGCGTCATGGCGAGCCCGAGTAACCCGGCGGCAACGGCGCGGCGCGGCCGGGCAGCGGCGCGAGTGAAGGCATCGAAGTGGTTTGCGTCCATCGGCATCCTCGCAAGCGTTGTGCAACTACCTGCCTCGCAGCGTAGATTCGTTGACGCGCGGCGCCATCCGTGGTTTCCGCCACATCCGCCTCACGATCCGCCCGAAACGCTAAGTTTTCAGCCCAAACGATAACGATTGGCCCCGTGAACCTCCGGAACGATCAGCAATCTGGCGGATTTCGCGGATGTGCGTGCCATACGTGACGCATAGTGTTATTGCGGCATCCACTGTCTTGCCTGGAGAGCGTTGCTGGTCTGGAGGGCTGCATGGGATCAGAGATGTTCAGCGAGATGTCGCGCCGTCTCGCGGCCAGGGGGAACCGCCGCACGACGGTTGCGCTCGTGAGTTCGGCCCTCGCCGCGTGGCTGAGCGGTACGACCGACCTCGTGGCGAAAAAGAAAAAGAAGAAAAAGAAGAAAAAGAAGCAAGAGCCGCAGCCAGCGCCAGGGGGGTGCACGCCGGACGTAACGTCCTCGACATGCGCGAACCGCTGCGGCGCCCAGACGAACAATTGCGGGCAGGCGGTGGACTGCGGCGCGTGTGGCTCGTGTTCGGGCCTCAAGCCGGACGCTGACCTGCGGGCCGCTGTGAACGCCACCGGGACCGGCGCCACCCTGACGCTATGCGAGGGGACGTGGAACGTGGGTATGCGGGTCGATGTCGACCGCAGCATGACGATCCGGGGAGCCGGCAAGGGCAAGACGATTCTGGACGGCAACAACCTGATGCAGGTGCTCCTCGTGGGGACGGATGCCGTCGTGACGCTGGAGGACCTTACGATCACCCGGGGCCGCGCCTATGACGGCGCCGGTATCTACGTCTTTTACGGCACGTTGTACTTGCGCAACGTCGAGGTCAGTGATAGCCGGGCGAGCAACGAGGGCGGCGGCATCTTCTCCAACAACGGGACGATCGAGCTGCACGAGGGGACCGAGATTCATGACAACACCGGCTACAACGGAGCCGGGGTCCTGACCGGGGGTGGTGGCTTCACCATGCATGGTGGCAGCAGCATCACGGACAACGTTGCCACCCATATCGGCGGCGGCATCAGCAATTTCTACGTCAATATGGTCTTCAAATCGGGAAGCCGCATCAGCGGCAACCGTGCGCAACTTGGCGGCGGCATCTCGTCATACGGAGGTTCCAGCACGCTTCAGAGTGGCAGCGTCGTCGGGGGCGCGCGTGCTGAGGACGCCAATGTCGCGACCGTCGACGGGGGCGGGCTGCACGGTTCGGTCTTTGTGCTGGAGGCAGGCAGCCTGGTGACAGGAAACGAGGCCCAGTACGGGGGCGGGTGCTACTTCGGCGAAGGGTGCACCATTCGGGCAGGAGCTCGGGTAACCGGAAATCGGGCGCCGAACGGGAGCGGTGTCTCGGCATCCCCTACGAACATGGTCAACGTCGAGCAGGGCGCCATCGTGTGCGATAACGTGCCGCTCAACGACCAGTGCCGCCGGGCAAACGCGAATTGCCCGAGCACCTCTGACGGTGTGTGCCCCGTCTAACGCGGCGCTCGGCTTTTACGGAAGCATCGCATGCGGGTGCAGGAGAGCCTGCGCCCGCGTGCGTTACCCTTCTCCCCGTCTGAACGCAGCCACCGGGGGAGGGACCATGACACGCCGCTACGATGCCATTGTGGTTGGGGTTGGCGGTATGGGCTCCGCCGCCTGCTACCACCTCGCGCGGCGCGGACTGCGCACGCTGGGGCTGGAGCGCTTCGACATCCCCCACATGATGGGGTCGTCGCACGGCATCACGCGCATAATCCGGCTGGCGTACTACGAGCACCCGTCGTACGTGCCGCTGCTGCTGCGCGCGTTCGACCTGTGGGACGAGCTGGCGGCGGAAAGTGGCCGGGCGCTGCTGCAGGTGACCGGCACGGTCGATGCCAGCGGCCCGGACGAGATCGTCTTCACCGGCTCGCTGGCATCCTGCCAGCAATGGGACCTGCCGCACGAGGTGCTGACCTCGGCGGAGCTGAGCCGCCGCTACCCCGGATACCAGTTGCCGCCGGAACATCTGGCGCTCTTTCAGCCGCGCGGCGGTTTCTTGCTGCCGGAGCAGTGCATCAGCGCCCATGTGAACGGCGCGCTGGCGGCGGGCGCAGAGATTCGGGCGCGGGAGCGGGTGCTAGGTTGGGATTCCGGCGACGGCGGCGTGCGAGTGACCACGGACCGGGGTGTCTACGAGGCGGAGCGGCTGGTGCTGGCGGCGGGGGCGTGGATGGGCGCGCTCGTGCCGCAGTTGCGCGAGTTGGCCGTGCCGGAGCGGCAGGTGCTGGGCTGGTTCGCGCCGAAGGACCGGGCGCTGTTCGCCCCGAGCCGCTTCCCGGTGTTCAACCTGATGGTTCCTGAAGGGCGCTACTACGGCTTCCCGGAGTGGGACGTGCCCGGCTTCAAGATCGGGCTGTATCACCACCGGCTGGAGCAGGTGGATCCGGACGCCTTCGAGCGGGAGGCGGACGCGCGCGATGAGGCGATCCTGCGCGATGCGACGCGGCGTTACTTCCCGGGGGCGGATGGCTCCGTGCTGGCGCTGCGCAGCTGCATGTTCACCAACACGCCGGACGAGCACTTCATCGTCGATCAGTTGCCGGGGGACGACCGCGTGATCGTGGCCTCGCCCTGCTCCGGACATGGCTTCAAG
>JASGGF010000187.1:0-9671 GCA_047605145.1 Thermomicrobiales bacterium | reverse complement strand
CTGGGGGGTGAAGGTCTTCTCGGGGTCATCACGCCCCATAACCCGTCTACCTACCCCAGTCAGGCGAAGTACTTGCGCGGGAGAGGGGCTCTCGCCCCGAACACTGGCGCGAGATGTGGCGTGGTTATGCCAAAACCCCGCCACGCTGCCCCGACCGCCTCCCCTCTCCCGCGCATCGGGAGAGGGGCTGGGGGTGAGGGCTTCTTGCCGTTTCAGGCGCTCCGGTGGCAATTGGAGCCAAGTGTTCTCGACAGGTTCAAGACACACAGCACACAACCTTTGTGCCGCCTCGCCGCTCTACAACCCCACGCCGCCCACGGGCTCCGTCTCTGCGCCCGGCTCGAACCCCGCGATCAGCGGCATCGCCTGCGCGATGGTCGCCTGCACTTCCGGCAGTTTCAGCGAGGCCGTGTGGTCCTCCGCGCTGTCCCAGACTTCCGTCACCCAGATCACGTCCGGGTCCTTGGCGTCCCGCGCCACCACGTAACTGCGGCAGCCCGGCATCGCCGTCGTGCCCTGCAGCAGCAACGCAATCAGCGCCTCGCGCTGGCCCGGCGCCGCCATCATCTTCCCAATTAGGCCGTACATCATCGTGTCCCTTCGTGCAGTGACCGCCGGCGCAGCCTCCGCGCCGCCCGCCAGAGCGCCCGAACATAGCACATCCGTTCGCACGAGGGCGCGACCCACGCTGCACGCTTCACCCGCCGCCGCTGTCACGCCCGCCCAATGCTCACGCCCGCCCCGGGCGGTATCCTGCCCACATCATCGACCGGCGCGCTGCGCGGAGACCAGAGGCGACCATGAGCCAGACCATTCCCGACCCGGACCGTGGACCCCTCCTGCTTGCCGACCTTTCGGCGCCGGAAACCGCCGCCCTGCTGCCCACGATCGACCTGGTCCTGATCCCCGTTGGCGCCCACGAGCAGCACGGCCCCAACATCGCCGTCTCCACCGACACCGTCAGCGCGGAGGCGCTCTGCCACGAGGCAGCGGCGCGCCTCGGCCCGCGCGTGGCGGTCGCCCCGGCGGTGCCGTGGGGCATCTCCTGGCATCACATGGCCTTCCCCGGCACGATCACCCTGCGCCCCGAAACGCTGCAGGCGCTGCTGGAGGACATCATTGCCTCGCTGCACGCGCACGGTCTGCAACGCTTCCTGATCGTCAACGGTCACGGTGGCAACACCGCCGTCATCGCCACCGCCTGCGAGGAGAGCAAGCAGCAGACCGGCGCCACGGTGGTTGCGTCCATCTTCGGTTACGCGCTGGTCGCGGAAGCAGCGCGGGAACGGCTGCCCGCCGCTGGCATCGGCCACGGCGGCGCGGACGAAGCGGCGCTGGTGATGGCCGTCGCGCCACAGCGCGGCAAGCCGGAGGCCGCCACCGCACCGGAGATCATTGACCCCATGCCGGAATCACAGCGGCTGCTGGCGGCCTACGGCGGCCTGCTGGCCCGCCCCTACCATGAGCGCACCCGCAACGGCGTCACCGGCGACGCCCGCTCCGCCACCCCGGAGATCGGCCTCGAAATCCTCGGCGCCGCTGGAGCGCGTCTGGCGGACATCATCGAGACGATCGTGCGCGAAACGGCCGCGCCCTGACGCCGGGCCTCCGCGCGGCGCAGTGCGTCGCGTTCGGTGCGCGTGTCGTGCGCGCCACTCCTGCCCCGTAGCCTGCAAGACGCCCTGCCAGGCGCTGGCCTCTTTCCTGCCAGACACAGCTTGAGCAGGGTGGACTGGCGCCAGTGCACCCTCTCTTGACGGGTCTCCGCCCTGGCCGTGGTTGAGGCTCCCCGAACGCGAGCAGACACCACAGAAACGCGCCCGGCAGTTCGCAGGAATTGCCCGGCTTCTGTTCTCGGCACATCGCTCATGCACTGCGCAATGCGATCTGCCCGGGTGACGCTGCCCACTGTCCGAAGGAGGAGATCATGCAGTCGTGGCATCATGCAATGCTCGAAGAGGTGACGCGGGAGCGGCGCCGTCTGGCGACCCGCCGGGGCTTCCTCTCCGGCTCCGCGAAGTTCCTTGGCGGCGCTGCGGCAGCGCTTTCCATCACGGCGTTGCCCCAATTGCCGGGCCTGCAGGCTACGCAGGCACAGGCGGTGTTCGCTGACGATGTCGATGTCCTCAACTACGCCCTGACCCTCGAACATCTGGAATACGCCTTCTACCGTGACGGGCTGGAGCAATTCACGGACGAGGACTTCGGAGTTGGCCCCTTCCTGCGGCCCATTAGCGCCTTCCTGATTGATATTCGCGACCACGAGCAGGCTCACGTGGAGCGCCTGACCGAGGTGATCACCAGCCTCGGCGGCACGCCAGTAGAGGAAGCGGCGTACAACTTCGGGTACACCGATGCCGCCACCTTCCTGACCGTGGCGCAGGCGTTGGAGAACACCGGCGTCAGCGCCTACGACGGCGCGGGCCAGTTTCTGGAGAACCCCGAGTTGCTGACCGCCGCCGGCTCCATCGTGGCGGTGGAGGCGCGGCATGCCGCCTACCTCAACCTGCTGCTGGGCGCGCTGCCCTTCCCCGAGCCGTTCGAAACGCCGCTGACCCCGGCGGAAGTGCTGGCGATTGCCGGGCCGTTCATCGTCACCGACCCGGTGGCGGAAGCCACCCCCGCTGCGTAAGCCGCCGCAACGCACGGAGCGGCGCACGCGCCCACCCACCAGCTGACGTGACTCAGGGAGAGTAGACCATGTATCCCGATAACGCTGTAACCACACTCGCCACCGATCTGCGCGACCAGATCCTGACCCGCCGTCGCGCGCTCGGCAGCCTGGCGGCAGCCGGGGTTGCCGCCGGGTTCGCCGCGCCGCACGTCGCGGCGCAGGACGCCGCCACCGACGAAGACCTGATCTCGGTGCTCAACTACGCGCTGGCGCTGGAGCATCTTGAGAACGCGTTCTACCGGGACGGCCTCGCGGCGTTCACGGTCGACGAATTCACCGCGCTGGGCTTTCAGGAGTCCGTGCTCGACTACCTGACCGAAATTGGGAACGACGAGGCGGCCCACGTCGCGACATTGACCGGGGTGATCACCGACCTCGGCGGCACACCTGTCGCCGAGGGGCAGTATGACATTACCGCCGCCGTGGCGGACGCCACTGCGTTTCTGGCGACCGCGATGGCGCTGGAGAACACGGGCGTCAGCGCCTACACCGGCGCGGCCCAGTTCCTGATCTCCAGCGACGCCCTGCTGACCGCCGCGCTCACCATCCACGGCGTCGAGGCGCGGCACGCCGCCTATCTCAACATCCTCAACGAGGAAAACCCGTTCCCGGAGGCGTTCGACCCTCCACTGTCCCCGGCCGAGGTCGTGGCTATCGCCAGCCCCTTCATCGTGGAGGCGGAGGTCATCACCCCCACTGGCGCCGCCACGCCGGTCGCCTGACGACCAGCGGCGGGGTGAGCGGCTGCCCACCCCGCCGACTGGACAGCCGCGCGACCCCACCGGGCGCTCAAAACGGGAATGGGCAGGGTGGGGCGCACTTGATGGGGCCGTATTGGCACCCGGCCGCCTGCACACAGGCGCCTCCGCCCGCCGCGCACCCGCCGTTCATGCACAGATTGGTCGCGGGATCATTGGAGAGCCCTTGCGGAGCCAGGCCACAGAAGGGTTCGCCGGTCAACGTCGTGGAGCAGTAGCAGTCGCCGTTGACGCCATTGGCAAACCGGGTTCCGCAGATCGCGCTCGCCGGCAGCGTTATGCCGTCCGGGGAGTCCTTGCACGCGTCGCGGCCGGCGCAGGCCACCGCGCCGCTGGGGGGCGCGGTGGTCGGCGCGGTTGTCGTGGGCGGTGGGGTGGTCACATTCCCGGTCTTCTTCTTCCGCTTCTTTTTCTTCTTCTTTGCCGGCGCCTCCGCCGCCATCCCCAGCGCAGCGAACCCGCCCGCAAGCAGGGCGTGAGTCGTGCGCCGGCTGGCCCGTGTGCTCAGCCATCGAGTCAACTGATCCCATTGCTGATCGTCCACAGCCCACCTCACTGTCTCGCCGCCTGGGGGAATGAGCCGATACGCGCCAATCACCCGAGCAGACACGTCACTCGAACTCGTGCCGGCATCCATTCAAACGCCAACGTGCGCCGCCGCCATCCGCTATTCCCGCCAGATCCAGCGGCGAATCCCTCACCAAAGCTGGAAAATGTATAGAGCGCGCCCGAAAACGCTAAACCGCGCGAGGTGATACGCTTCGGTTCGCTGTCGGTTCTCATCCCGGATCAGGAGTTGCCATGTCCCGACACGAACTCATCGACGCCTACATCGCCCAGACCATCAGCCGGCGCGAATTCGTGCAGGGGCTGACTGCCCTCGGCGTCTCCGCTGGCGTCGCCGCCGCGTATGCGGTAGCTCTGCAGCCTGCCTCCGCCGGCGATGGCGGTGGTGGTGGCGGGTCCTGCCTCGACCTGTACTCGCCGGTAACCCAACCCGATCTGTACGAGCTGTATTGCAACGGGGGTGGCAGCGGCTCCGGTGGTTCCGGCGGCTCCGGCTCCGGTTCCGGCACCGATAACGGCGGCAAGAAAAAGAAGAAGAAGCGCAAGAAGAAGAAGAAGAAGCACTAGGGGCGCCGCAGAAGCTCCCAGATCGTGCCCGCCGCCCACGCCAGACACCCCAGCGCCACCAGCGGCGACACGACCCAGAAGCGCGCCGCCAGCGGGGCATCCCCCCACGCCCGCACGTGCCGCACGATGGACGCGAACCGGTCGATGCTCAACTGGCGCAGCAGGGTGAGGCCCGCCGCGCCCGCCAGCGAGCGCGGCGTCGCGCCATCATCTTCGCGCAGGATGCGCCCGTAGCCCCGCCCCCGCGTGAAGTGGTGGCGCAGCAACTGGCGGACGGTGCGGCAGGGGCTACGGTGCACCAGCCGCACCTCCTGCGCGCGGTAGGCGCGGTACCCACGCCGCCACAGCGCCCGGTTGACGACCGTGTCCTCTCCCGCCCGCATGTCCTCCGGGAAGCCGCCCACTGCCAGCAGCGCGCTGCGCCGGTAGGAGCAATGCGCCGGCGGCCCCGGCAACTCCATCGAAGGCCGCCCCGGCAACACGGTCGAGTGATCGAGGAAGTAGGATGCCCACCCCGCCGGGGTGCGCACCCCGTTGATCGTCGAGCCGGTCACCATCGCGTAGCCCAGATCGTGCGCACGCAGCCGGGCCGCCAGACTGCCGGGCAGCAACCGCACATGCGACCCCGGAAACGACACGTAATCCCCCCGCGCCACCCGCAGCCCGGCGTTGCGCGCGGCGCCCGGCAGCGCCGGTTGCGACAGCTCCACTACTGTCACGCCCGGGAAACGCTCGCGCACCAGCGCCGCGCCATCCCCGGCCCCACTGACCACCACGATCACCTCGAACGGCCACGGGCAGACCTGCTCCACCACCGCCTGCACGGCGGGCAGCAACCGTGGCCCATCATCGCGGGAGATGATGATCACCGAGAGCGCCGGGCGGTCGACAATCTCCGCCAGCGCCGGTTGCACGGCGTCCTCCAGCGCCGCCTCGACCGCGTCCTCCGCCACGTGGAGGATCGGCGCATCGGCGGCGCGCGGCGGCCACGGCTGAATATCGAGCGCGGGCTCCAGCAGATCGCGGTAGGAATGCTGAAACTCGTTGTCCGGGTCCGCCTGCTGGTACTTCTCGAAGCGCGCCGCCCGCCGCTCCTCCGTCATTCCGGCCAGGTGCTGAATGCGCAGCGTGGTGCGCACCCAGCGCTGGCGCGGGATATCGACCGGCAGCGGCACGAAGTGCAGGCGGCGCTCCGGGAAGCGCTGCCCCGGCTGAAAGGCGAAGAGCCGGTAGACCCACAGCCCGGCTTTGTCGAAATGCGCCACATCCTGCCACATGCGGTAGACCGTAAAGCCGTACCCCAGCCCCGGCAAGGCATCTGTCGCCAGAAACGCCCGCAGCGCCGCCGCATCATCAGCGGGCAGACGCTCGTCCGCATCGAGGGAGATGATCCACTCCGGCTCCAGCGCCGCCGCCGCTTCCAGCAGCCGGTTGCGGTTGCCGGCATCGTCCCAGCCAACGTAGTCTGGACGCGGCGGATTCTCCAGCAACACTCGCACCAGCGGGCTGGCCTGCAGGATGGCGCGCGTGTCATCGGTGCTGCCGTCATCGAGCGCCACGACCGCGTCGATGTAGCCCGCCGCCGAGGCGAGGAACCCGGGCAAATCGGCTGCGCCGTTGCGCACCGGCAGCAAACAGACCAGCGTTGGCCCCGCCATCTCGTGCCTCACCCCGCGCGTTCGCCGTAACCCAGTTCGCGCAGGATCCCCCGCGCCACTGCCGCTTCGTCCCAGATCCCGGCGCCGCCTGCCGGATCCGCCCGGTCGCTCCCTTTGCCCGCCAGCAGCACGCAATCCCCCGGCCGGGCCAGCCCCAGCGCGTGGGCGATCGCGTCGCGCCGGTCACCGATGCAGGCGACGTCGCGCTTTGGCGCCGCCTCGCCCGCGCGGGCGCCTGCCGTCAATTGCCGCAGGATCTCGGCCGGAGCAACCCACGTCCGCCGCTGCGCCGTGAAGACCGTAAAGTCCGCCGCCAGCGCCGCTACGTGCCCGGTCTGGGCAAGCACGCCCGGGTTTGCGCCGTTCGCGGCCACGACCGCGATGACCCGCCCCTGCGGCGCACACTGCCGCGCAAACTCCAGCGCCTGCACCAGCGCCAGCGGCGATTTCGCCTCGTCAATCACCACCGCAAAGGGCTGGCCGGCGTTCACCATCGCCAGCAGCCCCGGCATCGGCGGCGCCTGCTCCAGCCCGGCCACGATCTGCGCCAATGGGAGCCCGGCGGCGTGGGCAATCGCTGCCGCACAGAGCGCGTTCGCCACGTTCCACGCGCCGGGCTGCGCCAGCGTCACCGGCGCCCGTTCGCCGCGCAGCGTCAGGGTAAACCGCGTGCCACCGGCGCCGGGCGCCACGTCGGTCGCGCGCACATCCGCCGGGGCGCCGCTGGCGCTGTACCACAGGCGGCGCTCGCCCGCGTCACTCGCCAGTGCTCGCACCGCCGGGTCATCGGCGTTCAGCACCGCCACCCCCTCGTTGGCCGCGACCTGCGCGAACAGCAACCCCTTGGCAACGTGGTAGGCGGCCACGCTGCCATGGAAGTCGAGGTGGGCGCGCGTCAGGCAGGTGATCGCCCCAATGCGGAACGGCACGCCGTCCAGCCGGTGCTGCGCCAGCCCCTGCGAGCTGGCCTCGATGACCGCCCAGCGGTCCCCGGCGTCCACTATCTGCCGCAGCAGCCGCTGCACTTGCGGAGCCTCCGGGGTGGTCATGCCGCTCTCATGACGCACCCACGTTTCGCCCGCGCGCCACTCCAGCGTGCCAATCAGGCCGGGGCGCCGCCCGGCCCGGCGCAGGATGGCGTCCAGCAGCAGTGTGGTGGTGGTCTTGCCCGCGGTGCCCGTGACTCCGATGCAGGCCAGTGCCACCGCCGGTTGCCCCCAGAACGCTGCCGCAACCTGCGCCAGCGCGGGCCGCAGCGCCGGCACGATCAGGCGCGGAACGGGCATCCCCGGATCGGCGTCCAGCAGCACTGCGGCGGCGCCTCGCTCCACGGCGCGGGCCGCTAGTGCCGCCGCGCGCGCAGGCGCAAGGTCCAGCGGCGCAAAGAGCGCGCCCGGCTGCATATCGCGCAGTTGTGGATCAACCGAGATGCCCGTGATGACCGTTGAGGCGTCGCCCAGCAGCACGCCACCGGCGGCAGCGGCCAGACTCGCGAGCGTTGGGCCAGAGGGCGCCTCCACATGACACCTCGCGTTCGCGCCGCATGGCTTCAGCGCCATCAGCGCTTCGCGTCATCGCACGAGACCGCTTCGGTCATCGTCAGCACGCGTCCGGCGCGCGGGGCGTGATCCTTCCCTCGTTAGCGTGACCGCGAAGAAGGCGGCGGGAGCGCCTCAGTTCTGGGCGGTCCAACTATCGATGCGGATCACCAGCTTGTAGCGCTCCTGCCCGGCGTGGCCGTGCTGGAACTCCGCGCCGGTGTACTTCCGGGCCAGCTCGTTGACGAACTCCAGCGTGTCGTAGCGCACGAACTCGACCACCTCGCCGCGCACCTCGAGGTAGCGCTCCGGGTTGTTCGCGTCCTCGAAGGAGACCGCCACCCGGGGGTCGCGCCGCAGGTTGCGGTACTTGCGCGTCGCCGCCTTGATGCTGATCAGCAGATAGTCGCCGTCCCAGATGAACCAGACTGGGTTCACCTCTGGGCGGCCCGTCTCGTCCGTGGTCGCCATGTGGCCGAGCACGGTGCTCTGCAGAATGTCGTGGTACGCGGCTGGAACAGGTGCAGTTGGCATATGGGCAGTCTAGCCGCCGCAGCCATCGCGCGCCGCGACTGCGCCATCGGCGCCACCGGCGTCCCCCCGGCGGCCCTGCCACGATCCCGTGCCACGACCGCCACCGTGTGGCTTTGTGCGATGCGCCTATTCTGGATTAACTTGACAAGTAAATACACAATCCATAGAATCCCCACAGCCGCTGTTCGCGCCGCCCGCGCCGTGCAGCCGGCGCCCCGGAAGTCGCCCTTCATCGCGGCGTTGCCCATCAGCAGCACCCTGCCGCGCCCGGCCCACAGGAGGTTGTCCATGGCGGAACCCGTTCCCGACTCGTACACCCCGCAGCAATTCGTCGCCGATGCCAGCGCCACGCTCAAGCGGCTCGGCGCTTCCGACGAGGGCTTCAAGGAGGTGTCCGGCCACCTGCAGCGCCTCGCCCGGCAACCCGGCATCGTCTCGGAGGAGCACCTGCAAGGGCTGCACGGCTCCGGCTCCACCGCCACCATCCTCACCGAGGGCGATGATGGCAGTTGCGCCCTGATGCTGGCGCGCTTTCCCGCCGAAGCGCCAACGCCGGTCCACAACCACAACTCATGGGGGATCGCCTGCGTGGTGCAGGGCCGCGACCGCTACCTGCGCTGGGAGCGCCTCGACGACGGCCACGACCCAGACCACGCCGACCTGCGGCTGGTGGAGGAAACGGAACTGGAAGCGGGCGACGTGGTCTGGTTCCACGGCCCCCCGCACGACATCCACAGCCAGCAGGGCATCGGGGACGCGGCGTGGGAGCTGGTCTTCTTCGGCAAGAACCCGAACACGAACCCCCGCGCCTACTTCGACCCCGAACACGGCGGCGTCACCTACGACAGCGCCATGCGCTAGCGCCCCCGGGCGCATCACCCCAGCCTGACACCGAAACTCCGCGTTGACTGGCGCCGCACGCGCCAAATTGTCCACTTTGTCAATTGACAACTACCTATCAAGGAGTCACCCATGTCGCCACGAACCTCGTCCACCCGCCTGCACCGCCGCGCGCTGCTCGGCGCCGGGACCGCCGCCGCCGCCACCATCGTGCTCGGCGCCGCCGGGCGGCAGGCCCTCGCGCTGCAGGCCGCCGAGCCGCGCAAGATCAAGCTGGCGTGGAACGCCTCCGCCATCTGCACAGCCGCCGCGCCGGTGGCGCAGGAGCAGGGCATCTTTGCCGATAACGGGCTGGAGGTCGAATTCGTCAACTTCGGCGGCTCCACCGAGCAGTTGCTGGAGGCGATCGCCACCGGCAAGGCGGACGCCGGCGTCGGCATGGCGCTGCGCTGGCTGAAGCCGCTGGAGCAGGGCTTCGATGTGAACATCACCGCCGGTATCCACGGCGGCTGCATGCGGCTGGTCGGCTCCACCG
>JASGGF010000186.1:0-9682 GCA_047605145.1 Thermomicrobiales bacterium | reverse complement strand
TCGTCGCCAAGGCGGCGGCGCACGAACCCACCCAGCGCCTCGTCCTCGGCGCTCCCCTTCGGCAACACGTAGTCCAGCGCCAGCCGCGCCTTGCCGGCGGGCGAGAGCAGCCCGGAGCGCGCCACCGGCCCCAGCTTCGTCGGCACCAGGCCGGTCAGCCCCTCGGGAATGGGGTAAAAGGCGTCGCGGTAGAGGATGAAGGCGCGCTCCGCCTGCGGCGTTGGGGCGATGAGCGCCTCGCCAAGCCCGAGTTCGGTCGCCAGCCCCACGCCGCGCGGCTTGGCGGCGAGGAACGAATCCGGCCCGCCCTCGATCACGAAGCCGTCGGCGTGCTCGGTGCGCACCTTGCCGCCCAGCACGCGCTCCGCCTCGATCACGGTCACCCGGGGTGGGGCCTCGCCCTGTGCCAGCCGCCGCGCCGCCGCCAGCCCGCTCATGCCGCCGCCGATGACGACGACGTGCGGCGTCATCAGATCGCGGTCCATCCGCCGTCCACCGTCATCGCCGAGCCGGTCACCATCGCCGCCGCCGGGCTGGCCAGAAACACGATGGTGGCCGCCACCTCCTGCGTGGTCACCATCCGCCCGGCGGGCGTGCGCTGCAACAGGTCGTTGCGCACTGCCTCGTCCTGCATCAGGGTCTGGGTGAAGGGCGTCTCCACGAAGGCCGGGCAGACCGCGTTGACGCGGATGGCGTGCGGCGCCCACTCGATGGCCAGCACGCGGGAGAGGTTCACCACCCCCGCCTTGGAGGAGCAGTAGGCCGCCCGCTCGTAGAACCCGACGAGGCCCATGATGGAAGCGATATTGATGATGGAGCCGCCAGCTGGCTGCTGGTCGCGCATCGCCCGGCCCGCCGCCTGCGCCATGAAGAAGACGCCGCGCAGATTAGTGCTCTGCACCAGATCCCACGCCTCCTCCGTCACGTCGAAGGCGGGCTGCCGCACGTTCGTGCCGGCGTTGTTGACGAGGATATCGAGCCGCCCCTGCGCGGTCACCGCATCGACGCAGGCGCGGATGCTCACCACGTCGCGCACGTCGAGCGGCAGCGTCTCCGCCGAGGCCCCGGCGGCGCGCAGCTCCGCGACGGTCGCCTCCGCACGCTCCAGGCGATCCGGCAACTCGGTGACGAATACGCTGGCGCCGGCCGCGCCCAGCGCCCGCGCCGCCTCCTGCCCGATGCCGGAGCCCGCCCCGGTCACCAGCGCGGTCATCCCTTCGAGGACGCGGCAGGTTGCAGATGGTGCTGTCTTGACAGGTGTATCCATGCCGGTAAGGATACGGCGTTACGCCAATCATTGACCGGCCCCCGGGCGCGTTCCCCGGGCCGCCCACAGGGAGCCGCCATGACCCCGACTGCCCCCATGCGCTTCGGCATCGTGCGCAACCAGAATCTGGACTGGGAAACGATGGTCCGCCACTGGCAGGCCTTCGAGGAACTCGGCTTCGATTCGATCTGGCACGCCGATCATTACCAGCGCCCCAGCCTGCCGGAGCAGCCCTTTCTGGAAGGGTGGACGCTACTGGCCGCCATGGCGCTGAAGACCACGAAGCCGCGCATCGGGCTGCTGGTGACCAGCAACACCTTCCGCCACCCGCCCCTGTTGGCCAAGCAGGCGGTGACCGTCGATCACATCAGCAACGGCCGGCTGGAGCTGGGCATCGGCACGGGCTGGTTCGAGCCGGAGCACGCCCGCTTCGGCGTCGCCTTTCCGGAGCCGCCGGAACTGGTCGCCCGCTTTCAGGAGGCGGTGCGGCTGGTCGATCAACTCCTCACGCAGGAGATCACCACCTTCGATGGCCGCTTCTACCAGGTGCAGGAGGCGCCCTTCCGCCCGGCGCCGGTGCAGCGCCCGCGCCCGCCGCTGACGCTCGGCGCGCACGGCCCGCGCATGCTGAAATTCGCCGCCCGCTACGCCGACCGCTGGAACAGCCACGGCAAGGCGGAGGAGATCCGCGAGCGCAACCAGTTCCTCGATGAGGCGTGCGCCGAGATCGGGCGCGACCCCGGCGAAATCACGCGCTCCCTCTACGGCTGGACCATCCCGATGGGCGTGGATCCATGGTCCTCGGTCGATGCCTTCGCGGATGTGGTGGGCCGCTACGGCGAGGCGGGCATGAGCGAGTTCCTGATGGAGGCGCCGCACGAAGAGCAATTCCCGATGATGGAAAAAATTGCACAGGACCTGCTGCCAAACCTGCGCAAATCCTGACCTTGTCTGCCGTTTTGTGCAGATCGTTGACCACCGTTATGGCATATGCTAACGTCCATGAACGCAAGTTGTTTCACGGCATCGGTTGGTCACATCGTTGTGGCTGAGGAGAACTGCCCGCCCATCGCTCTCGGGTCTGGCCAATGGTGGCCGGTTGTGTTGCCGCCCGGGACTCCTGTACAGCCCAACTGATCGAACCGCGCCCGAAACGGCGCCGCAGTGTGACCGGCGATGTGCGCCGGTCAGGACATCGAAGGTCCAGGTGGAGGAACGTCAATGGGCGATGTTGCAGAGCGAGGACCGCTCGCTGGTCTCGAACTGGAAATGATCGGCGACCGCGTCAAGAAGAGCGTCAAGCGGCGGGATGCCTTCAAGGGCAGCTTCGCGATGCTGGGCGCCCTGGCGATGGCCACCGGCGTTGGCCGCGGCGCCACCTCGGCGCAGGGCCTGGCCTCCCTCGGCCTGCTGCCGGAGGACCTGCCGGCGAAGAAGTGGAAGGCCGCTACCTCTGAAGTGGGCGCCGCCTCGACGTGGGTCTCCCACGGCATGGATGTCGTCGCCTTCTACGGTGACCTTCTCGGCATCGAGACGCAGTCCTTCGACGGCGAGTTCTCGGTGGAGAAGCAGCTGCAGGACCTGCAGTCGATCTCCTCCCAGGGCTTCGATTTCGTGGCGGTGCACCCCTCCGCCTCCGGCGCCCTCACCGACGCCGCGAACCAGATCATCGCCGCCGGCACGCCGCTGATCGTCATGGACACCCGCCTGATCCAGGATCCGGCGGAGTTCGAGGCCTACGGCCACCTGACCTTCCTGGAGCCGGACAACGTCTACATGGGCTCCACCGTCTCCGACGTCCTGTTCCAGGCGATGGGCGGCGAAGGCCAGGTCATCCACACCCAGGGCCAGCTGGCGCATACCGGCGCCCAGGGCCGCGCCGAGGGCTTCCACCAGACCCTCGCCAAGTACCCGAACATCGAGGTGGTCGATGAGACCCCCGGCGACTGGAAGGTCGAGCAGGTCGCGTCCCTGTGGCAGGACCTGCTGCAGCGCTTCCCGGATGTGAAGGGTGGCTTCTTCCACTCCGACGACATGGCCCTGGCTGCCGCCAGCGTCATCGAGGCGGCGGGCAAGAAGGACCAGATCATGATTGTCGGCGTTGACGGTCAGAAGAACGCCTGCGAGGCGATCCTCAACGACCAGATGATGGCCTCCATCATCAACCCCTCCGGCCGCATCCACGGCGGCGCGATGTGGGCGGGCTACCTGACCGTCTCCGGCACCGACCGCTCCGAGGGCGGCGTGGCCAAGTTCATCCGCACCGACGGCGGCCCGATCACCAAGCAGAATGCAGCTGGCTACATCTGGCTGCATGACAACATGCAGTACTAGACCACTCGCCCGAACGTGGGAGCGCCCGGAAAACCGAATGACCGACACGATCATCCCGGATAGCCCGGAGCGTTCCCACGTTCCGACCGAGACTACGGAACCCATTCTGGTGTTCCGTGGTCTCACCAAGCGCTTTGGCGGCGCCACGGCCCTCAACAACGTGGATTTCGACCTGATGCCGGGCGAAATCCACGGCCTGGTCGGGGAAAATGGCGCCGGCAAAAGCACCATGATGAAGATCCTCTCCGGGCTGCACACGCCCGACGAGGGGGAGATGCTGCTGCGCGGCGAAGCCGTGCAGTTCACCTCGCCGGCAGACGCCAAGGCGCGCGGCATCGGCATGATCTACCAGGAACTCTCCTGCATGCCGGCGCTCTCCGTCGCCGAAAACGTGTTCCTCGGCAGCCAGCCCACGAAGGGCGGGCTGGTCGACTGGGGCACGATGCGCCGCGAAGCGAAGACGCACCTGGGGGCCATGGGCATCAATGTCGATGTCACGGCGCCCGCCAGCACGCTCTCGCTCGGCGGCCAGCAACTGGTCGAAATCTCGCGCGTGGTCTTCTCCGGCGCCTCGATCATCGTGCTGGACGAGCCCACCTCGGCGCTCTCCGGCCCGGAGTCGGAGCGCCTCTTCCGCGCCATGGCCGAACTGAAAGCGCGTGGAACAACGCTGGTCTTCATCTCCCACTTCCTGGAAGATGTGCTGGCCGTCTCCGATCGCATCACGGTGCTGAAGAACTCGCGCAAGATCGCCACGCTGGAGAACCGGGGCGTCACCAAGCAGCAGCTGATCCAGCTGATGATTGGCCGCGACGCTGAGGTGCTGGCGGAAGGGTACGAAGGCGGCGTTGCGCTGCCAGCGCCCGCCACCGGCAAGCCGGCGCTGGAGCTGCAGGGCCTCAGCGGCGAGGGCTTCACCGATCTCTCGCTCACCGCCCATCAGGGCGAAATCCTCGGCATCTTCGGCAACCTCGGCGCCGGCATGACCGAGATGGCGCGCGTCATCTTCGGGCGCGAGCGCCCCACCGCCGGCACGATGCTGCTGGAGGGCCAGCCCATCACCCCGAAGAACACGAAGGCGTCCAAGCAACTCGGCATCGCCTACCTCTCGGAGAACCGCCGCGCCACCATCTTCCCGCGCCACGAGATCTTCAAGAACATCACGCTGGCGCACCTGGACGACATCGTCGGCGCGTTTGTGCGCCAGCCGAAGGAAGTCGCCATCGCCACCGACCTGGTGAAGCGCACCGGCGTGCGCCCGGCTCGGCCCACGCTGGCCGCCGGCAACCTCAGCGGCGGCAACCAGCAAAAGGTGGTGCTGGCCAAGTGGCTGACGGTGCAGCCCAAGGTGCTGATCCTGAACGAGCCGACGCGCGGCATGGACGTGGGCGCAAAGCGCGAGGTGCTGGACCTGGTCAAGGCGCTGCGCAACGAGGGCGTCTCCATCATCCTGATCTCCACCGAGCCGGAAACCGTGCTGGCGGAATCAGACCGCATCCTGGTCATGTCAAAGGGCCAGATCACCAAAGAGTTTGTCGGCGAGCGGGTCAGCAAGGACCTGCTCATGAGCTACGCGTAACAGAGGGGAAGTAGCCGGGATGGCGCAGCAGGCATCTTCGGGGCAAATCGCGCCATCGGGCGAACCAGGCGTGCAGCGTTCGGGCGGCAGCTCCGCGCTGGCGTGGGCCAGCCGCAACGCGCGCCTGCTGGCGCCGCTGCTGACGCTGATCTGCATGGTGATCTTCTTCAGCCTCACCACCAGCGTCTTCCTGACCGTGCCCAATATGCAGAACATCGTGACGCAGATCGCGCCCATCGCGGTCGCGGCCACCGGCGTCACCTTCGTCCTGCTCTGCGCGGAAATCGACCTCAGCATCGCCTCAGTCGCCACCTTCACCGGGGTGTTAGCCGCCTGGCTCTGGGTCGGGGACACCTTCGCGCTGGGGAATCTGGCCATTCCGGTCGCCGTCATTGCCTCTGCGCTGATCGGCCTGCTAAACGGCTTCATGGTCGCCTACGTCGGCATCCCCTCCTTCATGATGACCCTGGCCATGCTCACCATCGCGCGCGGCATGTCCGTCTTCGTCAGCGAGGGCAAGCCGATCTTCGAAGTGCCGCCCGTATTGAAGCAGCTCGGCAGCGTCAGCAGCCAGGTCTTCGGCATCCCGGTCATCGGCATCTTCGCCGTCGTGGTTCTCATCCTCGGCGAGTTCGTGCTCAGTTACACCAAGTTCGGCCGCTACGTGTACATGACCGGCGCCAACCGCGAAGCCGCTGAAATGTCCGGCGTCAACACCCGCCAGGTGATCATGTTCTCGCTGGTCATTTCCGCCGTCACGGCGGGCCTGACCGGCCTGCTCTTCATCGGCCGCCTCAGCAGCGCGAACCCCTCCTCCGGCGAGGACATCCTGATCAGCACCATCGCTGCCGTCGTGCTCGGGGGCACGTCCCTCTTCGGTGGCGAGGGCGGCATGCGCAACACCGTGCTCGGCCTCCTCATCTTCGGCGTGCTCTCCAACGGCCTGAACCTGCTGCCGAATATCCCCATCACGTTCAAGCAAGCGCTGCAGGGCATCGTGCTGCTGGCCGCCCTCCTCCTGAACGTCTTCGCCCTGCGCATCGAGCGCGTGCAGACGCGAACGGAGTAACCGCAGCCGCCGCGCACACGCTCCGGGGCAAGCGTCCTCCCGAACCGCCGTCGCGTTTTTGCGACGGCGGTTTCACGTTTTGCTGTCCACTGCGTGAACGGCGGGAGTGAACGCGCCCTGAACACTGCCAGACACCCGGCGCCGCGCCCAACCAGCATCCGGCTCGTTTGTGAACTATCAGTCCCGGTTATCAGGCCATTTCGGGATAACTCCCGCATTTATCCGTGAATTCTTCATCCTTGACATTGACGAACCCTCATGTGGGGACGCTACACTACGGAGCGTTTGTGAAAGAATCTGGCTCATACTCGGGAGAGGGACAGGGAGACCAAAGAATGACGCGCGTACTCGTCGTAGAAGACTCTCCAGATATCGCGCGCCTCGTCCAGCGGAGTCTTCTTCTGGAAGGCTTTGATGTCGATGTCGCTGGCGATGGTCGCTCGGCGCTCGGCGTGGTGCGAGACAATCCGCCCGATCTTATCGTGTTGGACCTGATGCTGCCCGATATCGACGGCATGGAGATCTGCCGTCGCGTCCGGGCCATGGAGGCGGCCTACGGCCAGCCGCCCGTGCCGGTGCTGATGCTGACCGCGCTCGATTCCGTGCAGGACCGCGTCACCGGCCTCGATTCCGGCGCCGATGACTACGTGCCCAAGCCGTTCGCCATCACCGAGCTGATGGCCCGCGTGCGCGCCCTGCTGCGCCGCTCCCGCGCGCCAGAGGTGCGCCCCCGCCAGCGTGAAGCGCTGGTCTACGAAGACTTGACCCTCGATCCCAGCGCGCGCACCGTGTTCCGCGGCGAGCGTGAGGTGCTGCTGACCGCCAAGCAGTTCGACCTGCTGGCCACGCTGCTGGAGCACCCGAACCAGGTGCTCTCCTATGACACCATCATGCAGCGCGTCTGGGGCGGCCAGTTCCGCGGCGAATCGAACGTGCTGGCCGTGACCGTCTCGACGGTGCGCAAGGCGCTTGAGGAAGAGGGCGAGCCGCGCCTGATCCAGACCGTGCGCGGTGTCGGCTACGTGCTGCGCCCCTCGCGCGGGCGCCGGACGGCGGACGGCGACGGCGAGGATGAGGACGACGAGGAATAGCGGCGAGACCGCCACAATCTAGAGTTCTTGACTAATGATATCAAGAACTGGATAATACCTCCTGTCAGGCGCGGGGCGGCCAGTGGTGGCCGCCCATGCCGGCAGGAGGTAGCGTTTCATGGTTGCCCAGGCTCCCACTCAGACTGATCAACTCGGCGAAGTCATCGAGCAGGTGCGGCAGAATCTCGCCGCCGCGCCCGAGCCGCCTATCGCCACCTTTGCCGTCTCCACCGCGCTGGTCGACAACTACGAGGCCAGCGTCCAGATCCGCGATTTCGCGCTGACGGTCGATGAGCCGGAGCAGATTGGCGGCGGCAACGCCGGCCCGACCCCGGTTGAGCTGGTGCTGGCGGGCCTTGGGACCTGCCAGGAGATCGTGTACGCCACCTACGCCCGCGTGCTGGGTATTCCGCTGGACGGCGTGGCGGTCATCGCCGAGGGCCGGCTCGATCTGCGCGGCTTCTTCGGCGTCGCCGATGTCCCGGCCGGGTTCTCGGACGTGACCTACACGGTCGCTATCGACAGCCCTGCGGACCCCGCCGACGTGCAGCGCCTGATCGCCGCCGTCAACAAGCACTGCCCGGTGCTGGAGATCCTCCAGCAGCCCGTGCCGGTGACCGGCAGCTACCGCCTGAACGGCGCGGAAATCTCCGCCTGAGAAAATCTCTGGTCACGCATCGCCCCGTTGTCCCAGCGTTCATCGCGGGGGCACGGGGCGATTTCGCGCCCCTTCCCGGACATCCACCCCGGCCTCCCCACCCCGATGTCATCCCGACGAAGTGTGCAGTCCGGATCCATGGGTGACATCTGACCGAGGGCACGTCACCGGCCCATCGCATCCCACCCCGACCCTGCAAACCCGATGTCGTCCCGAATCCGCAGATGAGGGACCGCGCACCCCCACCTCCACGGTCACGGCGCCAACGCTCCGCGTGCCACCGCGAACCGTCGCTGTCGGACCCCCCTCCACCACGGCGACCCCGCCGGCGCCTCCGCCCTGGTGGTGGGAGCCGGAGAGAGGGCGCCGGCGCTCCGGGAGTTGGGGGTGCACGGTCCCTCCTGCGGTCGGGACGACATCGTGGTGGGGCAGGTCGGGGTGGAGCGCGGAAAACCGGCGCGGTGTCTGCGAGACCGTGTTACCTATTTATCCGGACTGCACCCTGCGTCGGGATGACATCAGAACTGCCTGATGTGCTTGTGGGGCGCGGAGAGTTGTCATGATGACCGCCAGTTGACGCCATCTCCCACCCCGCCGAAGATGCCGCCAGCACAACGCACGCGCGCAGAAAGCGGAGGATCATGACCACAAATCCCACGCGGGTCACGGTGCTGGGCGGCGGCAACACCGCCTTCAGCATCGCCGCCAACCTGGCCCTGGCCGGCCACGAGGTGCTCATCTGGGAGCACCCCGATTTCGCCCACACCCTGGACCCCATCCGCGAGACCCTCACCATCCACCTCGATGGCGCGGCCCGCACGGGCGCCGCGAAGATCGCCGGAGTCACCACCGACCCGGCGGCGGCGCTGGCCTGGAGCGAAACACTGCTCTGCTCCGTGCCGTCCTACGCGCACGCCCCCTTCGCGGAGCAGCTGGCGCCACACCTGAAGCCGGGCCACATCCTGGCCCTGCTGCCGGGCAACCTCGGCGCCCTCGCCTTCGCGGAGCGACTGCGCACGCAGGGCGCTGCCGGCGTCATCGTGGCCGAATCAGACACCGCGCCGTACGTCTGCCGCAAGAGCGCCCCGGACCGTGCCGTCATCTGGGGCGCGGTCACCGGGCTGGGCATCGGCGTGGAGCCTGCCTCCCAGACCGGCGAGGTCATGCCCGTGCTGCAGGCGCTCTTCCCCGGCGCCGTGGCGTACCACAGCGCGCTGGAGGCCGGGCTTTCCGCGCTCAACCCCGTCGTCCACCCGCCGGGCGTGCTGATGAACGCCGGGCGCGTCGAGCGCAGCCGCGGCGAGTTCTACTTCTACGATGAAGGCGTCACGCCATCCGTCGTCAAGGTCATCGAGGCGCTGGACGCGGAAAGGCTGGCCCTTGGCGCCGCCGTTGGGCTGGAGCTGACCCCGGTGGCCGAGGCGTTCCACGCCGCCGGGTTCGGCCCGCAAGGGGACCTGTGGGCGGTCATCAACGGCTCGCGCATGTTGACTGCGTTGCGGGCCCCCGGCCAAATCGACACCCGCTGGCTGACCGAAGATATCCCCTTCGGCCTGGCCACCTGGTCCGCCCTCGGCGACCGCCTCGGCGTCGCTACCCCCGTCATGGACGCCCTCATCACACTAGCCTCCGCCACCCTCGGCCGCGATTTCCGCGCCGAATCGCGCACCCTCACCGCCGTCGG
>JASGGF010000185.1:0-9735 GCA_047605145.1 Thermomicrobiales bacterium | reverse complement strand
AGCCGCCGCCTCGCCGTGGGCGGCGCGGGTATTGGCCTCACGCTGGCCGGCCTGAGCCGGGCGAACCGCGCTGCGGCGCAGGCGGTGGATTACAGCGACCACCCGCTGTGTGGAACCTGGCTGGCGATGGCGAACCCGCCGTTGCCGGAGGACCCCCAGTTTCCGTCGCCGGCGCTGTTTGCCGCCGATGGCACGGCGCTCATCGTGCACCCGGCGACGCAGCGGGGACCGCAGGGGGTGGTGTTTGGCTCCCCGGTGATGGGGATGTGGGAACCGGACGGAGACCGCACCGGGCACTTCACCGTCGTGCAACTGCTCTCTGACGCAGCAGGCGCCTTTACTGGCACGATTACCATCGATGGGTGGCTTGAGGTGGGTGCGGACGACCAGAGCCTGCTGGACGACGGCTCCCGCACCAGCGTCACGTTCCGGGACGCGAGTAACCTGATCGTCAATCAGATTCTGCCCAACGGGGCCCCGGCGGGTCCGGGGGTGCAGGCGGCCCGCATGGGCGTCGGGATGCCGGGTTTTCCGGATGTCGCAGCGGCGGCCGCCGCGACGCCGATGGCGACGCCCGCCGGGAGCATGGATGCTGGGCCGGGCGAGCGGTTCGACTACGACGGCATCACGTTCTATTACGAGGCGCAGGGGCCGGCGGATGGGCAACCGGTGCTGCTGCTGCACGGCGGGCTGGGCAGCACCGCCGAATTCGACGGGCTGGTTCCCGACCTGCTGGCCGCTGGCTACCGCACCGTGGCAATGGATAGCCGGGGCCGGGGGCGCTCCACGTGGGATGGCGAGCCCTTCACCTACGAACAGATGGCGGACGATGCGGTGGCGCTCTTGGATCACCTGGGGATCACGCAGACGGATCTGGTCGGGTGGAGCGATGGCGGCAACATCGGGCTGATCCTGGGCATTCACCACCCCGAGCGGCTGCAACGGGCGGTGATCTACGGCGCGAACTTCACGCCGGATGGCTTCTTCGGTCCAGAGGTGAGCGACCAGATGCCGCCGTTCGAGGACTTTGTCGATGTCTACCAGCGGGTCTCGCCGCAGCCGGACCGCTTCTTCGAGGTGCTGGATATCCTGACGGCGCTCTACGGCGTGGCGCCGGATCTCAGCGAGGAAGAATTGGGCAGCATCACCGTGCCGATGCTGATTCTGGACGGCGCGGAGGAGGAGATGATCAAGCCCGATCAACCGGTGCGTATGGCGGAACTGATCCCCGGCGCCGAGCTGATCATCATGCCGGGCACCGGGCACTTCGCGCCGATTGCGAAGCGCGATGAGTTCAACCAGATCGTGCTCCAGTACCTGGCCGGGTAGGCGACAGGGTGTGATGGCGGAGCGCGGTGGTAGACTCCCTGCCCCCGGCGGTCAGCGTTGATCCCTGGATTGACTCATCCTCCATCACACCTGGAGCACCGATTTCATGCGTATTCCCTCCGTCGAGAACATCATTCCCATGGTCGTGGAGAGTTCGAACCGTGGCGAGCGCGCCTACGACATCTACTCCCGCCTGCTGAAGGACCGCATCATCTTCCTGGGCACGCCGGTGAACGATGACGTGGCGAACGCGATCATCGCCCAGATGCTCTTCCTGGCCCACGAGGACCCGGATCAGGACATCAAGCTGTACATCAACTCGCCGGGTGGCATCATCTACTCCGGCCTGGCGATCTACGACACGATGCAGATGATCAAGCCGGATGTGCAGACGTACTCCATGGGCTTCAGCGCCAGCATGGGCGCGGTGCTGCTGGCGGGCGGCTCGGCGGGCAAGCGCTACGCGCTGCCGAACGCGCGCATCCTGATCCACCAGGGCTCCGGCGGCTTCAGCGGCGCCATCCCGGACATCGAGGTGGCGGCCCGCGAGACGCTGACCCTCTCCGCGAAGTGCATCTCCATCATCGCGGCGCACTCCGGCCAGACCTTCGAGAAGGTCAAGCGCGACGCCGACCGCGATTTCTACATGACCGCGCAGGAAGCGAAGGACTACGGCATCATCGACGAGGTGCTGGAGCCGGTGCACGCCGTTACGGCGCCGTAGCGAGGGAAGACGGCCTGCGGGCCTTAGGGAAGACGCGCTGCGGCGCTTGGGGAATAAGGGAATAAGGAGAACGGACGAGGGGCCGGCGCTGACAGTGAGTTTGGCGCTGGCCCTTTGCCGATGGTTTCTCAGAAGATGACCTGGAAGCCGCCGGCTTCGAGGGCTTCGCGGCGGCGTACGGCCCAGGCGGCGTCCCAGTCCTCGTCCGCCGGCTTGTCCTCTTTCAGCGCCTGCCACGCCGATGCCAGCGCGCCCTGCCGGTCCAGCAGTTTGGTGTTGTGCTTCTGCGCCTCTTCCGTCCAGATGCCCAGTTCCTTGAAGTAGGTGATGGCGCCCTCGTGGTACGGGATAAACCAGTCGAAATACTGGTCGCTGACGTTCCAGCCGTCGATGCCGAGCACCTTCCCCTCGTACAGCGGAAACAGTTCATCCATCGCCTTCGTCATGTTGTAGACGAGGTCGGGTTTGGTGCGGCGCAGGGCGATCAGGATGGGGTACGGGTAGTGCGCGCCGGGGAGCACCTTCGTGGGATCGGCGGGACCTTCGGGCACGTCCTGCAGCACGAAGTACGGCGCGATTGCGGCCATGCGCGCGATCCCGTCATGGTTCTGCGGGTCGATGACCGGCCAGAACAGCCCGCGCGGGCTGGCGGTTGCTTCCGCGACACCCGCGCTGGTGGTGGCGGCGAACGCGGCGTCCAGGTCTCCATCGACCAGCGCCTGCAGGGCCTTATCGAAGAAGCCCTTGACCTCCACCTTCTCCACGTCGTCCCAGGTGAGGCCGCCGTAGGCCAGGTAGGCCTCGGTGTTGACGTTGACCACCGGGTAATCCAGGTACCAGGCGACGCGCTTGCCAGCGAGCTCGCTGTACTCCTGCACGCCGGCATCCCCTGCTACGGCGATACCGTAACTGATCGGCTCGGCGGTATTGGCCAGCACCAGCCGCACCCGCTGCGGGCCCCAGTCCTTGCGGGTGAACTCGAACACGCCCTCCTGCGCCGCGATGGAGCCGCCCACGGCGGTGGCCTCGAAATCGACCGCGTCCCGCCGCAGCAGTTCGCTGGTGAAGTCATCGCCCAGGGTGGGTTGGACGCTGAGCGTGACGCCAGCGGCTTCCTGCAGGGCGGCGCCGATGGCCTCCGCCTGGTCGAAGGCGAGCTTCGAGTAGGCGGCCCAGAACACCTCTTGCGGTAGCTCGAAGCCAACGCCGGCCACCGGCGTCGCGTCCTGCGCCAGAGCGCGCTGCCAGGCGCCCCCGGTGGCGACCGTAACCCCACCTACTGCCAACAGCCGCCGCCGGGTCCACGCCGTTGCTTTGAGACGCTCCATGGGTGACTCCTTCAGCATGATGGGTTGCGTGCTGCTGGCGAGCTGGTTGTCCTGTGCGGCAGCGTAGGATAGCAGACGGGTTGGCCTGCCAAACGCGCAACCTGACGCCCGCATCTCGCGGTGGTTTCCGGCGCGGCCGTGCTCCTAAACAGGTCCATGGACGATCACGAGGTGCGGCGCTGCAGCGTGCCGCCGGTGACCAGGCTATCCCCAACCCTGCCTGAGTCAGGCCAGCGAGACCGATACTGCACGGTGTAAAGGCGGTTCGTGGGTAAGGGTGAGGCGATGACGAAAGCGACGGCGCCGCGTCGATGGGATGCGGGCGATGCCCTGATCGGCGGCGAAGACTACCGGAACTGGGTTTTTGACGGGATGGCCCTGGATCACCAGGATCTGGCCGATTGCACCTTCGAGGGGTGCTCGTTTCTCCGCACCGATCTGACCGGAACCCGCCTGAATGCGTCTGTGTTCCGGCACTGCAATCTCAGCCACGCGCGGCTGGCCGGGGCGAACCTCTTCTCGACCGCCTTCGAGGACTGCAAGCTCATGGGGGTCGACTTCCGGGACGGCGTCACGCTCACCGGAACGACATGCACTCGCTGCAATCTTAACTACGCGCTGTTGCGAGGGGTGTCGTTAGCGAAGTTGCACTGGGTGGGCTGCTCACTGGTCGAGGCGGATCTCTCGCTCTCCGATCTGCGGGAGGCGTCCTTCGTTAACTGTGACCTGACACGAGTGGACCTGGAGGAGGCAACCTTCTTTCAGACTGATCTGCGGGGGGCCAACCTGACCGGCTGGAACCTGAAGCGCTACGATCTCCACGGCGTCATCATCACCCCGGCGCAGTTTTCGGCCCTGGCAACCGAGTTGGGCATCCTGATCCTGGAGGCCGGGGAGACGCGGGCGAAGGGGCGGCCCTCCCGGGCGCGAGGTCGATGATCACGCGCGTTCGGGGCCACCCCGTGGGTCGCCGTTACAGGGCGCGCCCTTCGCTGGAGAGCGCAGCCATCTCGGTGGCGACCAGTTCGCGGTCCGCCTCGTAGCCGGGCAAGCCGTCGATGCTGGCGGTGTTGTTGGCGGCCATGTAGCGAGCCTTCCAGTCTGGCCCCTCTTCTTCCGCCTTATGCTCGCTCCAGCGCAGCAGTTGATCACGCTCGGCGACCATGTCCATGCGCGGCACGCCGAAGCCGCAGGAATCGCTGATGCGGGAAACCTCGACCATGATGACGCCACGCGCCAGCGGGCGCTGGGCGTCGTCGAGGGTGAAGCCGGCCAGCAGATCGGCGTACTCCGGGCTGTCTTCCGGGATGGAGCGCCCGACGCCGTGGAAACGCATGATTTTCGGGGCGCCGGTGAAGGCGCAGAACATGACCACGATGCGGCCGTTCTCCTGCAGGTGCGAAACGGTTTCTGCGCCGCTGCCGACCAGATCGACGAACGCGATGGTCTGCGGCCCGAGCACACGGAACATGCCGGCGCCGCCCTTCGGCGAGACGTTGACGTGCCCGGCGGGGTCATTCGGCGCGGTGGCCACGAAGAACATGACCTGTTTGTCCAGCCAGCGCTGGATCGAGGCATCAATGGTGTCGTAGGTGCGTCCCACGGGGGTGTCCTTTCCTGCGGCGCGCTGGCCGGCGAGTGGTTGCGCGCAGCGTTGAGCAGAACCGGAAGGGACAGTATCGCTCAGGGGCGGGCAGGCGTGGCGAGCAGGATTCCCCCTGGCGTTTTCCACACGCGCTGCAATATCTGCCGCATATCGTCTGATTCGCATCACTGATTCAGGCGCGGCGCCCGGATCGACGCGTGCCAGACTGCTTCCGCCACGCAGGGCTTGACTCCGCCCGGCAAACCGGCTACAAGTCGCCTCACTCCATGACGGAGAATCGAGGCGAAAAGCAACGGCGAGAAAGGGAGTCGGTCAATGGCGAAGACTGTCCTGGAAAGCATGTCCCCGGCGCAGCGCACCAGTTACGAGGTGAGCCGGCGCAAGGCACTTGGCATCGCGGCCAAGTGGGGGTTGGGCGGCGCAGCGGCCGCAGCGCTCGGCGCCGGGGTAGGGCGCGGAGAGGTCCGGGAGGCGCTGGCCGCCGCCGGGCTGCCGCAGAAGGAATACAACATCACGTTCGTCAACCACGTGACGACGAACCCGTTCTTCACCCCGACGATCTACGGTATTGAGGATGCCTGCACGTTCCTGGGCTGCAAGTACCAGTGGACGGGGTCGCAGACCGCCAACGTCGCCGAGATGGTCTCGGCGATGCAGACGGCGATCGCCAACAAGGTGGATGGCATCGCGGTTTGTCTGGTCGACGCCGAGGCGTTCAACAAGCCGACCGAGGACGCGCTCAGCATCGGGATCCCGGTGATCGGGTACAACGCCGATACCGACGATAACGCGCGCCTGGCCTACGTGGGCCAGAGCCTGTACCAGTCTGGCTACAACATCGCTCAGAAGTGGCTGCCGATGGTGAAGCCGGGCGGCAAGGTGCTGCTCTCTATCGCCACGCCTGGCTCGCTGAACCTGCAGCCCCGCCTCGATGGCTACATTCAGGCGATCAAGGATGCCGGCGATCCGGTCACCTACGAGACGCTGGATTCCGGCGTTGATCAGGCGACAGAAGAGTCCCGCATCGAGACGTACTACCTGGCCAACAAGGACCTGGTGGGCATGTTCGGCACCGGCGCCACGGATTCGCTGGCGGTGGGCAAGATCTCCCAGAAGTACGGCCTGGCGGCGAACGGGGTCATCACGGCTGGCTACGACCTGCTGCCCGAGACCCTCTCGCTCATCCAGAGCGGCGACATGACCTTCACCACGGATCAGCAGCCGTATCTGCAGGGTTTCATTCCGACGCTGCAGATCTACCTGTACAAGCTGTCTGGCGGCGCGGTGTCTCCCGCGAACACCGACACCAGCCTCGCGTATGTCACCAAGGACAACGTCGAGACGTACCTCAACCCGTCCCGGTTCGAGGGCAGCACCGAAGCTGAGCCCGAGTAGCAACTGCCTCGCTGCGCGATCAACTGGAGGCGTCGCCTCCAGTTGATCGTTGCTGCACGAACGACGGGCGAATGCGGACGCCGGCCATCAGCCGGCGTCCCTGTTCATCCTGCCGACAGGTCAGAAGAAGCAGGGAAGATGGCACAAGGGAGTGCAACCGAGATTGCCGGGGAGAAGGCGGCGCCGGGCCGGCAGTGGCTGGATGCCGCCTTCGCGTTCATCGCCCGTTACCGGGAAGCCAGCATCGCCGCCGTCGCGGTCCTGCTGGTGGCGTACATCCAGTTCAACAACGACGTCTTTCTGAGCAGCCCCGTGATGAGCGTGGTGCTACGGGACACCGCCCGCATCGGGATGATTGCGGCGGGGATCGTGCTGGTGATGATCACCGGCGAGATCGATCTCTCCGTCGGCGCAACCTACGCCATGGCCCCCTACGCGATGATCCGGCTGACGGTTGATTTGGGTTGGTCGCTCTGGATCACGGCAATCATCGCGATCCTGCTGGGGGTGCTGGTCGGGTTTATCAACGGCATCATCACCGTCAAATTGCGCATTCCATCCTTGATTACCACGCTCGGCATGTTCTTCCTGCTGACGGGTCTGACCGTGTCGATTGCGCGCAGCCAACCGATCCGGATGCCGGAGCAGCAGCCCTTCAATCTGGTCTTCGGCCAGAATCGCTACGGCCCGCTCGATCCGCTCTTCTCGTGGAACGGGCTCACCGGCTTCACCCCGATCATCTGGACCGTGGCCGTGGTGATCATCCTGACGATCATCCTGTCCCGCACCGTCTTTGGCCTGCACGTGATCTCCACCGGCAGCAACCTGCTGGCGGCGCGCGAGATCGGCGTGCGCACAGACCGCATGAAGGTGGCGACCTTCATGATCCTGGGTGGCCTGGCCGCGTTGACCGGCCTGATCACCGCCACCGTCACGGGCTCTGCGGCGCCGGATGCCGGTGGCAGTAACCTGACCCTGCTCGCCATTGCGGCGGCGGTCATCGGCGGCACCGCATTGACCGGTGGGTCCGGCACGGTGATTGGCGCGTTGATCGGCGCCTTCGTGATCTCCTGCCTCAACAACGGGCTGGTGCTGCTGGGCGCGCAGGCCACGGAGTCCAACATTTACCTTGGCGCAGCGATCCTCGCGGCCATGATCCTCAATGTGCAGGTGGATGCGTTCCGGTTGCGGAGGAAGCGCTAATGGTCGATGCAACGAGCCCGATCATTCTGGAGGCCGAGCACATCAGCAAGCGCTTCGGCGCGGTTACGGCGCTGCGGGATGTCACCCTGCGCCTGCATCGCGGCGAGGTGCTGGGCCTGGTAGGAGACAACGGCGCGGGGAAATCCACGCTGATCAAAATCCTTTGCGGGTTCCACAAGCCCGATACCGGCACACTCTCTTTCGATGGCAAGCCGGTCACCCTGAACTCGCCGATGGAGGCCCGCGCCCTCGGCATTCAGACGGTGTATCAGGATCTGGCGCTGGTGAATGACCTCAGCGTCTACCACAACATGTTCCTGGGCCGGGAGCAGAAGAAGCGGGTGCTGGGTTTTCCGTTGCTAGACAATCGGTCGATGCGCAAGCTAACCATCGAGTATCTGAGCAACCTGGGGATTCGCATTCCGAATGTCGATAACACCGTCTCGATGCTTTCCGGTGGGCAGCGCCAGAGTATCGCCGTGGCCCGGTCGATCTACTCCAACCCGACGGTGCTGATCATGGACGAGCCGCTGGCCGCCCTCGGTGTGCGCGAGAGCCGGCTGGTGCTGGATCTGGTGCTGGAGCTGAAGAAGCGCGGCGATATCTCGATCATCCTGATCGCGCACAACTACGCGCAGGTGTTCGAGGTGTGCGACCGCATCAACTTCCTGAGCGGCGGCAAGATCGTTTTCGATTCGCGCACCGCCGACACGACGGTGCCGGAGCTGATCGATCTGGTGACCTCGGGGTACAAACTCAACTCGCCCGGCGTGGCGGCGGCGGCCAGCGCGGCGCACGAGCGGGCGTAGGCCGGGCCTGAATCCTGCCGGCCAGGGGACGCCGTGACCCGACCCGCCGGGGCTAAAGACCCCCGGCTACCGCACCGGAAGGCCCATGAATGGGCCTGAAAAGACCCCGCATAATCGCCGATGTCGCCTTACTCTTTTCAGGAGTTCAGCCCCGTTTGCGGGGATTTGGGTCGTAACAGCTGGGTGTCTTTAGCGCCCAGCGGCACGGACACGAAGCTCCCATTCTTCCACAGCGCCGCCCAATGGCATAGCCTCCTCACCCTGCACGCGAGGGGTTGGTGGCGGGTCTTTGGGGTGACTGCCCAAAACCTTAAGGTCATGTCCGAAGCCTGTCTGCGCGGTCTCTCACCGGGTTCAGGCGCGGTGTTGCTGCATCTCGAGAATCGCCTGGTTAAGCTGCGGCGACGGTGCAGGTGGATCTTCCAGCAGGGTGAGGATGAAATCCGTATCTCGCTCATCGAGAATGATTCGCTCGTCAAGAACCACGACGGTTTGAACTTCTGGCAGCGCGAAGTTCGTCGTGTCCATGTGTGCAAGCGCCGCCGCTCGGGTTAGTACCGCATGTTCTCGCTTTGTTGCATCCAGTTCGATGCGTTCGCGTTGTGATCGTCTGGCTATGGGTGTCGCCATGCAAGCCTCCTAATTGCGCTACTACGCGAAGTATCGGTGGACGAGTGAATTCCCCAAGGTGCTGCTAGGCCGGCGCGAGCATCTGGCTCAGGGCGTCACAACACGCAACGCCTGCGGCTTGACCACGTACTCTACCGGGGTTTCCCCAAGGTCATGGGAATCGGCGCGGCAGGGCAGCGGGTGGACGCCCTCGATGCGGACGCGGCGGGACTGAAAGGTGCGCGTTTTCGGGGTGTACTGGCGGCGGCCAAAGGCGATGGACCCGAAGTGGCGGATCAGCTCCACGCGGGAGAAGCGGGAGTAGACCACCACGTCCAGCAAGCCATCGGTGATGCTGGCATCCGGCGAGACGGTGAACCCGAGCCCGGCGTACGGCCCGTTGGCGACCGAGACGGCCAGCGCGCGGGTGGTGAACACCGTGTCGTCGAGGTGCAGGATCATGCGCGGCGGGCGGTAGCGCACCAGCTCGCGCAGGGCGGCGAGGAAGGCGCGGGCGCGGCCGGTGGAGGCATCCATGCCCTGCGCCTCACGGAAGACGGCGGCATTCAGGCCCACGGAGCCGCCCTCGAAGAAGATTTGCCCCTTCGCCTCCCCCACGTCGATGGCGCGAATCTGGCCGGTCGTCAGCAACTGCACCGCCGCCGGGATATCGCGCGGGATATCCAGCGCGCGGGCGATGTTCATCACGCTGCCCAGCGGCAGCACGCCCAG
>JASGGF010000184.1:0-9763 GCA_047605145.1 Thermomicrobiales bacterium | reverse complement strand
TCGCGGGCGGCGGCCAGCATTTGCCGCAGCGAATCGGGATACGCCTCCAGCGGTAGGTCGTCGTCGTAGATCGGCAGCGCCATCTGCCGCACATCGGCGAGGGCCACGCCGGCGCCAGCCGCCTCCAGCCGGCGCAAGGCGTGGCGCAGCAGCACGCGGCTGCGGGAATCGGCGCGGGTGCTGCCGCCGATGCCCAGCACGCGGATGGGCGCGTCCTCGCCCTGTAGCCAGCTCGTATCGAGCGTCATGATCGTGTTTGCTCCTGTTCAGGCGTCGAGATCAATAGAGAAGTGGTCGCGCAGCGCCGCCCGGATCGCCGCTGCATCCGGCAACGTCTCTTCCGTGCGCGCGCCATCGACCGTGGTAATCAGCCGGTCATCCGAGAGCGTGATGCGCCCCCGGTCCGTCATCAGGGTGCAGACCTGCTTGCGGGTGAAGTCAGACTCCGGCGAGGTCTGGTGAAAATGGCAGCCGGGGAGGAAATCAGCGGTGCTGCGGGGTTGCCACGTGAAACGGTAGACCCGCTCCCACTCGCCGCCGGTCTCCCGCCGCCAGAGCCGCACCCCGTCGCCTTCCGGCAGCAGGCGGAACGTCGCGCCCGCTTCGGGCTGCGTCTGCGGGGCCTCCCCCCAGATGCGCAGCGGCAGCGCGAACGAGCGGCGGCCAGCGGCAATATCGGCCAGTACGGGCGGCATGCCCGGCGCGTCCACGCGCAGCACGAGGTGGTCGAACTCCGTGGTCACACGCTCCGGCGGTAGCGGAAACTGGGCGGCCAGCAGGGTGACGGTGTAGCCGATCTCCCGCAGCAGGGCGGCGAACAGCCCGTTCAGCTCGTAGCAGAAGCCGCCGCGCCGCCGCCGCACAATCTTGTCAAACAGCGCCTCCTCGTCCAGCGAAATCGGGCGGTTCAGGTGGATATCGAGATTTTCGAACGGCACGGCGCGCAGGTGCGCGAGGTGCAGATCACGTAACACGGGCAGCGTGGACTCCACCGGGCCGTCGTAGTGGATGCGTGCGAGGTAGGCAGGGATGTTGAGCATGATGCGCCTCACAGGGCAGAGCGAAAGGTTCAGACCACGGCGGGTTCGGCGGCCTCCTCCAGTTCCACGGCGGTCGGCCGCTGGGTAAACTGCGGCAGCCCGCGCGCCGTGACGAACGCCAGCAGCACCGCCGCCAGCATTAGGCCGTCGTGCAGGAAGAGCGCGTGCTGCACCGGGTTGCCCTGCGCGTGCATCACCGCCACCAGCGCGCCGCCGATACCGGTGCCCACGCCGGAGCCAAGCACGCTGGCCAATTGCATGGAGGAGGACGCGTTCCCCTCCTGCCCCGGCTCCGCCAGTTCGAACATCGAGAGATTCAGCGTGATGTAGGCAAAGCCCATGCCCAGCCCGGCGAAGCCCCAGCCAATCGGGCCGAGCCAGATCGGCGCCTCTGGCAACAGCACCGAGGCGGTGATGACGATGGCGGCGGCCAGCACGGTCAGCCCCAGCCACTCCATCGTCCGCCGGGAGGCCCGCGCCCCGAAGCGCGCCTGTATCCACGAGCCGGAGGTCCACGCGATAGTGCCGGCTGTCAGCGCCAGCCCGGCGAAGGCAATGGAGGCGCCGCGCACCTCAACCAGCATCAGCGGCACGAAGGCGTCTACCCCGAAGAAGGCGAGGTTGAGCAGGGCCATGGTGGCGATGGCCGCTGGCAGCCCCGGCGCCGCGCGCAGCGTGCCCGGCGGCAGCAGCCTTCTCAGCGAGGGCACGGCGAGTAGCGCGCCCACCACGATCATGGCGGCGGCGGCGATGGCGCCCGGAGCGCTGGCGCTGCCCAGCACCAGCCCCGCGCCCACCGAGAGCGCGATGGCGAACAGCACCCGCTGCTTCGCCTGCGGGTTCGGGGTGCCGACGGGCACCTTGCGCAGCGAAGGCAACGCCAGCAGCGCGGCTAGAAACGCCATCGGGGTGAGCACGAGGAAGACGGCACGCCAGCCAATCGCCTCCGCCATCAGGCCGGAGATGGCCGGGCCAATCAGCCCCGGCACCACCCAACCAGTGGACATCAGCGCCAGCATGCGCGGCTTGGCGGAGGCCGGGAACCCACGCCCCACCGCAACGTAGGCCGCCGAGAAGATGCAGCCGCCGCCGAACCCCTGCAGGGCCCGTCCGGCAATCAGCACCTCCATGGAGGGCGCGAACCCACCGATCAGCAGGCCGATCGTGAAGAAGACGACGCCGATGCCGAACGGCAGCGCCGGCCCGCGCTCATCCGAGAGCAGCCCGGCTACCACGATACCGACGAGTTGCGTCAGCAAATAGGCGGAAAATGCCCAGCCGTACAGGTTCAGCCCGCCGAGATCATCGACAATGGCCGGCAGGATGGTGGCGACCGCCAGCGCCTGAAACGCCACCGCGACGATGGTCAGCATCAGGCCGATCACCAGCGGCGAACGGCCGTTGGCGAACGGGTTGGTGTCGTCATCCGGGGGCGGCGGGGCCGGCGGCCGCCGCGCGGCTTCCCGCGCCGGTTCCCGGAGCGACGCCCCCGCTGGCGCCTGCGAATCTGCTGTTGCCGTTGCTGGTTCCGCGACTGTGCTCATATGCCCCCACGCTCCCTCGAGTGGACCCGCACGATACACCCACCCGGCGAATAAAACAAGTAATTCGTGTGTTTATTGCCAGTATCCGCGCGATCCTCCTATACTCCGGGTCTCACCCGCCCTCCCTCGCCATGGTGTCCTGTCGCATGTCCGATGCCCTGAACAGCCTGCCTGAATCACGCCGTCGCACGCTAGAGCAGATCAAGCGGCAGGGCGGCGCCACGGCCGAGAGCATTGCCGCCGGCCTTGAGATCACCCTCAGCGGCGCGCGGCAGACGCTGACGGCGCTGGAGCGGGACGGCCTGCTGGCCTACACCCCGGAGCGCAACGGGCCGGGGCGTCCCCGCCACCGGTACGCGCTCACCGCCGCCGGCGATGCCCTGTTTCCCCGCGCCTACGCCGAACTCACCAACGAGTTGCTGGAGTACGTCGAGGACGAAGACCCCGCCCTGCTGGAGCGCATTTTCGCGCGGCGCGCTGAACGCCGCCTGCAGCGCGCCCGCGAACGCACGGTTGGCCTCCCCTTCGCTGACCGGGTGCGCGTGGTGGCGGCCATTCTCGATGAGGACGGCTACCTTGCGGATTTCACGACGCGCGAGGACGGCGCTTTCGTCATCACCGAGCACAACTGCGCCGTGCTGGGCGTGGCGCTGCGCTACGGTCACGCCTGCTCCAGCGAACTCGATTTTCTGCAGGCCGCGCTGCCTCAAGCCGAGGTGACGCGCATTGCGCACCGGATCAACGGCGGGCATGTGTGCGCGTATCTGGTTCGGCTTCCAGACTAATCAGGCGGGAGCCACAACACCCTGCAGCGCATCCTCGGTTACCATCTCGCAGGCAGAACCCACCATTGACTGCTGTGCAGGCTGAGAGGATGCAACCTTGAGCGTCTATGACGAGCGTCGCGTCAAGATCGTGGCAACCATGGGACCCGCCTCGCGTGACCGCGAGACCTTGCGCGAACTTTTTCTGGCCGGGCTGGATGTCGTCCGCATCAACGCGGCGCACGGCACGCCGGAAGAACGCTCGGTGCTGGTGCACGATGTGCGCACGGTGTCAGAGGAAGTGGGCAAACTGGTGCCCATCCTGTTCGACCTGCGCGGCCTGAAGATCCGCACCGGCCCGCTTGCCAATCCGGAGGAAGAGTCGGTCGGAATCCCGCGCGGTGGCTCGGTGACCATCGTCAACAGGCCAGAACCAACGACCGATGAACTGATCGGGATCGACTTCCCCAACCTCTTCGAGTTCATCCACCCCGGCAGTCGCATCCTGATTTCGGACGGCCTGATCGAGCTGCTGGTCGAGAGCATCGATGGCAAGAGCGCTCACTGCCACGTTGGACGCGGCGGCCAGTTGCACGGCCGGCAGGGCGTGACCCTGCCGGAAGCGATGATCAAGGGCGGCTCCCTGACCCCGGTGGACCGTGAAGATTTGCAATGGGGCGTGGAGCAGGGCGTCGATTTCATCGGCCTCTCCTTCGTCAGCGATGCATCAGACCTCCACCTCGCCCGCGAGGTGGCCGGGTGGTACAGCATCCGCCCACCGCAGTTGATCGCCAAGATCGAGCGGCCACAGGCGCTGGCGAATGTGCGCGCCATCGCCGGCGCCGCCGACGGCCTGATGGTGGCGCGCGGCGACCTCGGGGTGCAGATGGCGCCGGAGCGCGTGCCCCGCGCCCAGAAGGAGATCATCCGCGTCGCCAACGAGTTCGCGCTGCCGGTCATCACCGCCACCCAGATGCTGGAATCGATGATCCGGCAGCCGGTGGCCACCCGCGCCGAGACCACGGACGTGGCGAACGCGGTCTGGGACGGCACCGACGCGGTGATGCTCTCGGCGGAAACGGCCATCGGGCAGTACCCGGTTGAGGCGGTGCGCACGATGGGGCGCATCATCCGCGAGGCGGAAATTGAGGGGCCGATCCGCACCGAGGCCTCCGAAAAGCCGCTGCCCGACCTCTCGGAGCCGACGCTGGAGATTGCGGACGCCATCGCCCGTGCCGCCCGCACGCTGGCGGACGAGGCGCCGGTGGGGCACGTGGTGGTGTTCACGCAGACAGGCGCCTCGGTGCGCCGCGTCGCCAAATACCGCCCGAAGCCGCCGATCATCGGGCTGGCGACCGATCTGGAGACGGCGCGCCGCCTGAATCTGATCTGGGGCGTGCGCAGCGGGGCGGTGCCCATTGAGGAGAACCCGGATCACCTGTTCCGCGTGGCAGGCCGGCAGATCATCGAGGACGGGCTGGCGACGGACGGCGAGTTCGCGCTGATCGCGGGCTCACTGCCGATGACGCACGTCTCTGGCCGCTCCAACATGCTGCACGTGCGGCGGCTGGGGTCGTAGCAATAACCTACAAATGAAGGCCACGGCCCCGTGCTCGTTCAAATCGGCGAGGGGCCGTGCTTTGCCTTACACTGGATGCCGTCAGGCACAGTTTGTCGAGGCAAGGGCCATGGCAACATGTCTGATTGAGAGGACGGTGTACCTATGGTTGCTGCTAAGAAGAATTGGGAGGAGCAGCCGTTGGCGTTCGTCACCCAGACTGAGGCTGCCCCGACTGCCGAAATGAACGACGCAGATGGGAAGTCAGTTGCTGCCACATCTCCCGTCCGCAAAATGCTCAATGATGATGAACGTCGGGAGATTGGCCGCCGTGTCATCGCCGAACGGCAGCGCATGATGCAACTCTTGGAAGAGTACGACAGCCGACAGTAACTAACGCGTACGGCGCGAGGATTCTGGATGGATGACTACGTCAACTATTTGACCAGGAAGAACATCCTCGCGCTGTACGCAGACATGTTTGGCCTAACGGAACGGGCTGCGGAAGACGCGCTGTTGAACGAAGGCATGCTTGAGTCCGCGCTCGCCAGCCCACGCAACCATGCTCTGTACAATGGCGCCGACCTGCTGGAACAAGCGGCGTATCTCGGTAATGCGCTGGCTCAGAATCACCCGTTTCAGGACGGGAACAAGCGCACTGCGGGTATCTCGGTACAAACCTTCCTGAGCTACAACGAAATCACCCTCACCTGCTCCGATGATTACCTCGCGGCGTGGGTCATCGCGCTGACGCTCGGCATGGCGCCCGATGTGTTCGCCGCCTGCCTGCGCTCCTTCACCGCGCCGCTCGCTGTCTAGGCGCCCACCCGCGACGGCGGGGGGAACGCCGCCGTTTGCCCCGGCGTTCTGGAAGTACAAGACCGGATCGTCATCACGCATTCACGACCGTCAGGCAGCGCCCTCACTTGCAACGTGGCTGAATGCGTGGTCAGATGAAATCGGATCATGACTGCAACCCCGTACCCGGTACGGGAGGCAGCTCATCAACTGACGGCCATGATTGGCAGCGAGATAGCGCTGCAGTGGAGGCGGACGTGGAGCTACTGGAGTGGTGGAACCTCATCTTCCTGCTGCCAGCGCTCGCCGCCGTGCTTTTCGTGCTGCTAATGGCGGTGGGCGCCATGCCGATGCACGACCTCGGCGTGGACTTCCACATCGACACCGACCATGACGGCGGCAGCAACGATCTGCTGAGCCTGTTCGGCCTCGGCCGCGTGCCGCTCTCGGTGATCCTGATCTGCTTCTGCCTCTTCTGGGGCGCCATCGGCTGGTACGCCGTGCATCGCTTCAGCGAGATCTGGCCGGAGCCCGGCGTCTTCATCTGGCCCTCGCTGGCAGTCGCGTTGCTGGGCGCCGGGGTGGTCACGCGCCTCATGGCCGGGGTGCTGGGGCGCATCATGCCTCGCTCGGAGAGCTACGGCGCGGGCGCGCGCGAACTGGTCGGGCGGCTGGCGGAAGCGCGCTACCCCATCACCGCCGCTGCCGGCACCGTGCAGGTGTACGACCAGCACGGGTCGCTGCACGAGGTGCCAGCCCGCGTGCTGCCGGGGGAGGAGCCGATCCCGGCGGGCGCACGGGTGGTGCTCTGGCGTTATGACGACGTCGCTGGTTCGTACTTCGTGACCCACGATGATGCGTTCGCCAGTCTCGAAGGCACGGCGCCGGCGGCATAGCAAGGTTGCTGGTTGCGCTCGCTCGTCACGCGGGTTGAGGAAACGGGAAAAGGAGGTCTCGATGCAGAATCGTCGTAGTGGAGTCGCCGGCGCGGCCATCAGCTCGATCGTTGCTGGGCTGTTCTTCATCCTGCTGGCAAATGTGGTGATGCCGGCGCTGCCGATGCTGAATCTCAGCGGGCAGTCGCAGGTGGCGCTCACCATCTTCGGGATCATCCTGTTCGTGATTGGCGCCATCATGCTGGTGGTCACCAAGCTGTACATCAAGACCTCCGCCGATCAGGCGTTCGTGCGCACCGGCATGGGCGGCCCGGTGCCGATTCTCGATGGCGGTGATCTGGTGATTCCAGTGGTGCACGAGATCGTGCCGGTCTCGCTGCAGACCATGCGCCTCGATGTCGACCGCTCGGGGCATGACGCGCTGATCACCGGCGACAACCTGCGCGCCGACGTGGCGGCGGAGTTCTATATCAAGGTCCAGAAGATCAAGGAGCACATTCTGGCCGCCGCCACCTCACTCGGTGAGCGTTCGGTTGACGCCGAGAGCGTCAAGCACCTTGTGAACCAGAAGTTGGTCTCGGCGCTGCGCACCGTGGCCGCGACCCGCTCGCTGCATGAGCTGCACACCAAGCGAGACGAGTTCGCGCAGGCGGTGCAGGTGATCGTGGAGAAGGATCTGGCGCACAACGGCCTGACGCTGGAATCGGTGACCATCTCCCGGCTGGACCAAACGCCGCCGAATGCGATGCGCGGTGAGGACAACGTCTTCGATGCGCAAGGCTTGCGCACCATCGCCGAGATCACGCAGAAGCAGCGGGTGGAGCGCAACCAGATCGAGCGCGAAGCCGACCAGCGGGTGCGGGCGCAGGACGTGACCCGCGATCAGTTCATCTTCGAGCAGGACGTGGCGCGCTCCAACGCCGAGGCGCAGCGCGACCGCAACATCGAGATCGCCCGCGCGCAGGCGCATCAGGAGGCGAGCACCTTCGCCGCCGAGCAGGGACGGCTGGCCGGACTGGCCGAGGTGAAGCGCGACGAAGCGGTGCAGGTGGCCGAGGTCGAGAAGACCCGGGCGTTGGAAGTGGCGCACCAGCAGCGGGAGCAGGCCGCCCGCGTTGCGGAAGTGGAGAAGACGCGCACGGTCGAGCTGGCGATGCGCGAGAACGCCATCGCCATTGCCGCCAAGGAGCGGGAGCGCGCGGAATCCGAGGCGCAGCGCTTCGCCGCCGAGGCCCAGATGGAGACCGAGCGGCAGGCCGTGCGCACCGTTGAAACGACGCAGACCGCCGAGCGCGACAAGGCGCGGGCCATCATCGAGGCGCAGGCGGAATTCGAGAAGCGGCGGCTGCACGAGCAGGTGCAGGCGGACGTGGCCGCCTACGCGGTGGTGAAGGCCGCCGAGGGCGCCGAAGCGGCGGCCGCCAAGGAGGCATCCGCCCGGCTCACCCGCGCACAGGCGGAGAAGCAGGCGATGGCGCTGCAGGCGGAAGGCCAGTTGGCCGCGTCGATGGTGCCGGTCGATGTCGAGCGGCAGCGGGTGGAAGTAGAGCGCGCCAAGGTCAGCGTGGAGCGGCAGGATCTGGAGAACAAGGCGCAATTCGAGTCGATTGCGCGCGGCCTGCAGGTCGATCTGGCCCGCATCGAGGCGGAGAAGCAGGTGCGCATCGCCGCCGCCAACGCCTACGGCGAGGCGATGGCCAGCGCGAAGATGACGGTCTGGGGCGACCCGGACACCGCCGCTCGCATGGCCGAGAGCTTCTTCAAGGGTCAGCAGTTCGGCTACCTGACGGAAGGGTTCATGAACAACGCGCCGGACGGCGTGAAGGACGCGCTAGGGCAGGTTGGCTCCGCGCTGCAGAACATGACCAACGGCAACCACCCCGCCGACGGCAAGGCGCCGGAAGCGGAAAGCGCGCCGGGCGCGAAGCCGCGGTAGCTGAATCATCGACGGAGAACGCCCGCTCGCTGGAACGGCGAGCGGGCGTTTTCGCGCCGGGGGCATTGGGGAAAGGCTGCCAAGGCTGACAACAATTGCGGGGACCACCCGAAGGCGCTGCAAACGAGCACATTGAGGCGAGGATGCGCGCCTCCGGCGCCACGGACCGTGTCTCCGATCTCCCCCTCGATTCCTGACCACCCGGTTGTCATTCCGACGATGGAGACATCGCACGCCTCTCGTTGCGTTGGCACGGCGCCGGCACTCCGCTTTTCCCAAAGGCCTGCCCTACCTCCCATGTCATGCCGATGAAGGAGGAATCGCGCTCCCCCAGCCTCAAGACCACTGCCCCACAACAACGATGTCATTCCGAATCCGCAGATGAGGAATCGACCACCCCCATCTTCCGGGAATACGTCCCAGCTCTCCGATGCCCACCGCCGGGGTGGCAGGCGGAAAGAGGGGCGCCATGACCTTGAAATTGGGGGTGGTCGATTCCTCATCTGCGGATTCGGAATGACATCGGGGTGGGGCAGGGGCCGGTGGAAGGCGGAGGGCCGGGATCGTGATGGCGCGGCTTGGGGGGTGGTCGATTCCTCACCTGCGGATTCGGAATGACATCGTTGGGGCGCGGGTGCGCGGTGGCAAGCGGAGAGGGCGCCGCGACCTTCAGATCGCTTTCCGAGGCGGTTTTCACGCCGTTGCAGCGCCGGACCCCGGCATGGTTACCCGGAAGGACATCGTGCAGGGGCGATGTCGCAGCAGCGCCCTACCGCGCGGCGGCCTGCGCTCGGCGGATGGCGGTGCGGGACTCGACGAAGCGGAGGATGGCATCGGTGAGGATGGCCAGCGCGGTGATAGCGATGGCGCCGGCCAGAATGCGGTTCGGGTCATCGCGGCCGATGCCTTCGAAGAGGAGGACGCCGAGGCCGCCGGCGCCGATCCACGCGGCGATGGTGGCGAGGCTGATGGTGGTGACCGAGGCCGTGCGCAACCCGGCGATCATCACCGGGAGTGCCAGCGGCCAGCGCACGCGCCAGAACTCCTGCCAGCGCGTCATGCCGAGCCCGCGCGCCGCTTCCAGCGTGGCGGCGTCCACCCCGCGCAGCCCGGCCACGATGTTGCGCACCAGAAAAATTTGCGCGTACGCCGCCAGCACGATCACCGCTGGCATGCGGCCAATGCCGAGGCTGGGAATCAGCAGGGCGAGGAACGCGAGGCTGGGGA
>JASGGF010000183.1:0-9835 GCA_047605145.1 Thermomicrobiales bacterium | reverse complement strand
GTGCTGCAATGGGATCTCGCCGGGCGCACGGGCGCAACCTCCGCGCTCTCCCGGCGCGGTCTGTTGCCGTGGGCGCACCGCATGGTGGCGGAACCGGGCGTCCCCACTCCCGGCGTCACCGAAACGCAATCACTGGCGGAGGTCACCCGGCTGGTGCGCGGGGCCATCGCGGCGCGCGACCGCGCCGGCGAGGACTGGCGGCCGGTGATCGATGGCTTGCGCCCGGTCACGCATCAACTCTGGCAGACACTGTCCCCACGAGAGCAGGCGCGCTTTCTGCGCTGGCTCGGCAGCCCGTGGGGGGTGGCGCGCCACCGGATGCCGGCAATTGCGGCGGAGCGGATTTTCGCCCTGCAGGAGGACGGCCGCCTTCAGATCGTGGCGGGCCGCCTGCTGGGGATTGCGCGCGAGAACGGCGCCCTCTCCATCACGGTCCAGCCGCGCGGCGCATCGACCCCGGCGCACATGGTGGTGGACTGGGTGGTGAACTGCACCGGCCCGCAGCGCGACCCGGCCCGCAGCGACAATCCGCTGCTGCAATCGCTCCTCGCGGAAGGCGTGGCGCGCCGTGACGCGCTCCTCCTCGGGCTGGAGACCGATGCGCAGGATCAGGTGATCGGGGAGGACGGGGAACCGCAACCCGGCCTCTACGCGCTGGGCGCGATCGCCATGGGCCGGCTGTACGAGATCGTCGCTGTGCCGGACCTGCGCCAGCAGTGCGCCGCGGTGGCGGCCCGCATCGCGGGCGGCTGAGCGCGTCGCCTACGCCAGCGGCGTGAACCCAGCGCGCAGCAGGATCTGCCGACCCTCACCGTGCCGCATCCAGTCGACGAAGGTGGCAGCTGCCGGATGCAGGGCGGCTGCACGGGTCACGGCGCCGATGCCGAAGACGACGCGGTCATGCCAGTCCTGCTCAGACGGCAGCGAGACCGCCTCGGCCGCCGGGAACATGGCCGCCATGTGCCCGTAGACGATGGCGGCATCCACCGCGCCGCTGGCCAGGCCTTCACGCAAAGCGCCCAGCGTCTCCAGCACCTCGCCGCGCTCGCGCTTGGCGATGATGGCGGCGGTCAGGCCGGCCTCGTCCAGCATCGCGGCAGCGTAGGCGCCCAGCGGATCACTGCCAGCCGGCGGCAGCACCAGCCGCAGTCCCGGCCGCGCCAGATCAGCAACGCCGCGCATGGGCGGCTCCAGTCCGCGCCGGGCCAGTAAGAGCAAGCGGTTGCGCGCCAGAGGCGACGGGGCGGCGATCAACCCGGCAGCGTGCAGATCCTCGACGTAGCGCATGTTGGCGGAGATAAACACGTCGGCGGGCGCGCCCGCCAGAATCTGCTGCGCCAGCACGCCGGAGTAAGCCGGCGGCGCGAATTCCGCCGCCACGCCGGGCGCCTCGCGCCGGAACCCGGCCAGGATCACGGCCTGCACCGGCCACAGCGACCCCGGCGCAAAGATGCGCAGCGGCGTTTCAGCCACCCCTACTTCGTCTCGGCGACGGTGCGAACGTCGATGCTGACGATGCCGTGGACATAGCGCCCACCGCGCAGATCGCCCGGAACCACCAGCCGCAGTGGCCCGGCGTCGCCGGCCAGTGGCGCGTCGTCCTGCTCCCAAGCCAGCAGGATCGGGGCATTGCCGAAGTTGGGATCGATCTCGCCACCGGAGAGGACGACCTGGTAGCCGTCATTGGCGGTGATCACGAGGTACATGGTCAGCAGCGGGTTGCGTGCATCCGGGTCCACCGCAAAGCCGATGTGCTCCAGCGCGTCATAGAGGCGCACACCGGTGAAGGTGTGATCCTCCGGCGTGCCGCCACTCTCGAACGTCACCGAAACGGTCTCGGTTGGCAGCGCCTGCATGTCGGCCACGCTGAGCGGGCCCGGGGTCGTCACCAGCCCGGTGATCTCGATGCTGCCGGCAGCAACCGGCGAGGCCACTGGCGTGCTTTGCGCCAGCGTCGCCGCTGCCGGCATGACCACCGCCGCTGCCAGCAGCGCCAGCCAGGCGAACGCGCCGAAGCGCAGTCGTTGGATGTGGGACAGAAGCGTGGTCATGCCGCAGGAACCTTTCTCATTCCATGGCGTCGGCCGTGTGCCGGGCTGGATCAGCTCAGGCGGACTGCTTGCCGAGCATGACTTCGGTCGCCTTGACGATGGCAACGACCTCATCACCCACCTTCAGGCCCAGCCGCTCCACGGAGTGCTTCGTGATGGCCGAGGTGATCGTCTGACCGTTGCCGATATCCAGCGTGACGTCCGCCATCACCGCGCCAAGCTCGATGTTCGTGATCGTGCCAGCAATCTGGTTCCGTGCGCTCAGTTCCATATCCGTATCCGTCCTCCAGTCGTATCCCACCGGCGCGCCCTCGACGGGTGCGCCGCCGCAGGCGTATCGCGCCTGCTTGACACTCGTTCAGCGCTAGCATACGCTCCAACGGGTCGCTATTCACCCTCTGAATATCGCACACGTCAGGTACCAACGCATTGAAGGAGCGCACGTGAACGCCATCACACGTCGAGCCGCCATGGTCGGGCTGGGTCTTTCGCTGCTGAGCGCGCCGTTCCTGGGCGCTGCGCCCGCGCGGGTCGCGGCGCAGGCCACCTTCGAGTGCCCGGCGCCGGCAGCGGCGGCCGCCTCGCCAGCCGCCTCCGCCACCGCAGCGGCGGCAGAAGCCACCCCCATGGCCATGGACGCCGAGTTTCCGGCGGACGGCGGTGAGCTAACCGTCTTCGCGGCGGCCTCGCTCACGGACGCTTTCGGCACCATCAAGACCGATCTGGAGAAAGAGCACCCGGGCCTGAGCATCACCTACAACTTCGCCGGTTCACAGGCGCTGGTGACGCAACTGGGCGAAGGCGCGGAGGCCGATGTCTTCGCTTCCGCCAACAAGACCCAGATGAAGGCCGCGCAGGAGCAGGATCTCATCGCTGGTTCGCCCGAGGTCTTCGTCAACAACGAACTGGTCATCGTCACCCCCGCCGACAACCCGGCCGGCATCGATTCGCCAGACGATCTCGGCCAGGCCGGGGTGCGGCTGGTGCTGGCGCAGGCGGATGTGCCGGTCGGCAAGTACGCCCGTGAGGCGGTCTGCGGCATGAGCCAGGACACCGCCACCTTTGGCGATGACTTCGTGGGCCGTGTCGCCGCCAACGTCGTCTCCGAAGAGGAGGACGTACGCGCGGTGCTGACCAAGGTGGAGCTGGGCGAGGCCGATGCCGGCATCGTCTACGTCTCGGACGCCTTTGTCAGCGGCGACAAGGTGCAGCAGGTCGAGATTCCGGCGGACGAGAACATCATCGCCAGCTACCCCATTGCCACTGTCAGCGGCGGCGATGAGGCGCTGGGCGACGCGTTCATCAGCTACGTCCTGAGCGATGACGGGCAGTCCACATTGGCGGACTACGGTTTCGAGCCAGTCTCCTAGTTCACGCTCGCGTGTTCCTCCCGGGGCAGCGTCGCCAGATCGGCTACGCTGCCCCGGTGTTTTTCCGGGCGCCTGAATGAGCAGGACTTCGTCTCCCATGCAAGACGCGCTCACCCGGCCACATTCCGGGGCGACAACCGCCGCTGCAGCGTCATCCGGGCCAACAGGCGCCTCAATCGCCGACCGTAGCCTGCGCTGGGTGGCCATCGCGGCCGCGTCGGCGCTGGTCCTGTTCCTCTCCATCCCGCTCCTCGCCATGGTCTGGCGGTTGGTGCGTGACGGCAAGGGCGTCTCGCCGGAAGCGCTGGCGATCCTGCGGCAGGCGATGACGCTCAGCCTGCTCACGACGGCGGTGACGATGGTGCTGGTGCTGGTCACCGGCACTCCCCTCGCCTACCTGCTGGCCCGGCGAACATTTCCAGGCTCCCGTCTCATTGACACGCTGGTCGATCTCCCCATCGTGCTGCCGCCGGCGGTGGCGGGTATTGCGCTGCTGGTCGCGTTTGGCCGCAACGGCCTGATCGGGCGCTGGCTGGCGACCATGGGCATCACGGTGGGCTTCACCACCACGGCCGTGGTGCTGGCGCAGCTGTTCGTGGCGGCGCCCTTCTTTGTGCGCGCCGCCCGCAGCGGATTTCAGCAGATGAACCAGGGACTGGAAGAAGCCGCTGCGGACCTCGGGGCGTCGCCAGCGCGCACCCTGCGCACGGTGACGCTGCCCCTCGCGCTGCCGAGCCTGATGGCGGGCGCGGTGCTGGCGTGGGCGCGCGCGCTGGGCGAGTTCGGGGCCACCATCATGTTCGCCGGCAACTTTCCCGGCGTCACCCAGACGATGCCACTGGCAATCTACGCGCGTTTCGGGGCGGGGGACCTCACCTCGGCGCTGGTGCTCTCGTTGGTGTTGCTCATCGCCTCGGTGGTGATCCTGTTCGGCCTGCGCGTCCTGAGCAGCCGCACCGGCTCCGCCGTCATCTGACCATTCGGGCGCCCAGCGTGGGATACTTCCCACCATGGTTGTGCAAGATTCGGACAACGGGTTCTCCGAAACGGCGGCGACGGGCGAGCGCGCGGGCGCCGCGCGCGAGCTGCCCGCCGAGCACGCGTTGCTGGGGCTGCTGCTGATGTCTGGCGGCACTGCCCACGGCTACGACCTGGCGCGGCAGTTCCGGCGCGGGCAGCCGCTGGGCGAAGTCATCCGCCTCGAACCCGCCATGCTCTACAAGCACCTGAAGAAGCTGGCGCGTCTCGGTTGGCTGACGATGACCACCGAGGATCAGGCGCCCCGCCCGCCGCGCCAGATTTGCCACCTCACTCCCGGCGGTCACGCCGAGCTGCGTCGCTGGCTGGCCGAGCCGGTGGCGCGCACCCGGGAGATCCGCCTGGAGTTTCTGGTCAAGCTGTACTTTGCGATGAACCTGGAGCCAGAACTGGCGCAGCGACTGATCCGGGATCAGCACGTCGTGGTGGAGCAACTGGCGGAATCCCTGGCGGAGCAACTCCGCGAACTGGATACGGACGCCTCGCCAACCACCGGCGATGACCGCCTTTTTCACCAACTGGTGCTGGAGCTGCGACTGGAGCAGACACGCGCCGCCGCCGATTGGCTGACGCAGTCCGCGCGGACCTTGCAGACGCCTCAGCAGTCGGCGTCCAACGTCGCCAGGTAGGTCATTGCTACTGCCAGCGGCGCTTCCGGCGTGTAGATTCGCGTATCGTCGTCCCAGTGCCCGCCGGGAGTCACTCGCACAAGCCGCAAGCCCGTGCCCTTGAGCAGTAGCCGCAGATCCGCCGGGGAGTAGCATCGCAGGGATTGTTCGACGGCCTCTTCTGGCGCTCCGGCTGGCTGCCAGCGGTCAAGCATGCGGCAGCCGTCGGCATCGAATCCGTAGCGGCGCTCGGCCGCGCCAATCTGCATCGTGCGGCCAGCAGCCTCCGCCCAGTAGCAGGGCGTGTAGACCTCGATCAGCGCCCGCCCGCCGGGTCCCAACCAGCCGGCAATCCGCGCCAGTAGACCGCGCTGGTCGTCATCCTCACCGATTCCAAAGCCATCCCAGTACGTGACGAGGTCGAAGCGGCCCGGCGGTTCGATCCGGAAGAAGTCTCCCGGCAGGATGGTCAACGACCCCGGTCGCGCCATGTCCGCGAGTACGCGGGCCCGTTCCACCGCAGCTGGCAGGAGCTCGTTGGCGACCACCTCGAAGCCGAGATCGGCCATCGCCGCCGCCGTCTGCCCGCCACCTGCGCCGAGTTCGAGCACTCGCTGCGGTGGGGGGCCGGCCAGCTGCATTGCCTGAGCGGCTCGCTCATGGTGCTCTGCCTGCACCGTCCAGAACGCGTCATCGCTCAACCATTCGTACTGTCTGGCGTAGAACGCAGGCGCCCAATCCATCAGAAAACCTCTGGAGACGAAGCGTGGTCGGAGCGTTCGGGCGTCAGGATCGACGCCAGTTCGCAGTTGTCGCTGAGCGCAGCCAGAGCGGCTTGCGCGAGACCCACCACCGCGGCCGCATCTGAGGTTGGTCGTTGGTAGTGGGCCAGCAACGCCGCCGCCAGTGGCGCATGCTCAGGCGCGTACTGCGGGATCTGGGCCGCGAGATCCGGGGTGGCGACCTCATACGGGGCTCCTCGCAACAGCACCACGCCGCGCAGGATTTTCAGCGCATCCTTGCCGATGGTCCGGCTGGCAAAGCGGATTTCGTCCTCGCTGGCGCCCGCAAGGTCGTTCGCCCAGTCCAGATAGTCCGGGAGCATGACCGCCGGGTCCGGGGTCACCAATGAGGCCAGCGCGGCGCGGTCCATAGTGACTTCGAGAGCGGTGAGCCCGTCTTCGCCGGAGAGACAGAACGAGTCGGTCATCAGGACAAACCGCCGGAAGGGCGCGAGGTCACGGCCGTCGATCACTTCGAGATCGCACCGGGTCACGAGGTCGGTCGAGGCGCCCAACCGGGCAGCAAGCGCCGCCACGCACTCCTCCACAGCGGGCGCGGGCGGTCCATCGAGCAGCGCGATCATGTCCAGATCGGCGTGCCCCGGTCGCGCCTCACCACGCGCCACCGAGCCCTGCAGTCGCACTGCGGTGATGCACTCTCCGCAGCACGCGGCGATACCGGCGCCCGCCGCCTCGATCAACGGGAGCAAACGCGCGTCCACCCGGGAAAGGCTGCAGCGGTTGCGGATAACGACCTCGCCCCTCACCAACACTCCCCTGCGCCACGCGCGGCCTGACTGGTTCCGGAAGGCCGGGAAGCGTAACGCCGCAACCGGCCCGGCTGCGATAAGCTGCCGGTGGCGGCGCGAGGAGCGCCCCGCCAGATCAAACGGCGCGATGCTGCGCGCTACGCCTCCAGACTGAAAGGAACGTGCCATGCAACGCAAGCTGGCCGTGGGCCTCGCGCTCACCGGAATGCTCAGCGTGACGGGGGGAACCAGCATCGTCCGCGCCGCCGAGCCGACGCCGCTCGTCATCGACAGCGATATGATCTCCGACGACTGGATGGCTACGCTCTTCGTCCTGAACGACCCCGACTACGCGGTGAAGGCGATCACCGTCTCGGGGACCGGGTTTGCCACCTGCGAGGCGGGTGTGAAGTCGGCGCTCGGCCTGCTGGCGCTGGAGGAGTACGGCGACGTGCCGGTGGCGTGCGGCGCGGAGACCCCATCGATGGGGACAAACGGCCCGCCGGATGAGTGGATGACGACGGCGGAATCCGTCGCGGCGCTCGGGCTGCCGGAGGGTGGCGAGGCGGCGAAGGACGACGCAGTCAAGCTGTTCACCTCGACCGTGCGCGATTCGCCGGAGCCGATCACGGTGCTGGCGCTGGGGCCACTGACGAACCTCGCCGCCGCGTTCGAGGCGACACCGGATCTGGTCAACAACATCGAGATGATCTACGTGATGGGTGGCGCGGTCGATGTCCCCGGTTCGGCGGTGAGCGACGAGAACGCGACGGCGGAGTGGAATATCTTCTCCGACCCGCACGCGGCGCGCATCGTGTTCGAGTCCGGCGCGCCGATCACGCTGGTCCCGCTCGACGCCACCAACGAGGCGCCGGTGACGCCCGCCTTCGTCGAGAAGCTGGAAGCCGCGCCGAAGACGCCGGCGGCCGAATTCGTGGCGAAGCTGCTGGAGAACAATGCCGAGTCGATCGAGTCCGGCAGCTACTACTTCTGGGACCCGCTGGCGGCGGTGGTGATGGCGCACCCGGAACTGGTCACAACGACCGAGCGGCAGGTGACCGTGGTTGATATCCCCGGCGACCCGAACGATGGCCGCACCAAGCCAGTCGGCAACGGCTCCACGATCATGGTGGTCACCGAGCCGAACAGCGAGGCGCTGGAGGACGCGCTGATCGCGGCGTGGACGCAGTAGCCAGACCAATTTGCGTCACCTTCCAGCGTAGTCATGCGACTGCGCTGGAAGCGCGCCGGTTCATGATCGGTGGCAGGGTCCTGCATCAAGTCCGGGGGACCGTCGCGGGGAACTGTCAGGTCGCGTGGCGCTCGTGATGCGGGCGCCGGTCTCCGCCTTCCACCACTCCCTCCCCCACCCAGATGTCATCCCGAACCCGCAGGTGAGGGATCGACCACCCCCAAGCTCAGGGTCACGACCCCTTCGCTCCGCGTGCCACCGCGCGCCTTGTCACCCGAAGAACGGGAGCGGTGGTGGCGGAGTTGGGGGTGGTCGATCCCTCCTTCGTCGGGATGACATCGGGATGGGCAGGGTCGGGGTGGCTATCGGAGAACCGGCGCAGTCTCCGCGAGAGGCCGTCACCACCGTCCTCGGACTGCACACTGATCGGGGCTGCTCCCCCGGCGCTGCTCAATCCCCGTCCGCCTCGACCGGCGGAATAGCGCGGCTGAAGGAAGCTCGCACCTGCCGGACAAGGCCGCCGCGCGCGCCGATGGCGTCCGCCGGGACGTGGCGTTCGGCCATTTCGCGCAGCAGGCGCATTTCGCGGTCGGTGGTGGTGAGGCCAAGCCGCGATTCCTCCGCCAGCGCCGCACACCCGAAGAGCAGCAATACGGCGCCGAACAGGCCGAGGCCGACGGCGGGCCAGCTGTGATCCATGCCCAGCAGGGCGATCACCCCGATGACCAGCATGTCGGCCACGAACGTGCCGAGCGCGAAGTAGAACGCGCTCAAGCCCCAGTGCAGCAGCCGCGCGCGGCGCGAGGTGACCTCGAACTGCAGGAAGAAGGCGGCGGCGTGCTCGCGGGCGAACGCCTCCTCGTTCGGGGAGCGGCTGGCGGCATCGAGCCAGCGCGTCCACTCGTACACGCGGCCGATGACGCGGCTGAGGCGCTGTGAGGTGGAAAGAATGAGCGTGCCGCAGGCGGAGATCAGCACCGCCGGGGTGATCATGGCGGTGAGCACCGAGATCGTCGGCTGGAGTTGCTCCTGCATGCTGCCCCCTCCCCTGCCACACCCGCGCCGGAACCCGCAATCGCTCATACAATGCGCCCGCTGCGGGCAGAAGCGTACCCCCGCGCCAGCGCAAGGAGCGCGAATCATATGGCAACCGAAATCAGGACAAACCGCGAACAACTCGTCAAGGTGGCGGTGACGGGGCAGATCGCGCCGCAGGAATTCGTGCCCGCCTCCGTGTGGGCGCCGGCGCACATCATTACGAATACTGGTGAGCCGCGCATCGTGCCCAGCATGGGCGGCATCACCTACAACGTGCGCGTGGGCGACCGCATCCGCGGGCTGATCGGCGACCACGTCGAGCCAGCGGTGTCATCTCGCAACCCGGAGCCGCACGCCAACGCGGGCTACAACATCCTCTCCTGCGTCGGCAACCCGGCGGTGATGACCAGCGGCGAGGCCAAGGGCGCCACGGGCGTGGTGACCGGCACGCACGGCGGCGCCGAGCACGTCATGATCGATTTCCCGGACGAGGCGCTGGCGAAGATGGTCATCGGGGACCAGATTCAGGTGGAGGCGTTCGGCGTGGGGCTGGCGCTGCCCGATTTCCCTGATGTCCTGTGCACCGGTTTGGCGCCCGACCTGTTCGCGCAGTGGGTGACCGAATCGCGCGATGGCAAGCTGGTCGTGCCAGTGGCGAAGACGGCGCCGGCGGCGATCATGGGCAGCGGACTGGGCCGCGACAACGTGTTTCGCGGCGACTACGACATCAACCTGTTCGATGAGCGGGTGGTGCAGGAGTACGGCCTCGACGAGCTGCGCTTCGGCGACTTCGTGGCGATCCTCGACGCGGACAGCACCTTCGGCCGTCACTACTACGGCGGCTCCATCTCCATCGGCATCATCGTGCACGGCGACTCGTACATCTCTGGACACGGGCCAGGCGTGACCGGGCTGCTCACCTCGCGTTCCGGCGCGATCTTGCCGGTGATCGATGCGAGCGCGAACATCGCGGACATGCTGGGGCTGCGGGGGTAGGGCGCGTAGGA
>JASGGF010000182.1:0-9869 GCA_047605145.1 Thermomicrobiales bacterium | reverse complement strand
CTGATACTCGGCATCACCCACGGCCACGACCGTGATGGCCGGGCGCAGGCGGCCGCCGCTGCCGCTGCGAAGGCCGCCGAGCCGGCAGAGACTGCCGACGAAGACGAGGCCTAACGGCCACTGCCCTGACGCTGACCGCGCCCGGCGAACGCCGGGCGCGGCGCTGTTTCCCACCGGGCGCTCCCCGCAGCCCGCGCATTGATCCGCCCCTGCCCCCGCCGGTCAGGCATCGTCCCTGTACCATGCGTGCGTGATCCGGGAAGGGGAGCCGCCAGCGATGGTCACCACAGCACCCAGCGTTATCGAACGCCTGCCGCCTCACAACATGGAGGCAGAGCAATCGGTGCTCGGCAGCCTCCTCATCGACCGCGACGCCATCATCCGCGTCGCGTCCTTCCTGCGCCCGGAAGATTTCTACCTCAGCGCCAACGGCCTCATCTACGGCGCCATCCTCGATCTCTACAACCGGCGCGAACCGACCGATATGATCACGCTCTCGGACGAGCTGAACCGGCGCGGGCAGTACGATCAGGCCGGCGGGTTGGCGTACCTCTCCAGCCTGCTCAGCGCCGTCCCCACCGCCGTCCACGTCGAGTACTACGCGCGCATCGTGGAACGCACCGCCACCCTGCGCCGCCTCATCGACGCCGGCACGCAGGTGGTGGATATCGGCTTCCGCGAGGGCATCGACACCGAGGACGCGCTGGACGCCGCCGAGAAGGCAATCTTCGATGTCTCCCAGCGGCGGCAGACCAAGGACTTCGTCTCCATGGGCGAAGTCCTCGACAAGTTCTTCGACCAGATCGACTATCTGCAGCAGCACCGTGGCGATGTCGTGGGCGTCGCCACCGGCTACACCGACATGGACGCCATGACCGGCGGCCTGCAGCGCTCCGACCTGATCATCCTCGCCGCCCGCCCCTCCATGGGCAAAACCAGCCTCGCGCTGGGCATGGCCTACGGCGCGGCGGTGGTGCACAAGCGCACCGTCGGCATCTTCAGCCTCGAAATGTCCGCCGAGCAGCTGGTGCAGCGCATCCTCTCCATGGAAACGGGGGTGGATAGCCACCGCCTGCGCCTCGGCCAGATCGACGATGGCGAGTGGGATCGCATCTCGCGCGCGTTCGGCCGCCTCAGCGAGGCCCCCATTTATGTGGATGACCAGTCCTCCTCCAGCATCATGGATGTGCGCTCCAAGGCGCGCCGCCTGCAGGCGGAGCAGGGGCTGGACATGATCATCATCGACTACCTGCAGCTGATGAGCGGCCGCCGCACCGAAAACCGCGTGCAGGAAATCTCCGAGATCTCGCGCGGCCTCAAGGGCCTCGCCCGCGAGCTGAACGTCCCTGTCCTCGCGCTCTCGCAGCTCTCCCGCGCCGTCGAATCCCGCGCCGACCACCGCCCGATGCTCTCGGACCTGCGCGAATCCGGCTGCCTCACCGGCGACAGCCCGGTCTACCTGCCGGAGAGCGGGACCTATCGGCCAATCCGCGAGCTCTGCGGCCAGACGGGGTTCCCGGTGCTGGCGCTGAACACAGACACATGGAAGCTGGAGCCGCGCACCGTCACCGCCGCTTTCAGCACCGGCGTCAAGCCGGTCTTCCGCCTGCGCACGCGCCTTGGCCGCGCCATCCGCGCTACCGGCAACCACCAGTTCCTCACCATTCAGGGCTGGCGCCGCCTCGACGCGCTGGCGGTGGGCGTGCGCATCGCCTTGCCGCGGCAGATGCCAACGCCGGGACTGCAGACCATGTCCGATGACGAGTTGGCGCTGCTGGGTCACCTCATCGGCGACGGTTGCACATTGCCGCGTCACGTGATCCAGTACACGACGAATGATCCGCTATTGGCGGATATCGTCGTTGATCTGGCGCAGCGCAGCTTCGGCGATCAGATCGCGCCGCGCATTGCGCGCGAGCGCGACTGGTATCAGGTGTATCTCCCTGCCACCAATCCGCTCACCCATGGTGTCCGCAATCCGATTGCGGCATGGCTGGACCGGCTGGGAGTGTTTGGTTTGCGTTCGCATGAAAAGCGCATTCCTGACGTGGTCTTCGCACAGCCACGACTGGCGATTGCGCGCTTCCTGAGACATCTCTGGTCGACGGATGGCTGCGTGCATCTCAGTCAGGGCTCCGCGCACTACGCCAACATCTACTACGCCAGCAGCAGCGAGCAACTGGCGTGCGGTGTCCAGTCACTACTCCTGCGGCTTGGCATCAACGCCACACTGGCCTGCCGTGACCAAGGCGCCAAGGGGCGCCCCCAGTACCACGTGTGGGTGAGTGGCCACGGCGAAATTACTCGCTTTCTGGATACAGTTGGCGGTCTGGGCGAGCAAAAACAGGCGCACGAGGCAGCAATCCGAACTTACCTGCTGGAGCGCACCCCGAACACCAACCGGGATGTCGTCCCGCGCGAAGTCTGGCGTGATTTGGTCACCCCGGCAATGGCCGCGCAATCGCTAACGGCGCGCCGGATGCAAGCCGCCATCGGGATGCAGTACTGCGGCACGGCGTTGTACAAGAGCAATCTCAGCCGCGAACGGGCGTCGCGGGTCGCCACGGTGGTGGCGTCTGAGCCACTGGCAGCGCTCGCGGACAGCGATGTCTACTGGGACGAAATCGTGGCGATCGAACCCGATGGCGAGGAGGAGGTCTTCGACCTGACCGTCGAGGGGCTGCACAACTTCGTCGCCGGGGATATCGTCGTCCATAACAGCATCGAGCAGGACGCGGACATCGTGATGTTCATTTACCGCGAGGACAAGTACGAGGAAGACTCCGAAAAGAAAGGCCTCGCCGAAATCATCATCGCCAAGCACCGTAACGGCCCCGTCGGCTCCGTCAACCTCCGCTTCTTTGACCGCACCGCCCGCTTCGCTGATCTGGAGCTGTACCCGGGACCGGGGATGTGATGGACCGCTTTTCCGGCTTCCTCGTCCAGACCGATCCCGCCGTCGGCATTCCGCGCGCCTTCTTCACCGATGTCCTGCCGCAGATCACCGAGATGACGGAGCTGCAGGCCACCCTCGCCATCTTCCGCCTCGCCGCCGAAGCAGGCGGCATCGAATCCCCCGTCTCGGAGGACGCGCTGCACGCCGACCGCACGCTCCGCAGCGCGCTGCGCATCCCCGGCAGTCCGCGCGAACCGGGCGAGCGTATCGCCGCCGGGCTCGATCTCGCCACCGGGCGCGGCACGCTGTTGCGCTTCGTGGCGGTGCAGGGCGCCGCGCAAGACGTCTGGTACTATGTCAACACGCCCGTCAACCAGGCCCTCGTCGCGGCGATGGCGAGGGGAACCGTGGCCCCGCCCCGCGTGCTCTGGCGCGACGCCACCCCGCCCGAAGTCGCCCCGGAGCGCCCAAACGTCTTCCGGCTGTACGAGCAGAACGTCGGCCCGCTCACCCCGCTGATCGCCGATCACCTCGTGCGGGCCATGGAAACGTGGCCGGTCGAATGGATCGAGGATGCCGTGGCGGAGGCCGTCACCTACAACCGCCGCTCGTGGCGATACATCCAGCGCATCCTCGAAGGCTGGCAAACGCAGGGCCGCGAGCCGCGCGAGCGGTACAGTTAGCCAACACCGACCAACCGTCACCAACTAGCCGCCAGCCACCAGACCAGAGAGTTTCCATGAAGCGCATCGGCGAAGTCCTCCCCACCTTCCGCATCCCCACCGGCCCGCCTGCCAGCAACGGCGCGGCGAAACGGGAGCAGCCCGCGTACCGCTGCCCCATCTGCAAGGATGCCGGCTGGGTGAAGATGGATGTGCCGGTCGGCCATCCGAACTTTGGCCGCGTCTTTCAATGCCAGTGCAAGGTGGAGGAAAAGGCGGACCGCGAGCGCGAAAGCCTGCGGCGGCAATCGAATCTCGATGCGTTCACCAATCACGATTTCACGACCTTCGAGCCCACGCCCGGCACCGAGGAGGCGTACAACGCCGCCGTCGAGTTCGCGCGGCAGCCGCACGGCTGGCTCTTCCTGCGCGGCGGCGTCGGCGTCGGCAAGACGCATCTGGCGGTGGCGGCGGCGCTGGAGGTGCAGAAGCGCAACAAGGTGCTCTTCGCCGTCGCGCCGGACCTGCTGGATCACCTGCGCACCTCGTTCGATCCCGCGCAGGGCGTCCCCTACGACGAGCGGTTTAACGAGATTCGCAGCGTCTTCCTGCTGGTGCTGGATGACCTTGGCACCGAGAACACCACGCCGTGGGCGCGGGAGAAGCTGTATCAGATCTTCAACTACCGCTACGTTGAGCGGCTGCCCACCATCATTACGTCCAATCAGGAAAACCGCCACATCGACGAGCGCATCCTCTCCCGCCTGCTGGATACCCATCTGACGCAGGATGTGACCATCGAGGCGGAGGACTACCGCCGCCGCGGCCGCGCCGATTACACGCGGGGCCGCCGCCCGCGCTAGGGCGGCGGCCCGCACGGCCTCACACCACGGCCGGCTGCTCCATGCAGTAGATCGGCCGGGTGCTATCGCAGGCGTCGCTCTCGGTGGCGGTCCACCCGCTATTGACGGCGGCGGTGTCGCCGTACAAGCCATAGGCAATATTGGAGTTACTGACCCAGTTCCCGCAGGTGTTCGTGGACGCCAGCCCGGTGATGAGCACGGCGGTCCATGGCTCTGTTGGTTTGCCTAGCGTCGTGCCGGTCTGGTCGCGGTCGATGGCATGTTGCAGGCAAGAGGTGATCATGGAGCAACTGGTGAACTCCGCGAAGTCGTTGGCCACCACCGGGCCTTCGCCGCCGCTATCCGTGCCGTTGGCCACCAGATGGTATGGGCCGCCCTTGGAGGTATCGAGGAAATGCGTGGCCGGCGTGCTGGTGGATGAGGCAATCCACGCCATGTACAGGCCAGACAGGCCCGCGCCCACCGCCATCTGTTGGCACTTCTCGTCGGCGCCAGCCACGCCGCCCAGGGAGCCCGTGTAGGTCGTGGAACTGACGAAGACGCGGCACGGCCCGCCCTGCCCACAAGGCTTCAACGGGGCCACGCACACGCCGCTTACGCAGGTCTCGCCGCTGGCGCAATCGGCATTCGTGCAGCACGCCGTGGAGGCAATGCAGCCGCCGTTGCACGACTTCTGCCCGGTTGGGCACGCTGCCGGGCTGACGCACGCGCCGCGCGTGGCGCCCTGCTTCAGGTAGCTCTTGCGCTTCTTCTTCGGCACCTTGCGCGTTTCGCCGTCCACGCACATGATCGCCTTGTTGCCGCGCACGTTGTGTTCACCGGTTACCCGGCGGCGTTTCGCCCCGGCGGGCGCCGCGTCATCCAGCGCGGCGCCCAGCCCGGCGGCAGCCGCCGCAGCCCCGCCCACGAGCGCCGCCAGTGACCGGCGAGAGACGCATGAGGCGCGGCGGGCCAGCGCATCGAATTGCAAGGAATCCATCGAGACGTTGCTCCTTCTCGTGCGTGCGCGAGTGCGCCGACCTGTTGGCGCGCCAATACGTGTACCGTCCCCGTCATCGTGCGCAAGATGGCGTCAACGCGGCCTTACACCACGGCCGGCTGTTCGATGCAGAAAATCCGCCGGGCGCCATCGCAAGCTGCGTTGTCGGCGGAGGTCCAGAAGCTATCCACGAAGTTGGTCCCGCCATACACGCCGTAGGAGCTGCCGGAGTTGTCGGTCCAGCCGTTGCAGGTGAGCGTGGCCGACAGGCCCGTGGCTTCAACGCCGGTCCACACATCGGCCGCCGTGCCCAGCGTCGTCCCCGTCTGGTCGCGGTCGATGCTATGTTGCAGGCAGTCCCCGCCACTGCTGCAACTGGTGAGTTCCGCGAAATCGTTCGCCACCACTGGGCCTTCGCCGCCGCTGTCCGTGTTGTTCGCCACTAGATGGTACGGGCCACCCAGATTCGTGTTGGTAAACCGGGTGGCCGGCACATCGATGCCCGCGCCGACCCACGCCATGTACGTGCCGGTCAGGCTGGCGGCTGTCGCCATCAACGAGCACAACCCGTCTGCGCCCGACGGGCCGCCCAAGGCGCCGAGGCTGGTTTCGGCGCTGACGAAGACGCGGCAGGGCCCGCCCTCCCCACAGCGCAACGGGGCCACGCAGGCGCCGTTCTGGCACGTGGCAGGGCTGGTGCAATCGGCGTTCGTGCAGCACGCCGTGGAGGCAATACACCCGCCGTTGCACGCCTTCTGCCCGGCCGGGCATGTGGCGCTGGCGCACGCGCCGCGCGTGGCGCCCTGCGCCAGATACGCCTTGCGCTTCTTCTTCGGCACCTTGCGCGTGGCCCCGTCGATGCACATGATCGCCTTGTTGCCGCGCACATTGTGTTCGCCGCGCACCCGGCGCTTCGCGCTTGCTCCGGGCGCGTCATCCAGCGCCGGAGCCACGCCGGCAACCAGCCCGGCAGCGGCGCCCAGTAGCGCGGCCAGCGCGCGCCGGTGCACCCGGGCGGCGCCGCGCGCGAGCGCATCGAAACGGGGGGTGTCCATAGGGCGTTGCTCCTGTGCGACGTCCGGCAGCGGCCACGAACTTGTTGGCACGGCCAAACTTTACCGCAGCTACTTATGATCCATTCACGATCGTGTCACGAAAGGGGCTCGGCGCCGCTCAGCCCTTCGGTCAGGAACGTTCCACCAGCGGGTCGAACTGCTGCATCGGCCCGGGCTTTCACCCGGGACCGATCACCCCTGACGACACCTGATGCCAGCGAAATGCGAGATCACCGCAGCGCCCATGCCCTCACAGCACAGCCGGTTGCTCGAAACAGAAGATCCGAAACGTGCTATTGCAGTTGTCGGGCCCATTTTGGGTCCATGTCTCGTTTGTCCGGTCACTCCCGCCACGACGGCCTTGATAGGAAGAGGTTCCGTCCTTCCAACCGTTGCACGTGTCGCTCATTGCTTGCCCGCTGGAGGAAACTCCAGTCCACACCAATGCCGTATTGCCCAGTTGCACTCCAGTTTCGTCGCGGTCAATGTTGTATTGGAGACAGACGCTCCCGGGACAACTGATGAGCGTCGCGAAGTCGGTCGCCACCAGCGGGCCGACGCCGCCACTGTCGGATCCGTTTGCCACGAGGTGATACGGGCCAGCCCTGTTGGTATCGGTGAACCGCGTGGCGGGCGCGCTGGTGCTGTCGCCGATCCACGCCATGTACGTGCCGGTCAGGTTGGCAGCTGTCGCCAGCTGCTGGCACCTCGCGTCGGCGCCGGCGACCTCGCCCAGCGCACCGTTGGAATCCGTGGAGCTGACGAAGACGCGGCATGGACTGCCGAAGCCGCAGACTGCAGGAACCACGCATACGCCGCTTTCACAGATCTCATTGCTGGCGCAATCTGCGTTGGTGCAGCAGGCGCTGATGGCGATACACCCGCCGTTGCACGCTTTCTGCCCGCTTGGGCACCCGGCGGGGGTGGCGCAGGCGCCGCGCGTGGCGCCCTGCTTGAGGTACTTCGTGCGTTTCTTCTTCGGCACCTTGCGCGTCTCGCCGCCGATACACATGATCACCTTGTTCCCGCGCTCGTTGCGCTCGCCGGTCACCCGGCGCCGCTTGGCCCCGGCGGGCGCGGCGTCATCCAGCGCGGCGCCGAGCCCGGCGCCCACCCCCGCAGCCCCGCCAACGAGCGCTGCCAGCGACCGGCGGGAAATGCGCGCGGCGCGGCGCGCCAGCGCATCGAACTGGGGGGAGTCCATCTGGGCATCACTCCTGTCTGACTTGCCGCCATCGGCATGAAGCGCCGACGATGTTGTACATATCGTGATCGCAGTATGACATAGTCATGATGCACCCGCGACACTCGCGGCGTGTCCCGGGAGCCAGACCTGCATCGCGGCAGGCCTTATCCGGCGGCCGGTTGCTCGATGCAGTAGATCCGCCGGTACTCGTCGCAAGAGTCGTCGTTGCTCGCGGTCCAGCTGGTGTGGATCGCGCTCGTCAGGCCAAACAGGCCGGAATAGCTGTCGGACTGGCTGGTCCAGCCACTGCAGGTGTGGACCGAGGCCAGCCCGGTGGCCTGTATCCCCGTCCACACCTGTGCCGGATTGGGGAGTTCCACGCCCGCTTCGGTGCGGTCGATGCGGTGCTGCAGGCAGTCCCCGCCCCCGCTGCACGCGGTGAACGCCGCAAAATCGTTGACCACCAGCGGCCCGCCGCCGTTGTCCGTGCCATTGGCGACCAGATGGTACGGGCCACCCTTGGCCGTATTGGTGAACCGGGTGGCCGGCACAACCGCGCCCGCACCGATCCACGCCATGTAGGCGCCGCTCAGGCCGGCGCCGGTCGCCAGCTGCTGGCACGCCGTGTCCGCGCCGCCCGGGCCGCTCAAGGCGCCTTTGGTCGTGCTGGAGCTGACGAAGACGCGGCAGGGGCCGCCCTCGCCACAGGGTAGCGCCGCGCAGGCCCCGCGCTGGCACGCCTCGCCGCTGGCGCAATCGGCATTCGTGCAGCACGCCGCGACGGCGATGCAGCCGCCGTCGCACGCCTTCTGACCGGTGGAACACATCGCCGGGCCGGAGCTGGCGCACGCGCCCCGCGTGGCGCCCTGCTTCAGGTACGCCTTGCGCTGCTTCCTGGGCACGCGGCGCGTTGCCCCCGCCACGCACAGGATGGCTCTCTTTCCGCGCACATTGTGCTCGCTGGCTACCCGGCGGCGCTTTGCCTCGGCGGCGGGCGCGTTGGGCAGCCTCGCAGCCAGACCAGCGGCCAGCACGCCGCCCAGCAGCCCAACCAGCGCGCGGCGAGAGACGCACGCCGTGCCGCGCGCCAGCGCATCGAACAACGCGGAGGCCATCGGGGCGTTGCTCCTGTCCACTCTGCTGCCATCGCCGGGCGCACGAAACGCCTGCGTTGCTGCGCGGCTCGCGCGAGATCTGTCGTGAGCAGAGCATTGTACAGATCTGAAGGCATCGTGACCGGCAGCGCTGAGCTGCCGGTCACGGGGCCGCGAGGAGGCTCAGCCCACCGGTTCGGAGCGTTCCAGCAGCGCGGTGAACTGCTGCATCGGCTCCGTCATCCCCTGATAGCTCATGATGAAATCGCTGCGCCACATCCCGACCTGCCCGGCCCGCACATCTGGGCGGCGGCTGAACGTCGGGTCCTGCTGCAGATCCTCCAGCCGGTAGGATTCGACAAAGGCCGAGCTCATCAGCACATCCGCCGGGTAGCGCAGCGCGTCCTCGCGGCTAATGCTTTCCCAATACTGGTTGCCTTCCTTGGAAGCGGAGACGATGTTGACCCCCAGCCGCTCGTACATCTCCAGTTCCGGCCAGTCCTGCGGAATCGCCGCTAGCCAATCGCCCTCCGCCGGGATGTAGGCGTACAGCACCCGCAGGTCCGGCTTCGCCGCCGCTACCGTCGCAAGGTCATCGATGGCGCCGTGATACGCCTCGCGCGCCGCTGTCAGCTCCGGCGTGTCGAGATCCGCGCCCAGCGCGCCCGCCAGCGCCTCGAAGCGGCCGATGCTCTCTGCCGGGTCCCCCAGCGTGGAGATGCAGATGATCGGCACGATGCCGTTCACCAGATCGTAGGAACCTTCCTCGATCCCCCAAACCCAGTACGGCTCGTCCGGGTCCCACGTCACCGCCACGAACAGATCGGGCTGCAGCGCCACCAGCCCCTCGACATCCAGCATCTCGTCCGCCACGAGGTTCGGCAGGTCGCGGTCCACATTGCCCCACGTCGGGTCGTCCGGCGGGATGACGTTGGCGTAGGTCCCCACTAGCTCCACCCCGAAATCGGTGAGCGGCGCGGCGGCGTTGAGATTGGCGAAGATGCGCTGCGGCGGCTGCGGCAGCGTGACGGTGATGCCCCGGTCATCTGTGAAGACCCAGCTGCCATCCGGCTGCACGCCTTGCGCCAGCGCCGCCGCCGGCGTGGCTCCCCCGGCGACAGGCGACGCGGCGGG
>JASGGF010000181.1:0-9870 GCA_047605145.1 Thermomicrobiales bacterium | reverse complement strand
GTCGATCTCCAGCCCCAGCGCGCCGCCGGGGGCCAGCACGCGCGGCGCGTCCGCCAGCAGCGCGCGGATCAGGTCCAGCCCGTCCGCGCCGCCATCCAGCGCCAGGCGCGGCTCCGCAGCGAGGTCCGGGTTGCCGTCCACCTGTCCGGGCGTCAGGTAGGGCAGGTTCGCCAGGAGCAGGTCGATGGGGCCGGTCTCGCCGGTCAGCAGATCGCCAGGGCGCAGCGCCACCCGCGCCTCCAGCCCGAACGCCGCGCGGTTGCGCGCCGCCACCGCCAGCGCGTCCGGCGACACATCCACCGCCACGATCTCGCCGCGCCACGCCGCGCCGAGCTGGTCCGCGAGGCTTAGCGCAATGGCGCCGGAGCCGGTCCCGACATCGATCACGCGGGGAAGCCGGTCACCCTCACGTCCGCGCAGCCACCCCGCCGCCCACTCCACCAGGATCTCCGTTTCCGGACGCGGGGCCAGCACCGCCGACGTCACCGTAAACGGCAGGCCCATGAACTCGCGCACGCCCGTCAGGTACGCCACCGGCTCCCCGGCCAGCCGCCGCGCCAGCAGCGCGTCGTAGGCCGCCAGCGTGGCGGGCTCCAGCGGCGATTGCGCGCGCATGAAGAGCTGCGTGCGGTCCCAGCCCAGCACATGCCGCAGCAGCACCTCTGCGTCCAGATCGGGCGTCTCCAGCCCGGCGGCCCGCAGGCGCGCCCGCGCTGTGCGGAGCGTACGAGCCACCGTGTCCGGCGCTTGGTCATCCGGCAGGGGGATCAGGACAGCGGAATCGTTACCCATTGCGTACCATGTCGCGCACACCAACAGTGGCAGGCTGGCCAGGGGGCCGGTCTCGCGAGAAGGATGGCCAGGAGGGCATACCCATGTGTTCCCCGTATGTCATGCAGCGCGTCAAGGAAGAGATGTCCCGGCGCGGGTTGCTGGGGCTGGCTGGCGCGGCGGCGGCCGCCGCCCTCTCGGCGCGTTTGGCGCCGCACGTCCACGCGCAGGACGCCACCCCCATGGCCTCGCCGGCCACGGTGGCCAGCGGCCCCGGCGCCCTGCCGGTGGCGGTGGGAGCGTACACCCAGATCGTGGACCTGACGCACCTCATCACCCCGACCATCCCGGTCTGGCCCGGCAACCCCACGCCGGTCATCACCCCGTTCAAGACCTTCGCGGATGACGGCTTCTACGCCAACGAGCTGAACTACGTGGAGCACACCGGCACGCACCTCGATGCCCCGGTCCACTTCTTCGAAGGCAAGGAGTTCGCCTGGCAGCTGCCGCCAGCCAACTTCGTGGTGCCCATCGCGGTGATCGACATCCGCGAGAAGGCCGCGGCGGACCCGGATTCGCAGGTCACCCCGGACGATATCACCGCCTTTGAGAGCGCCAACGGCGAGATCGCGCCACTCACCTTCGTGGCGATGAACTCCGGCTGGGCCGCCAAGGTGAACGACCCCGTCGCCTTCGTCAACCTCGACGCCGACGGCGTGCAGCACTACCCCGGCTTCCACCCGGAGGCCGCCATCATGCTGGTGGAGAAGGGCATCGCCGGCATCGGCGTGGACACCCTCAGCCAGGACTACGGCGCCTCTACTGACTTCGGCACCCACGTCGCCATCCTCGGCTCCGGCCGCTACGGCATCGAGGGTCTGGCCGGGCTGGACGATGTCCCGGCCACCGGCGGCACCGTCATCATCGGTGGCCCCAAGTTCGATCTGAACTCCGGCGGCCCCTCCCGCGTCTACGCCCTGATCCCGTAAGCGCGCGGCGCTCCGAACCGCAGACAGCACGAGGGCCGGGCGGCATTCGCCCGGCCCTCGTGCTATCTCCCCCGGCGGGACTGGCGCGCTTCATGAAACATTGGCTACTCACGAATCACGACTAAAGAAGCACGCGCTACGTCACTTTTGTTTCATCTTCGCTTGCATTGATGATAAGGTCAATGTGACAACGGCAGCATTGCCGGCGCACCCACCGACAGACAGGGGCAAGCGATGGACGAAACGCGATTCGACCAGATTGCGCGTGCAATCAGCGTTGCCGGCACGCGGCGCCGCGCGCTGGGCGCCCTGACGGGCGTGGCGCTGGGCGCCGGTCTCGCCGGCATCCTGACTCACGAGGACGCCGAGGGCCGCAAGAGCAAGGCGAAGAAGCGGCGCGAGCGCAAACAGAAGAAGCGGGACCGCAAGAAGAAGCGTAAATGCCGCAAGCAGAGCGTTGCGCAGGCCTGCGGGACGCGGTGCGGCACGACGGTGACGCTGAAGCCGTGCAACCGCACGGTCACCTGCCCGCCCTGCACGCCCACCACCTGCGACCCGGCTTGCGTGGCCCCGCTCACGTGCTGCAACGGCGTCTGCGTGGACACCACCCGCGACCGCGCCAACTGCGGCGCCTGCGGCGTCGCCGTGACGGCGAGCCAGCTCTGTGTCGCCAGCGCGCCGCAGGCCTGCGATGTCACCTGCACCGCCGGCAACAACATCTGCGCCAGCACCGACCTGCAAACGGCAGTGACGGCTGGCGGCACGATCTACGTCTGCCCCGGCCAGTACACCGGCGGCCTGATCGGCACGGCCCTCTCCACAACGATCATTGGCGCGGGCAGCGGCACGGTGTTGACCAGCAACACGGTGCTGGATGGCAACGCGGTTGCGCCGGTCTTCAATGGCACAAACTCGACGACGCTGAACATGACGGACCTGCGCGTGCAGAACGGCCTGGGCGCAACCCTTGTCGCCGGCGGTATCGGGCTGGGCGCGAATGCTGACGCGACGCTGACGCGGGTCGCGGTCACCGGCAACTCCCACACGAACACCTGCGGCGCCGGCATCACCGTGGTCGATGGATCTCTGAACCTGATTGATTCGCTGGTGGAAGGCAACACCACCACGGCACTCGGTGGCGGCGTCTGCACCCTCAACGGCGGCGCCGCCATTCTTTCGAACACAGTGGTTCGGCTCAACACCGCCACAGGCCTGGGCGGCGGCCTCGCGGTGGGCAACAACACCGCGATCACCCTGACCAACGGCACCCTGGTTACAGGCAACACGTCCAACACCGCCAACGGCGGCGGCGGCGCGTACATTGACGCGACGAACACGCTGCTCACCATCAGCGCAGATTCTTCGATAACGGGGAACACCCCCAACAACTGCTTAAACACGGGCACGATCAACGGAACCTGCACAGGCTAACCCGGCGGGCGTAGGGCGCCGATCCGCTCACAGCACGAGGGCCGGGCGATGTTCGCCCGGCCCTCGCTGTGTCCGGCAGGAGTAGGCGCCGCGCCGGGTGGCGCGGCGCCCACGGCGCGTTAGCAGCCCGTCACGCCCGGGCCGCACTGGGTCGCCGGGGTGTTGCCACTCACGTTCGCGCCCGGCTCCACCGTGGCCGTCGCCGTGCCGACCGTGACGTTGAGCGCCACGGCGTAGACCGGCGCCGTCCCGGTCGCCGTATTGCCCGTGATCTCGCTCTGCGCGTCGATCGTCACCACGGTCGCCGGCGTGTTGGAGGTGACCCACACGGCGGACCCATTCCCCGACGTGTTGCCCGTGATCTTCGAGTTTTCGATGCTCACTTGCGCGCCGAGCTGGGCCAACAGCCCACCACCTTCCGCATCGTTCGGCCCGGTGTTGCCGGAGACCACGGAATTCTTGATCGTCGTCACGTCCTCGGAGAGATGGAGACCGCAACCGGCACTGTTGCCGATGCAGGTGTTGTTCGTGATCTGCGAGTTCAGCACGTTCAGCGCCCCGCTGGCGGAGATCCCGCCGCCAAACTGCGCGCCGTTCTCCGTCACGACGCAGTTGTTGACTGTCAGGGTGCTGTTGATCGCAGTCAGAATGCCGCCGCCCGCGAGATACGGCAGTGCGGTCGCCGTCCCCCCAGTGATGTAGAGCGAATCGAGCGTAACCGTGGTGTTCGAGGCGAATTTCAGGACACCCGCGCTGCCGGTTCCGCGCAGAATCGTGTTGCTGGCAGCGTCGGTTCCGTTGCCGGCGCCGTACAGCACGACATTGGTCGTCGAGCCAAACCCCGCCTGATACTCGCCCGGGCACGCGATCACCGTGCCGCCCGCCAGGATCGCGGTCTGCAACGCCGTGCCGCACGCCGTGGCGCTGCCGGAGCAGGTCACCGTGCAGGGTGTGCAGGCGCCATTCACGGAGATCTGCCCCGCCGGGCACGCCGCCGCGGTGCATGTGCCGCGCGTGGCGCCCTGGCTGCGCAGCCGCCGCTTCTTCTTCTTGTGCTTCGCCTTGACCTGCTTGCCGTTCAGGCAGAACAGTTTCTTCTTCCGGTTCTTCTTTTTCGCGTCCGCGTCATCCAGTCCAAAGGCGAGACCGAGCGGCACGCCCGCCAGCAGCCCGAGAAACGGGCGCCGCCGCACCGCCAGTTGAAACCCGTTGACCACATCGTCTTGCCGCCCGTCGGCCATGGCGCAGCTTGCGCCCTACTCCTGAAGCTGGTTCCATTCGCGACACTGCGCGGCCAGCTTCACGCTAAACTCAAGATGATTCCCATATGATACGAGATAATGCACATTATGTGGTACAGGCTACATTCGGCTTGCTGCGAGCGGTACGCAGCGTACGGGACACGCGCTGGTGGCAAAGCCGCTCAGGCTGGGCGGGACGACTTGACGGATGCACAGGTGGGGCGCAGAACGCCGGGGCGCGCTGGCGCGCTTGACGGCGCACCGTCGCTCCTGCGCCCGAAACAACATCGGGGTTTGGGAGGCGCACGCCATCCCCAAACCCCGTCCTCCTTACTCCCCAAGGCGCCGCAGCGCCGTCTTCCCCAAGCGCCCGCAGGCGCGTCTCCCCCTGAGCGCCCGCAGGCGCGTCTCCCCCCAAGCGCCCGCAGGCGCGTCTCCCCCTCGCACAGTGCTGCCCCGGTTGCGCCCCCGCCAGCCGCGCCGCCGGTTGCTCCGCGCGGCCAAGCTCATCCACGATCTCGGCGCCATCCGTCACGATCGCCAGCTCGCGCACGATGCCGGGTTCACCCATGGCGTCGGCTACCTCCCGGTACGCGGCGGCGACCGCCGGGCCAGCTTCCGGCGCGCACAGCGCCAGAATCGTCGGGCCAGCGCCGCTCAGGCATGCCCCGTGGGCGCCCGCCTTGCGCGCTGCCGCCGTCATCGCGTCGAGGTGCGGGAAGAGGCGGGCGCGGTACGGCTCGTGCAGCCGGTCGTGCATCCCCGCCGCGATCAGCCGCGCATCGCCCGTGTGCAGACCCAGCACCAGCCCGCCAGAGGCGGCGATATTGAAGGCCGCGTCCGCGTGCGGAATCGTGGGGGGCAGCGCCGCGCGGGCCGCGCGCGTCAGACCGGTCACCTCGGGGATGAACACGATCACGCACAGGCTCGGGTTGCCGTGGCTCAGCAGCTGCACCGGATCGGGCACCTCCGGCACCGCCAGCACTGCGCCGCCGTATAGCGAGGCCCCCACGTTGTCGCCGTGCCCCTCCATCTGCCAGCCGATGGCGAAGAGCTGCGACACCGTCAGCGGGTCGCCCAGCAGCCGGTTCGCCGCCACCAGCCCGCCGATCAGCGCCGCCGCCGAAGAGCCCAGCCCGCGCGCCACCGGCACCTCGGTGCGCACCGTTAGCGAAAACGCAGGCAGGGGGCGCCCCACCTCGTCCGCCAGCCGCTGCATCGCGGTCAGCGTCAGGTTCTCGCGGCCCTCCAGCAGCGCCGTCTCCGGCCCCTCCAGCAGCACCTCGCCCGCCGGGCCATCGGTATCGACCGTCGCCTCGTTCCACAGGCCCAGCGCCAGCCCCAGCGCGTCGAAGCCGGGGCCGAGGTTGGCGGAGGAGCCGGGAGTTCTAACCGTGAAGCGCATCGGCCAGTGCCTGCTCCAGCGCGGCGAGTTCCGCAGCGACCCGCAGCGGCCGGTTGGCCGCCGCGCGGGGCGCGCCGTTGACATCCTCAAGGTGGTAGCTGGTGATCGCGTCGGTGTCTTTCAGGATATTGCCGGTCAGCAGCGCCACCGCCGTCTCGCCCGGCCGGATCACCTGCTGCTGCCGCAGCGCCTTCAGCCCCGCCAGCGAGGCGGCGGAGGCCGGCTCGCAGCCGATGCCAGCGGCATCGATGGCCGCCTTGGCGTCCAGAATCTCGCCGTCGCTCACGCTCGTCACCCAGCCGTTCGTCGCCTCGATGGAGCGGCGGGCGCGCGGCGTGGAGGCCGGATCCCCGATCTTGATGGCCGTCGCCACCGTCTCGGCGTGGACCGCCTCGTACTCTTCCCAACCGGACTGGAAGTAGCTGGCGAACGGCGCCGAGCCGGCCGCCTGAATCACCGCCAGCTTCGGGATGCGGTCGATCAGCCCGACCTGATGCAGCTCCACCAGCGCCTTGCCGAACGCCGAGGTGTTCCCGAGATTGCCACCCGGCAGCGCGATCCAGTCAGGCGCCTGCCAGTTCAGCTGCTCCAGCGTCTCGTACATGATCGTCTTCTGCCCCTCCAGCCGGAAGGGGTTGACCGAGTTGACGAGGTAGATGTCGTAGGCGGCGGTCAACTCGCGCAGCAGGGCCAGCGCGCGGTCGAAGTCCCCCTCGATCTGCACCAGCGTGGCCCCGTAGGCCATCGTCTGCGCGATCTTGCCGGCGGAGATCTTCGTGGCGGGGGCCAGCACCAGCGCCGGGATACCCGCAGCAGCGGCGTAGGACGCCAGCGAGGCGGAGGTGTTGCCGGTGGAGGCGCAGGCCACCATCTTCGCGCCGGTCGCCTTGGCGTGGCTGACCCCCACGGTCATGCCGCGGTCCTTGAAGGAGCCAGTCGGGTTCTGCCCCTCGTGCTTTAGGCGCAGCGCCCCGGCCTCCAGCCCGGCGAACGCCGCCAGCCGGTCATCCGCATACAGGGGGGTGTGCCCCTCCCAGCGGCTGACGATACTGTCGCCCGGCAGGTGCGGCAGCAGCGGCCAGTAGCGCCACACGCCGGAGTGCTGCGCCGCCGCCGGCAGCCCCACCCCGAGATCCGCCGGGGTCAGCGCCTCCAGCGGAACCACCACATCCAGCAGGCCGCCGCATTCGGTGCAGGCGGTGCGCGGGGTCACGCCATCGGTGGTGTGGCCGCACGCCATGCAACGAACAACGATCTGGGCGAGCGTTTCGGCGCGCGTCGCCTCGCGCGGCGCGACAGCCTGCGTGGATTCCACCGGGCACTTTCCCTTATTGCGCATGCCGGGGCGCGCGCTGGCGCCCCGAAAAGGCCAAACAACCGGGGAATGGTACCCGCAGTGGCGAGATAGCGCGCACGGCCCGCCCCCGCCACCACGCGGTCGTCCCGGCCGCACAAGGGACCGGCATCGGGCCGGGGTGGGGGCGGCGCGCCTATACTGGGGGCGACACTGGAGTTGCCCCCCATGCCGCTGATCATCCTCCTCCAACAGACCACCGAATTGCACCCCATCATCGCGGTGCTCGCCGATCCGAACGTGGCGTATATCCTGCTCAGCCTCGGGTTCCTCGGGCTGTTTCTGGAGCTGGCCGCGCCGGGCGCGTCCGTGCCGGGCGTGCTGGGCGCCATCTGCCTGACGCTGGCGGCGCTGGCGTTGTGGCAACTGCCCTTCGACTGGCGCGGCGCGCTCATGATCCTGATCGCGTTCATCCTGCTGTTCGTCGATCTGTTCGTGCCCTCGCTTGGCCTGCTGACCATCGGCGGGCTGGGCCTGATGGTGGCCGGGTCGTACGTGCTCTTCGACGCCTCGCAGGGGGTGGAGATCTATCGCCCGCTGATCTGGGGCGTGGCGATCCTGCTGGGGCTGATGTTCGCGGCCATCGGCGGCTTCGCGCTGGCGGTGCTCCGCCGCAAGCCGACGACGGGGCGCGAGGGGATGCTGGGCATGGTCGGCACGGTGCGCCAGCCGCTGAACCCGGACGGCATGATCTACATCGATGGCGCGCTGTGGCAGGCCAGCATCGCCCCGGACGCGCCGGAAAGCGCCACCATCCGCGAGCGCGTGCCGGTGACCGTCACCGGCATAGATGGCCTGCGCCTGTACGTGCGCCGCGCCACCGCCGAAGAGGCGGAGCGCGCCGGCGTGGTGGTGATGGGTGACCGCCGCCCGGCGATCCCGGAGCCAGAGCGGGAGCCGGACGCGCCCGTCAGCCAGCCCGCCTGATTCCCCAGTCCCTGACCGTTCGTCCGCCTGCCGCATCGTTCACCCTGTAAGGAGCTGCCCGTGCCGAGCGCACTCATTCTGCTGATTCCGCTGCTTATCCTGATCCTGATCATCCTCGGCGCCATCGTGCGCGTGGTGCGCGAATACGAGCGGGGCGTGGTGTTCCGGTTGGGCCGCCTCGTGGGGCCGCGCGGGCCGGGGCTGATCCTGCTGGTGCCGTTCATTGAGCGGATGCAGAAGATCGACCTGCGCACCGTGACGCTGGATATCCCGGCGCAGGAGGTAATCACCCGCGACAACGTGACGGTGCGGGTGAACGCGGTGGCGTACTTCCGGGTGGTGGACCCGAACGCCGCCATCGTGAATGTCACCGATTACAACCGCGCCACCTCGCAGATCGCGCAGACCACGCTGCGCTCGGTGCTGGGGCAATCAAGCCTCGATGACCTGCTCTCGGAGCGGGAAACGATCAACGAGCGCTTGCAGCAGATCATCGACGAGCAGACGGAGCCGTGGGGCGTGAAGGTCAGCATCGTCGAGGTGAAGGACATCGAGCTGCCGCAATCGATGCAGCGGGCGATGGCGCAGCAGGCGGAGGCGGAGCGGGACAAGCGGGCCAAGATCATCCGCGCCGAGGGCGAGTTCCTCGCCAGCCAGCAGCTTTCCGACGCGGCGAAGGTGATTTCGGAGAACCCGATTGCGCTGCAACTTCGCTACCTGCAAACGGTGAGCGAGATCGGGACGGAGAACAGCACCAGCATCGTCTTCCCGATCCCCATCGACATGCTGAACGGGCTGATCGGCGGCTTTTCTGGCAATGGCGGGAATGGCGACCGGGACAGCGCGCCACCGCCACCCAGCGGGATGCCCACCATCACCGTGCTGGAACCGCGCCAGCACCCGGACGAGCCGAAGCCGTAAGGAGAGGGCCGTCATGGTCGCAACACGCATCAGCGTCGCCGAGTTCGAGGCCACCTGCGGCGATGACCGCGTTGAGCTCGTGGATGGCGTGGTGGTGCAGATGCCGGCGGGGTCATGGTGGTCCTCCAGTGTCAGCGTGAATGTCCTAATGCAGTTGTGGCCGCATGTACGTGAGCGCAAGCTGGGCCGGGTGTACGGCGCAAACACCGGCTTCGTCATTTTCCCTGACCGGGATACCGTGCTGGCGCCGGATGGCGCGTTTATCCGCGCCGGGCGTGAGCCGCAAGGCGAAGCGCGGCGCCACTTTGCGCGGCTTGCGCCCGACCTCGTGCTGGAAACACTCGCGCCCGATGACCGAGCTGATGACATGGCGGCCAAGGTGGCGATGTATCAGGAAGCTGGTTCGCCACTGGTCTGGGTGGCGGACCCCGACGCGGAAACGGTGACGGTGTACGCGCCGGGCCAGCCGCCAGTCACGCTGGGCATCGGCGACGAGTTGGACGGCGGCGATGTGCTGCCGGAGTTCCGGGTGGCGGTGGCGGAGATCTTCGCGTAGGGTGCAGGCGGCTGGGGACGCCAGAACTGGCGACGGCCCTCACTCCAACTCCCTCTCCCTGCGTCCATGCGTGGCTGACTGGCGTAGGTATTGGGGCACGGGCTGCACTCGCAGCGACGGCCCTCACTCCCAGCCCCTCTCCCGATGCGCGGGCGAGGGGAGCCGATTCGCGACATCGGGCACAGTCTGCGGCGCAATTACGCGAAATCTGGCACGGGCCTCCGGGTCGCGAGCCCCTCTCCCGCGCATCGGGAGAGGGGTTGGGGTGAGGGCTC
>JASGGF010000180.1:0-9896 GCA_047605145.1 Thermomicrobiales bacterium | reverse complement strand
CCTCGAAGCCGGGCGCCGGGGCGCGCATCGGGCGGACGCTGGCCAACGCGGCCGCCGTGGGCGCGAACGAGGGGTGCACCACGCACTTCTCGGTGGTGGACCGCGAGGGGACCATTGTCTCGGTCACGCAAACGCTGACTCTGATCTTCGGCTCCGTGGTGACCGTGCCCGGCACAGGCGTGCTGCTGAACGACAGCATGAACCTGTTCGATCCGCAGCCCGGCTCCGCGAACGAGATCCAGCCCGGCAAGCGCCCGGCCTCCAGCATGGCGCACGTCGTGGCGACGCGGGGCGGCGTGCCGGTCCTTGGCGTCGGCGCGCCAGGCGGACGCCGCATCATGGACACCTGCCTGCAGATGACCATCGACGTCATTGACTTCGACCTCGATATCGCCACCGCCTGCGGCGCGCCGCTCATCGACTGCGCCGGGCCGGAGCTGCTGGTGGACGACCGCATCCCCGCCGCCACCCGCGACCGCCTGCGCGCGATGGGCCATAACGTCGTCGACACCCCGGTCTCCTTCTCGCCGCGCGGCTTCGCCAGCCCCACCGGCGTGACCGTGGACCCGGTTACGGGATTACGGTACGGCGGCGCGGACCCGTTCGGGATGGGCATCGCGGCGGGGCACTAGCCGGGAACGGACCGAGGGGCGCGCCATGTGCGCCCCTCGGTCCGTGGCACCATCTCCGGCAGACGTGACCGATTGAGGCGACGCGAAAACGGTCGCGCGTGCTACGATCAACATAATGTACGAAAGCGCGCCGGAGATTCTGGCGCTGGTCGTCAACACCGCATCTACGTGTCCACGTTTGATCCACATTGCCGCCTGATCTCCAGATGCGTTCGGGAGATCTCCTCAGACGACAGGGACCACGCCGGTGGATGCACCAGCATTCGACGCCTTTGTTCGACGCACGCTCAGGGAGTCATCGCGCCGCCGGGTGCTGCGCGCTGGTGGCGCGGCGCTCGCCATGGTCCTCGGTCTCGCGGCTCCAGGCGGCCACGAGCAGGCCGAAGCCGAGCGGGCGAAGCGCCAGCAACGCCGCAAGCGCGCCAGACACGTCGGAGCATCGGCGCGGGGACAGGCTCAGGCAGCTGGCAAGAAGTCGAAGAAAAAGAAGAAGCGCTGCAAGGGCAAGCTGACCCGCTGCGGCAACTCTTGCGTGGATCTCGCCATGCAGCCCGCCCATTGCGGAGCCTGCAATAACGCCTGCTCCCCGGGATTGATGTGCCTGAATCACCAGTGCATCAATCCCGCGGATCTGTGCGACCCCATCAATGGCGCGCAATGTGCGGGTGGCTGCACGGACCTGCGGTTCGACCTCGACAACTGCGGCGCCTGCGGCACAAGCTGCCGCAGCCCCCATTTGGCGGTCACCTGCGATAGCGGCGTCTGCAAGACGCTGGGATGCGCGCAAGGCTATGAAACCTGCGACCCCCAGGCGGAGGGCATCTGCGAAACCGATATCTGGTCAGACCCCGCCAACTGCGGAACCTGCGGCCACGCCTGCGCCGGCAGTGAAGCGTGCGTGACCGGGAACTGCTGTGTCCCGCCGGCTGCAGACCTGCAGGCCGCGATCGATGCGACCGGGAGTGGGACGCTGCGGCTGTGCGCCGCCACGTACTATCTGGCAAACACCCTGCACATCAGCAACACCAGCACCCTGACGCTCATTGGCGTTGAACCCGATCAGACCGTGCTCGATGGGGGCAATGTGGTCGGCGTGATCAAGAACGACGGCGACCTCAAACTCCAGAGCCTGACCATCACGAAAGGCCGCGCGGAGCAGGGCGGCGGGATCGAGAACGCCGGCACGCTGCATCTTGAGTATGCCCTCGTGACCGGGAACACGGCCCAGAACTCCGGCGGCGGGCTGTTCACCAGTACGACGATCCAGATGTATGCCAGCAGCGTCACGGAGAACACGGCGGGGCTGGGTGGCGGGATCGCCATTTCCACCGCTAGTGGATTCGTGGGTCTGACGCAGTCGCACGTGACGGGCAATACCGCCGGGGGCAGCGGTGGCGGCGCCCATGTCAGCGAAGGCCTGATCTTCGTCTCTGATGGCTCCAGCGTGGCGGACAACACGGCGACCGTTGGCGCCGGCGGGGGCATCTTCAACGACAACGGCGAGGTGAAGGTGCTGGGCGGCAGTGGGAGCAGCGTGACCGGGAACACGGCCGGGGGAAACGGTGGCGGCATCTCCACCACCGGGCTCGTGGCGAAGGTGACGATCGATGCTGGCAGCCGCGTAACCGGGAACAGGGCAGGGGGCAGCGGCGGCGGGATCGACCGGGCTTTAGGAACGGTGACCCTCGCGGACGCCACCATCGTGACGGACAACCACCTCGCAAACGGCACGACGCTCAGCAACTGTGCGCCGGTGAACACCATCACCAACTGCATCGGCTGACCAGGGTTGTTCGCAATCGGCTCTGGTGGGCAGTGCAACGGCATCCACGTTGCTTGTACTACAATCGCCTTCTGGGAAATGCTTCGTTATGCAACGCCACATCATCGGCAACAGGCTGAGGCGCCCGCAACCACCAAGGGGAAGGAACCTACGCGATGACCGGCAATGCCGCTGGCCAACGGGACGCAAGTTGCACGGAACACTCTCCCGGCCTCCATGTGCCCACGTCCGGCAGGCGATCTCGCTGGTGGGAGAAGGCGCTTGCGGGCGTGGTCGCGCTCGTGTTCCTGCTCGGGGCGGTGACCATTGAGCCGGCCCCTGTCACAGCGCAGCAATGCCCGCCGCAGCAGCAGTGCCCGCCACCGCCCCCACCGCCAGAGCCAACGACGACGCCACCAACGCCGGATGACCCTCCGGACAACGGTGGCGGCAAGAAGAAGGGTGGGGGACAGCAGGGTCAGAACTCGGGGAAGTCAGATCGGGACGGTGGCCGCCACGGCCGCGACGAGGGCCGCCCGGATCTGACCACGCTCACGGGAGGCAATAGCGCCGGGGGCAGCAGTCAGGACGCGCCGGTCAGCCCCGCGCCCACGAACCAACAACCGTTGCCCGCAATCATCAATCAGCCGGAGAGTGCCCCAGACGCCGGAGACCCGGCGCCCGACACGTCGATGCCGTTCCCGGCGACCGAAGACATCGAGGCCGCTCAATCCCAACCGCAATGGCCGGTGGAAAGCTCCCCGCCCCCCAGCCACGACGAACTCGTGGAGGACCTGGCGCTCCCTGGCCACAGCGAAATCACCACTGCCGTCGAGGAGCAGGTCACGGAGGCCCTCGCGCCGCTGGACCCGCCCGACGCCGCGCTTGTCGACGCACGCCCCACCGTCGAGCCCGCCCCGGACAAGATCGATCGCATCATGAGCATCGTCACGGAGATCCAGACCGTCTTGATCGATCTGCTCATCGGCCCTAACGGCCTGCTCACGGCGCCAGCGCCGCCAAGCAATTCGCAGCTTGGCGATATGTTGATGACGATCCACGAGCTGATACGCGATGTCGTGCGGGAGTTCCTGCCGAGTCCATAAGGCCAATAACGATCGGCGCGAGGAGACGTCACGACGCCATCGGTCGCGCAGCGCGATCACCCCTGACCACAATGTCCGCAGGATCGCGACGAAATCCAGTAACCCTTACGGGTGTCTTCAGCCTGCGTAGGCCGTACGTTTTTGTAGCCCGCAGGACACAGGCAGTCGTGGAGGAATAGCGAGGGCGCCTTCCTCCTTATGGGCGGACGCCAGCAGACATGGACACCCGACGCTTTGACAGGCTTGCCCGGCAACTCGCTACTTCTGGCACGCGACGTCAACTCCTTGGCGGGCTGATTACTCTGCCGCTCCTGCGTGAGGCCACCGCTCCGGAACCTGCCACAGCCGAGCGCCGCAAGGCGCGACAGGTGCGGAGGGACCGCAAGCAGCGGCAGCCTCACGCCGAACATTGGGGCAAGCGCAAGGCGCACTACTGTCTCGATGGCCGCACCATCCGTGCGCTGCGCCGCAAGCAGGACACCCTGCTGTCGCAAAGCGCCACCGTCGGGCGTTGCTGCGCCGCGGAGGCCGCGAGCGCCACCTGCGCCGGTCAATGCGGCGGCATCCCCAACAATTGCGGCGCGCCAGTTGACTGTGGCGACTGCGCCTGTGTCCCAGAACCGAAGGAAACGACGTGCGCGGGCAAGTGCCACGAGGTCGCCAACAATTGCGGCACGCCCGTTGATTGCGGCGTCTGCCCGTGCGTGCCGGCTTGCGACCAGTGCGCCACCTGCGAGGACGGCGTGTGCACGCCGATCGGGGAACTGAACCACGCGTGCGGGATCTGCCCCACCGGCCAGTGGTGTGACGCCGGAGCGTGCGCTTCCATCGCCGACACTGCCACCATCCCGGAGTGCGGCGGTCTGTGCAACGACGGCACGCAGTCCACGTACGAGATCTGCGGGCAGGACATCCTCTGTCCCAGTTGCTACGACTGCGCCATCCAGACCGGGTGCTATGGCACGGCGGAGATCCCCGATGGACCAAGTGGCGCCGGGCTCTACTGCGCCTCCACCAGCTGGGCCCCCGCATACGTCTACTGTGAATCGGCACCATGCCCGGCGGACAGTTACTGCGTCCAGCTCGGGAGCAAACTGTGCATGAAGATCTGCCCGTACTGAGGGGAGCCACCTGCCACCCGTAGCCGGAACACGTTGCCCGCCGCCGCCCGAATATCCGACAATATTTATCGGATATTCGGGTGAGTGAAGGCAGGGGAACGTCTCATGAGCAATCAGGTTTCCGCGCGCGCCGTGACGCGCCGCGCCGTGCTGGGCGCCTCCTTTGGCGCCGTGGCCGCGCTGGCCGGAACCGCGATGGCAGCGCGCGCGCAGGATGGCGCCACCCCGGCGGCTTCGCCAGTCGCGGGCGAATGGACGTGGACCGATGTCTTCGGCACGACCATCACGCTACCGGAGCCGCCAAAGCGCATTGCGGCCAACCTGGCGACGGCGGCGGCGCTGTGGGACCTCGGCATCAAGCCGGTCGCCGTCTTCGACTGGACCGCCTCCGCCCACCCGGACGGAGACCACATCGCCTGGGGGAACATCGACGCCAAGGCGGTGGCGAACATCGGCGATATCGATGGCAACATCCTGCCGGAAGAACTGCTGAAGGTTGCCCCGGACATCATCCTGACGCAGACGTTCGACAATGCCAGCGCGGAGAGCCTCAACGGGGTCTTGCCAGACCAGACCGAGGCGCTCAGCGCCATCGCGCCGATTCTGGTTGCGACGAACATGGACCCCACCGACCAGCAACTGCAGCGGTTGGTCGATTTGGCGGAATCGCTGGGAGCCGATCTGGACGACCCCGGAATCGTCAGCGCGCGCGAGGCGTACGAGGCGAAGGTCGAGGAGTTCCGGGCCACGGCCGCCGATCAGGCGGACCTGACGGTGCTGTTCATGGACTTCGACCCCACCGCGATCTACATCGGCGGGCCGCAGGGGGTGGCCGAGCTGGCCTACCTGCAAAGCCTTGGCCTGCAGTTCGCCAACGCCGATGCGCCCACCGCCGCAGATTTTTGGGAGGAACTGAGCCCGGAGCAGGCGAACACCTACCCGGCGGATATCATCTACAACGATGTCTACAGCACCCTGAAAACCCTTGGGGAGCTGCGGGGCACGCCCGTGTTCGCGCAGATGCCGGCCATCGCGGCGGGGCAGGTGGGCCTCTGGGAGCGCGACTTCCCGGTCAGCTACGCCGGCCTGACCGATTTTCTGGAGACGGTGCTGGTCACCCTGCGCGACGCCGAGAAGGTGTCGTAGCCATGCACCACGCCGGGGTGGGGCGCGCAGAGCGCGGCCTCGCCCCGGCGGAGCCACCTGCACGGCGCCCACCAACTCCACATCCTGTTCGACGATACACGAATTGCTGCAATGATTTGCAGATGCGATGCTTCTCGTATTGCGCGCGTTGGCCATCACTGAGCGCCCCGCGCCCGTATCGGTCTGAGCAAGGATGATTCCGAACGTCATGCAACCCACCCAACTCGCCCACCCGGCCATTGCCGCGTTCCACGCGCAGGCGCTGGCGATCCTCAACCGCGATGGCGACTCTCCCGCCGCCCGCGCTCACATTCAGGCCGCACTCGAGGCGCTGGCGCGCACGCCGGAGGTGCTGCCCGAAATCGCGCTGCAGCAGCTGCACGAGACCGGCTCCACCGCCACGATCCTGCATCAGGGGCCGGATGGGCAGGGCGCGCTGATGCTGCTCCGCCTGCCGGCAGAGGCGCCGACTCCCATCCACAATCACAATACGTGGGGCGTGGCCTGCGTGGTGCAGGGGCGCAACCGCTACTGGAACTGGGAGCGGCTGGATGACCTCAGCGACCCGGACCGCGCCGAGGTGCGGCTGGTGGAGATCATCGACCACGGCCCCGGCGAATCGGTGGCGTGGGGCGATCCGCCGCAGGATCTGCACGCGCAGCAGGGGATCGATGAAGCGGCCTACGAGTTCGTCTTCTTCGGCCGCAACCCGAACCTGCAGCCCCGCGCCTACTTCGACCCCGAGACCGGCGCCGTCACCTACGCCTTCGCGGCAGCGGACATGCGCTGATCAGCACGGGGTTGCCGGGGTCACAGATCGCGCCACGCAACCACATCATCCGGGGCATCGCCCGGCAGCGGCTCGGCGCCCACGTGGGCGGCTTTGACGCAGGCCAGCACCACGTGCCGGATCTCCTCATCACCGAAATCGGGGGCGCAGGGGAGCTGTACCCCGGCCTGCCCGGCGCCATCCAGCAGCAGCCGCGCCTCCACGTTCTCGCTGCGGATCGCCTGCACCCAATCGGCGGCAGCGGTCACGCCGGGATCGTTCAGGTCAATGAACGCCAGCAGCATCTGCTCGTCGTCGATGGTGACCGGCAGGTGCGCCAGCTCCCACACCCCGGCGGCGATGCGCTGCGCCGCGCGCAGCCACGCCGCGCGCACTGACGCCGCCAGCGGCCCGGCAAGCTCCCGGATCGGCAGCAACTCGCCCCGGACGGGTGGACCACCCGCCAGCGCCGGCACTCAGTATTCGTCCCACTTCCCGCGCCATTCGTCAGCGAGGGCGGCGTCAAGAGTCATGAGAACCCCGGGAAGGCGACACAACAACCATGACCGCTCGATTGATCTCAACAAGCTCCATCGCTTGACATATCTTTGGTCCCGGGACCAAGATCATCGTCAATCTGGCTATGGTAGACTTTCTGCATGTGGGCGCTGCCATTGCGGTCCCCACGAGAGGTCCGGGCGCTGCCATTGCGGTCCCCGGCCTCTCATTTTTTGTGCTTGAGATCCGGCAGAACGACAAGCCCGTATCCCTCAGCCTGTCCAAGTTCGTCTCTGCATACCTTGGCCCAGATAATGTCCCAGTTGCCGTGTGTTCGCAGGCCCATGAAGTGCCGGGCAACTGGCGAAATCACCAGATCCGCGAGCTGCAGACCGGCAATGTTCAGGCTCTTTGCCTTGAGACTCAAGCCAGTGATTTGCGCATCGATCTGATCGCCTGTCAGCCTGCCTGCCTGGAAGTCGCCATCCCTCCACCTCCGCTCCCACGCGAGCTCCAGCAGATGATCCAGATCAGGACGACGGCGCTCTGCGACAATGATTCCGCTGTCGGACTCTCCTCCCAGTACATCGCAGAAGCGCTCCACGACGCGTGACAGCCCGATGTCGTACAGATCAGCTCCCTCGTCATCAACCGAGCCGACGTAGCGATCCTTGAGGATGACGCAGGCAATAGCGACGTAGTCCAGCTGCTGCATCAACTGACTCAGCGCAGCGAGAAATGACGTTCGGAATGTCACGTCCTCTCGAAGATGCTCAAAGCCATTTCGCGCTCGGGCGATGTCGCTTGTATGGAGAATAATCTCTTCCGAGCCGAACCATTCGCGCTTAAGCGCGCGCACCGCCGGCTCCATGACGGTGCGCGCGTAGTTCCGTTCCACGATGACACCACCAAGGACAAAGACGGAATGCGTTGGGTCACGCGCGTTCCGGCTGTGATCACCTGCCTCATCGAGATAGAGGACATGCATTTAGCGGACACCCCGACGCAATCGGTCAACTCCCTACAGCCCCCGGCAGACATCCTCCACCACGGTCAGGGTTTCGGCGAAATCGGCGTCGGTGTGGGCGAGGGAGAAGCCGGCGTGGCCGGGAGGGCCCTGCCGCGTGTAGCCGTGGAAGTAGGCGCCGCGCTCCACGCACCCTTCGGCGAAGCGGCGGTTCAACTCGTGGTCGTGGCCCAGCGCGTCCGACCACGTGGTGACCGGTTCGGTGATGCCAAAGTAGATGCCGAAGCGCGCGCCCTGCCCCTGCACCCGCGCGGGCACGCCAGCGCGGTCGAAGACGCTCTGCAGGTCCGCGTAGAAGCGGTCGCCGGTGGCGTTGATGCGGTCGTAGAGGCCTGGCTCGCTCAGCACATCGAGCGTGGCGAGGGCCGCCAGCACGCTCAACAGGTGACCGGAGTAGGTGCCGCTGTGCACCACGGGGCCGGTCGGGGCCAGCTGCGCCATCAGGTCGGCGCGGCCGGAAACGGAGGAGAGCGGCATGCCGTTCGCCAGCGCCTTGGCGTGCGTGGTCAGGTCCGGGATGACGCCGCTCTGCGCCTGCACGCCGCCCAGCGCGGTGCGGAAGCCGGAGAGCACCTCGTCCATGATGAAGACCACGCCGTGCGCGTCGCACTGCGCGCGGATCAGCTGAAGGAAGCCGGGCGCCGCCGGGATACAGCCGGCGTTGAAGTGGATGCCCTCGCAGATCACGGCGGCCAGCTCATCGCCGTGCTGCGCCATCGCCGCCTCGAAGGCCGCAACGTCGTTCCACGGGACCATCACCACGTCGGCGGCGCCCGATTCCGGCACGCCGCCGGAGGCGGGGACGATCTGCCGCTCGTCGCCGGTCGCCAGCGGGTCATCCGGGCGAAAGAGCCACGGTTCGGTGAGGCCGTGGAAGTGGCCGTCGAACTTCAGGTACTTGCTGCGGCCAGTCGCATTGCGCGCGATGCGCAGGGCCACCAGCGTCACCTCGCTGCCGACGCTGGAGAAGCGCACGCGCTCCGCCGCCGGGATGATCTCCACCAGCCGCGCCGCCAGCTGCTCGTGGTAGGGCGTCTCCGCCGCGCAGATGATGCCCAGCTCGACGCCGTGCAGCACGGCCTCTTTCACCCCGGGGTGATCGTGCCCCAGCAGGGCGGCGCCATTTGACATATTGAAATCGATGTAGCGCTGACCATCGAGGCCGAAGAGATACGCGCCGGAACCGCGCTGGGTGTAGAGCGGCCGCCCGAGGTAGGGGTGCAGCCGCATCGAGGCGGAGACGCCGCCAGCCAGCACGGCCTGGGCAAGGGCAAAGGGATCACTGGAGACGCCGGAAGAGAGACTCGTGCTCATGCACCATCCCGGATTGCGCGGGGCTCCTGCCGTGGGCAGGGCCGGACAGACGACAACGGGCGCCGCTGGTGCGGCGCCCGTGCAGCGTATCCCGTTTCGTGATTGTCTGCTCAGGAGGCGATGGCGTCCGCCGCGCCAACGCCATCCATGCGCCGGGTCACTTCCCGGCTGGCCCGCCAGAGGCGCGAGGCGATGCGGTCCGCGTGGGCGAGGTCGATGCGGTCCACGGGGCCGGTAACCGCCAGCGCCGCCACCGGCAGGCCGCGCGCATCCAGCACCGGCGCCGCCACGCTGCGCACGCCGGGGGTGCTTTCCTCGTCTTCCAGCGCGTAGCCGCGCGCCCGCGTGCGCGCCAGATCTTCATCCAGCGCCACCAGATCGACAATCGTGGCGGGCGTCACGGAGGGCAGCGGGTCCGGGAACGATCCTGGGTGCGTCGAAATGGGGCCAGTCGGCGGCGCGGGAATGCTCCTGGGCCAGTATGCAACCACCACCAGCCCGGCCAGCACCACCCCGAGCGC
>JASGGF010000179.1:0-9971 GCA_047605145.1 Thermomicrobiales bacterium | reverse complement strand
GGCCGTCCTCGTCCTTGACGTAGATCATGGAGCGCGCCCCGAACACCTCGCTGACGAGATAGACGCCGGTGTCGGTGCGGTTCGGCGGAATGCGCCCCACCGCCGGGTTCGGCTGCCAGTAGATGTAGGGCGGCATGCCGAAGAAGATCACCGCCCGCCGCTCCTCCAGATAGAACGGCAACTGCGCGAACTGCACCGGCTCGATGAACGGGATACCGTGTTTCGCCAGCAGGTAGTGCAGCATGCGCGCGTTCTGCATGGAGACGAACGTGCCGAGGATGCTGAGCACCCCGGTCGGCATCCCCAGATCGAGGCCCACGCTGTAGGCATGTCGCGCCCGCGTGCCCGCCCCCGTCCCGATGATCATCTGGTGCCCGGCGAGGTTCGCCACCACCTCGTCCAGCAGCGGGAAGACCGCCGCCCGCCCCCGGTCGATCAGGCTCTGGCCGCCGATCTTGATCACGTTGGCGTTCGGCAGAATAGGCAGCACCGGCGCCACATCGGTTTCGGCCAGCAGCGCCTCGTCGGTGAGGGAGCCTTGCGTCAGGGCGGCGCCCAGCGCGGTCAGTAACTGGTCCTGCATACGATCCTCTCAGGCGCCCGTGCCGGGCAGCCGGATGACTTCGAGCGTAAACATCTCGGGGCAGCGCTCCACGCGGTCCAGATCGCCGAACTCCGCCTCCGCCCACGCGCGGACCTCCGCCAGCACGCGCGCCTGCGTCGTCGCGTCCAGCGCGTGGCCGCCCATGCGGTCCATCCCCTCCCACTCCGCGAAGATCGCCGCTGCCGAGGCCGCGCGCGTCCACTCGACGACGAGCCTCGCACCCAGATCCTCGCCGCCAGCGGCCACGCAGCGCGCCAGCACGTCGCGCACGCCGGCATCGACCTGACGCGGCGGCAATCCCGCGTCGCGCAGCGCCTGCTGGCGGCGCCGGCGCAGGCGCTCCTTCAGGCTGTCGCGGTCACGCCGAACGTGGCCCAGCAGCAGGAGGCCGCCCGGCTGCACCACGCGCTGCGCCTCGCGCACGACGTGATCCGGGTGCAACAGGTGAATGACGCGCACCGCCACGATAGCCGCCACGCTGGCGTCTGGCACGGGCCACGGCGCGTTGGCGTCCGCCAGCCGCAGGTCCGGTTGCAGCGGCGCCACACGCTCGCGGAAGCGCTCCAGCATCGCCGGGGAACTGTCGAGGCCGAGGTAGCGCACGGGAGCCTGCGCCAGCGACGCGCCGATCTCGCCGGTGCCGGCGCCCAGTTCCAGCAGCAGATCCTGCTCGCCGGCCCCGGTGATCGCGATGATCGACTCCGCCACCGCCTCACCCACGCCGGGGAGCAGCCCGGTGCGCGCGTCGTAGCCAGCGGCCAGCGCGTCGAAGGCAGCGGGCGCCGGCTCAGTCAAGCGCCAGCACCGTGCCCATCATGCCGTTATCCTCGTGCAGCAGAATGTGGCAGTGGTACACCCAGCGCCCCGGGAAATCCTCGAAGCGCGTGCGCATCGTGATCTCGCCGAAGGGGGGCACGCCGGTGGTGTCCTCGCTGTAGCGCACCGGGACGGGGTTCCCGTTGACCGCAACCACCTGATAGTCGTTGATGTGGATGTGGAACGGATGCCAGCTCATGCTGGCGTTCCGGATCGTCCACTCCTCGGTGGTTCCAAGCTGCACCACCTGATCGTCGCGGTCGCCCGAAAACTGCTGGTGATCGATCCAGAAGATCGACTGGTTCGGCCCGATGGGCGGGGAGAACTGGAAGGTGATCTCGCGGCGCTGGGCGATGGCATCGTTCGAGAAGTCCTCCAGCGGCAACAGCGTCGTGGGCAGCGCTTCCGGCGTCATGGGGTCGCCGTCCACGACGACCGTGGCGAGGACGGTGTCCTGCTGCGTGTTGATGCCGACGGAGATGGGCAGCGTGCGGAACGCGTAGGAGCCCGCAGCGCCAGCCTGCACCAGCACCTCGGTCCGCTCGCCGGGGGCCAGCACGATGGCGTCGCGCGTCCACGTTTCACCCAGGGTGTTGCCATCCTTGGCGATCTGATGGAGCTGGTGGCCATCCAGATGCAGGCGGTACGTCACGTTCGATGAGGCGTTCAGGACGCGCCAGCGCTGCGTTTCGCCGGGGCGAATCGTCATGGTCGGGTTCAGTTGCCCGTTGACCAGGCGCAGGTAGTTCTTCAACCGCACGTTGCCATTGGTGGGCGGCCCGGGCACGTCTGTAATGCTCTGCGCGCTGATCTTGACACTGCCGCCGTCCGGGTAAAGCTGCGTGGCCTGCAGAACCAGGATGCGCTCCGGCAAGCCGGCAATACCAGGCAACTTGTCGAGATCACCCTCGATGATGATCGGGCCAGCCATGCCCGCGAAGACCTGGTTGGTTACCGTGCCATGCTGGTGCGGGTGATACCAGTGGAACCCGCCCGGGTGGTTCTCCGGGATCTGGTATTCGTACTGGAAGCTCTCGCCGCCCTTCACCGTCAGGAAGATGTTGTCGGAGTTACCCTCCGGCGAAACATGCACGCCGTGCAGGTGAAGATTGGTGGCGCAGGTATCCATGCCCTCGCCGAGCATGTGCCCGGTGGCGCTGGTCGTGGAGCAGTGGAACGGGCTATCCGGCGGCAGCCCGACCGGAACATCGTTCAACTGGTTGGTCAGGTTGATGCGCAGCCGGTCGCCGGGGCGGACGCGGAGCACGGGACCGGGCAGCGAGCCCTCGTAGACGGCCATCACCGGGTTCTTGCCAGCGGCCGGGACCGGCATGACGCGGCACGTGAGCGTGGTGTCGAGCAGGCCGTCGCTGCTGGTGCGTACTTCCGGCTCGACCAGTTCCTCGGCGGAGGCGGCCCGGCCGAAGTCCACCCAGGGCAGAATCAGGCCCCGGCCCGCCACCGCGAAGGCGCCGATCCCCGCGCCCGCCGCCATTCTGGCGAATCCTCGCCGGCCGATCAGGGGCGCATGACGCTTTGATCCGGGTTGCCCAATTTGCTGTGTCCCGCGTGACGGGGAGGATCGATCCATGGGAGTCACTCCTGCTGCGTGGGGAACGTTGGCCGAGCCGCTCTCACGATGGCTGATCAGCGCGGCTTCGGTTTCGGAATAACCACCACCACGCCGGTCATGCCGGGATGGATCGTGCACTCGTAGGTGTACGTGCCAGGGTTTTCGAAGCTGACGCTGTAGCTGCTCGCGAAGGGGAGGCCAGCGCCAATAGCCGAATCCAGATATTCCTGGTTGAGCAGGATGCCCGAGGTCCGTTCGCCATCGACATAGGCCTCGCCTGATGGCGCCGAGGGTTCGCTCGCCGCCGTGAGCCGGTTCACTTCCATGCCAGGGCAGGTGTTCCAGATGTCCGGGGCAAAGCTGCCCGCCGGAGGCAGCGTCGTCCCGCCATCGCTGGTCAGGCAGCCCGGTTGAAACGGGCTCAGGTCCTGCGGCATGGCGTCCGGCGAACTGGCGAATCCGCTCACGGTGTGGGGCACGCTGCCGGGGCCATTGTTGGTCCAGGTCACGGTGTCTCCGGCGATGATCACCATCGAGGCTGGGGCGAACTCGTTGACCGACAGCCAGGATTTGGTATCTGGCGATTGCCCGGTCTGCGTGGCGTTGGCGAGCGTGGTCCGGCCGCCGCTGCCGGCAGAGACCTGCCACGTCTTTGTGCCATCCTGGTTCGAGGCTTCCGCCGGGTAGTCGATCCGGTCATGACCGGCGAGCCAGTTCAGGTCGGCCGCGTACTGGAGTTCGGCCCTTGCCGCGAGTTCGCTGGCGGGCTGCACGGGTTGGTCGAAGGGGACCACGTCGATGCGGCCGACCATCGTCGGCCCGTCGACGTCACTCAGGATGTAGTAGGGCCCCGGGCGGACATTGGCGTCGATGGTGGTGATCCATGTCGTATTGCCCTCGCCACCGGACGGCGGGGCATTGACGAGGACCGGGGAGGCAATCCCGAAGCTGATGTCATCGGTCACATCGACATCGACGCAGGTGTGCTGGCCGGCGCGCCCGCACGGCGTACCCGCCTGGAACCCAAAGTAGGTGCGTTCCCAGCCGCCGGGGGTCGTCAGGTCGGGCTGAATGAAGCCACCGGAAAAGCCCTGGTAGAACTCCATCGGGGTCATACCCAACGCCAGCAGGTGAACGGTGTGAAACGCCTGCTGATTTGGAGCAAGGGTGAACTCGATCGAATCCCCGGGGTGGACCTGCAGAGAGTCCGGGTAAAACGTGTTGAAGGACCAGTTCTCCCCCGCCGGGCTGACGTTGTTGACCAGAATCTGCCACGTCTGCGCGCCCGGCACGGGCGTCGCCTCCTGAGCGCTGGCGACGCGCGCCCACTGCGCCAGCGGCGCCAGCATGAGCCCCAGTAGCACTGCCGCCGCGAACAGCCGCCTGAACCACGATGCGTGCATGTCTCGCCTCCGGGACCTCACTGCGATGTCAGCGATAGCGTTATGAACGGTACCTGAAACGATCAGGCCGTTGGCCCGGCATGGCTGACAGGCACGGTGATCAGTGTGCGGGAAGGCGAACCCGCGCGCATCTATCGAAAGTCATATTCCCCGGAGGTTGTGGAGTGCGCGCTGGCGAGGGGTCCGCGGTTTGCGGGCCTCAAAGGTCAAGCGGCCCCCGCCTGATGCAGGATCTCCACCAAAATGCCGCCCGGCGCCTGGTAATAGAAGGTCCAGGCGCCATGCAGCCGCTTTGGCGGGTTCACCTCCAGCCCGTCTGCGCTCAGCCGCTGGTGGATCTCGTTGACCTTTTCGTCGCTTTCCTGGGCGAAGCCGATGTGGAACATGCGGGGATAGGTGGGCTGCTCCGCCCGCATCAGCGTAAGGATGAACCCGCCGTCACCCAACAGGATGGCGATGTTGTCGTTCCGCGCTTCTCCCACGGCCGCGAAGCCGAAGTACGTCTCGAAAAAAGCTCGTGTCTCGGCGACATCGGGGACGGAGAGATTGAGGTGATTCAGTTGCATAGACTCGCGCTTCCCGCTGTTGAACCCGCGCCGGCTCCGGCCATCACGCATCGGCCAGGAGCGGCGAGACGCGGCCAGATGGCCCCCGACAGGGGGATGATACGTCCAGCGGCGCCCACAAGCCGGCGCCGCTGGACACACCATCCCACAGTGTCTTGACCTAGGGAGGTTCTCCGCGCGATGGCGCACGACGACGCCCATCCGCCAATCCCACCCGCCGGTTTACCCACAGCCCCCGGCGCAGCGGCATTGCCCGGCCGGCAGCTCGTCCAGGCAGCACGAGTTGCTGCAGCAGAGGTTACGGTCTGTGGTTACGGACCCGTTGGGCAGGCACCCACACACATTGGGCGTGCCGCCACCTCCACAGGTACGGTGGAACCCGGTGCAGATGCCGCACGAGAGCGTGCTCCCGCAGGCGTCCGGAATCTCGCCGCAGTCCTTCGCTTCCGCCGCGCAGGTGGTGGGGGTGCAGCCGCACACCCCGGGCGTTCCGCCACCGCCGCAGGTCTGCGGGGCCGCGCAGACCTGCTCGCAGGCGCCGCAGTGGGCATCGCTGGTCAGCGCCACGCACGCGCCGCCGCAGCAGGCCTGGCCCGCCGGGCAGACATTGCCGCAGGCGCCGCAGTTCGACGGGTCGCGCTGACCATCGAGGCAGAGGGTTTTCTTCTTCTTGCCCTTCCTGATCTTGCAGGCCAGCAGACCCGGCGGGCAATGCTTCCGCCGCTGGCGGGCGCTGGCTGGGCCCGGGCCGGAACCGACCGCCACGATACCGCCAGCGGCCATGGCCCCGATCAGGCCGAGCACCCGCCGCCGAGTGTCCCGCGTCGAGAAGCCGCGCGCCAGCGCGTCGAAATCGTGAGCGTCCATGGCGTCGATGGCCTTTCTGTCGATACGCCCGATCTGGATGGGCGAGCAGGAACGCGAACGAGTGCGGGGCTACGAAATGGGATTGGGGCACGGCGTCGTGCAACCGGTCCTGCCCCCGCAGCACCCGGAGGCGTTGAAGCAGAGCGACCCCTTGCCAAAGCCCGGCTCGCAATCCGCGTTCGAGGTGCAGTCCGCGGCGGGTGGGTTATTGCAATACGCGTTTTGGTAGCACCCATTGATGCCGTTGATGTCTGTGCCGCAGTGGCAGGTGGAGCCGCTGGCGTTACAGGTGGAGGCATCGAGTGGGAAGCAGGGATTCGCGCTGGTCCTGCCGACGCAGACTTGCGGCTGGCACAGGCCGGCGGCATCGCACGTTCCGGCGCCGCCGTCGCAGGACTTGCCGGGCAGCGGCGTTGTGTCGCAGACGCCCGTGATGCAGACTGGCTCGTTGCAGTCATCGCCGGGGCAGGTCTGGCACACTGCACCGCCAGCGCCGCACTGCTGGGCGGTGGTTCCGGCCACGCAGGCGTCGCCCGCCCGGCAGCCCGCGCACGGCTGCGCGTTACCGGTGCAAACACCGCCCTGACAGGATTGATCCGCGCCGCAGACACTGCCGCAGGCCCCGCAGTTCGCCGGGTCGCGCTGGCCATCTACGCACAGCCGTTGTTTCTTCCTGCCCTTCCGGCTGACGCACGTTAGCAACCCGGGCGCACACCGCTTGCGCTTCCGCTTCTTCTCGCTGGCGACGGTCTTGCCGTTGCCCCGGTCCGCCAGCGTCTCTGCTCCGGGCAGCAGCGGCGCCAGCAGCCCGCCCAGCAGCGCCGCCACCGCGGCGCGCCGGGTCTGAACCTGAGAGCCAGAGACGGTGCGGACGAACTCGTCGAAATGCCGGTCTTCCATGAAGAAACCCTCGATAACGCAACACACAGCACATAGCCTGCACCCGAGTTTGGGGCAGCAGCGCGCAATTGACGTCTATCGAAAGTCGTATTTGACCCATGATGGAATGTTTTCCAGGCGACACATCCACCCACGGGAGTTCGCTGCCAGCGCAGGCTGGATTCAGGCGAGCTGGTGGCGGTGGGCGTAGTTGGCGGCGGCGGCGCGCGACTTCACGCCCAGCTTGCCGAGGATGCGCGTGACGTGGACCTTGACGGTGCCGACGCTGACGAACAGGGCGTCGGCAATCTCCTGATTGGAGTTGCCGGAGGCCATCATCCGCAGCACTTCGCGCTCGCGCTGGGTCAGGCCAAGCCCCGAGGGATCGTGCGCGCTAGCCGCCGTCTCCCGCCGGGTCAGCGCCAGTGCGGTCCCGATCTCCGCCTCGAGATCAACACCGGCTGCGGCGTCCCGGATGGCGGTGAAGCGCTCCGGTCCGACCTGCGCCAAAAGCATGGCGACCGCGCGGTCATGGTCTCGCTGGATGTGCGGGGTCAGCGGCGCGCCGGTGAGCCCCTCGGCACGGTCCGCCACGGCCATCAGGCGGACCGCCTGCTCCCACTGGCCGTCCGCCGCCGCGATCAACGCCAGCCCCGCCAGGCTCCAGGAGACATTCTCCAGATCCTGCGCCGCCCAGTTCAGGCCCAGGCACTCCTGATACAACCGCGTGGACAGCGCGAAGTCCCCGGCCGCCCGCGCCACATCCGCGAGGTGCCCCGGAATGCACCGCGCCAGCTCCCACGTGAACCCGAACGAGTGCCACAGGCGCAGCGAATCGCGCAGGAACGTGGTCGCCTGCTCGGCGTCCCCCGCCTTGTAGGCGACCAGCCCAAGGCCGTGCAGGCTGTGCGCCAGCCCGACCTCGTCGCCACAGCGGGCGAACCGCTCCTGCGAGGACCCGAACCAACGCTGGGCGGTCTCCAGGTCGTCATCGTCCCAGGCCAGCCGGCCCAGCCCCACCTCGACCCGGCCCGCCAACGCGTCGTCACCGGCCTCCAGAGCGCGCGCCAGCGTCTCGGCGTAGATGGCGGCAGATGCCGCCGGCTCACCATCCATGTACGCGAGCGTGCCCGCGCAGTAGAGCGCGCTCCGCTGGACCGGCGCGGAGACCGGCCCCGCCAGCGCCAGCGCGCGGCGGGTCAGATCGAGCCCGACGGCGGAGTAGAAGCGAAACTGCCAGAACGGCAGCAGGGCGCCGCAGAACCCGGCGGCAATCTCCGCCTCCCCCTCCGCAATCGCCCAGGTCAGGGCCGCGTGCAGGTTCCCCTGCTCCGCTTCGAGCCGGTCCAGCCAGTGCTCCCGCTCCCGCGTGGTCTGCCCGGCGGCGGCCTGCTCCGCCAGCGCCAAAAAGTGGAGCGCGTGCCGGCGGCGGATCGTTTCGGCCTCGCTGCTGATGTCCAGACACTCCAGGCCAAACTCACGCACCGTCTCCAGCATGGCGTAGCGCGATTCGCTGGCGCCGGGATCGGCGCGCCGAACCAGACTGTTGGCCGCCAATGCCCGCAAGTCTCGCAACAGGTCCGGCGCGTCGTCAGCGCAGATCACCTGCAGCGCCTCCAGCGAGCATCCGCCGTTGCACACCGCGATACGCCGGAAGAGCGTCTGGCAGGACTCGCCGAGCAGGCCATAGCTCCAGGCGATGGTGTCCCGCAGGCTGCGCTGCCGCCGGGGGCTATCCGGGGCGCTGCTGCCCGGCAGGGCCAGGCGGCGGTCGAGCTGGGCCAGCAGCGCCGCCGGCGACAGCACGGGGATCCAGGCGGCGGCAAGTTCGATGGCGAGCGGCAGGCCATCAAGCCGCTCACAGATGGCGACAACCGCCCCGGCGTTGGCGTCGGTCAACGCGAAGTCGGGGGCCAGCGCCTGCGCCCGGTCCATGAACAGGCGGCACGCCTCGAAGTCCCGCGCGGCGGTGGCGGCGCCTCGCGCCACCACGGTGGGCAGCGGAAAGGGCCGGATCTCAACGACGTGCTCACCGGCAATGCCCAGCAGCACGCGGCTGGTGACCAGCAGTTGCACATTGGGGCAGGCGTCCAACAGATCCGCGAGGAAGGGCGCCGCCGGCAGCACCTGCTCGAAGTTGTCCAGCACGAGGAGCCAGGCGTCGTCACGCAGGGCCGAGCGCAGCGTCTCGAGGACGGGGCGGCTGTCGGGCCGGATATCGAGCGCGGCCGCGATGGTGGGCAGGACCAGCAGCGGCTGCTGCACCTCCGCCAGATCAATGAAGCGGGCGGCCGGCGAATGCGCCGTGGCGGCGCGGATGGCGGTGCGCGTCTTACCCACGCCGCCGGGGCCACTCAGCGTGACGAGCCGCACGTCATCCTGGCGCAGCAGATGCTGCACCCGTTCGACTTCAGCCGCGCGGCCGATAAACGAGGTGCGCTGGGCGGGAACCTTGCCGCTCGCCAGATGGCGCGGCCGGGGCAGCGGGATGAGCGCAGGCGGGGCATGCCACACGCTGTCAGTGGCTCCGCTTGTGGCCATCACGCCCGCATTTCGCTTCCTGCCGAGGAACCGAGACTGGTCACCGGAGTATCGCCCCCTCCCCGCTGGCGTTCAAGCAGGCGGCGGGCCGTCAGGCGCCGCCCGGTATCCGGCGCATCAGTTCGCGCCACTCGCCGTCCTCCATTGACGATGATCAATATACGCGATAGCATCAGCAGCATGACTGTCAGGACGCTCCCAACACGCGCTGAACCCATCATCCTCCCGGTCAGTGACGAGCCCTGCTGCCAGACGCCGCGCCTCCCCGCCGTCGAACCGGCGGAAGCGGAGACGTGGGCGACGTGGTTCAAGGCGCTGGCGGATCCTACGCGCATCCGGATTCTCCACTTGCTGGCGCAAAGCCCGGAGCCCGTTTGCGTCTGCGAGATCGTGGAGCACTTCCCGCTGGGACAGCCCACGATTTCCCACCACCTCAAGGTGCTGCGGGATGTGCGCTTCGTCATCGCCGAGCGCCGGGGCACCTTCATGTATTACCAGGTCAACCAGGCCTGCCTCGCGGAGTTTCCCGAGGCCGCGCGCCGTCTGCTGAACATCTGATTTTTCGGGAAGGAGAGCGCTTCGACCACCTCGTTTCGCGCGATATATCGAACATTGTCAATGATCAATACAGAGGAGCGATTCATGACTGCGAACGACGTGCTCACGATCCGCGAAACCGTCCGCGCCCGCTACGCCGCCCGTGCGGACGAAGTAGCGGTGGC
>JASGGF010000178.1:0-10039 GCA_047605145.1 Thermomicrobiales bacterium | reverse complement strand
GGCGGCCGGCACGGGCGGCAACGTCGAAACGGGCGCGGTCGGGGGGCGGCTGCCGAACGGCGTCTACTACAGCAACCGCATGGAGCCGACCGCTGGCGGCACTGACACCACCTTCACCATTGTGGCCCCCGGGGATCTGGACGCGTTGAAAGCCGAGGCCGCTGACGCCAGCACCGATCTGGCCGCCAAGGCGGTCAACGGTGAGGCGGGCGATCAGGGCTATCTGGTGACGGCGGTGAAGGTGCTCTCCCAGCAGGACACCTTCGACCATGAAGCAGGCGACCGGGCGGACGCCGTGGGCCTGACCTCCGCGATGACGCTCGACGTGACGACGATTGACCTGCAGGCCGCCGAAGCGGATTTCGACCGCGAGCTGGCGACGGAACTGGCGGCGAACGCGCCGGCGAATTACACGATCCTGCCCAAGGACATCCGGGTCAACGACCCGGTCGTGCTGCAGACCGACGAGCGGGGCGTGCGCATGGAGATTTCGGCGGACGCCGAAGCGCGCATGACACTGGACCCCACGCAGCAGGCGCAGCTCGCCGCGTCCATCAAGGGGTTGAGCGCGGCGGAGGCGCAGGCGGTCCTGCTCAAGGACCCGGCTCTGGCGGCGGCTACTGTGGAGATCTCGCCCAGCTGGCTGATCCGCACCGTGCCGGAGAACCTGGACCGCGTGACATTTGAGGACGAAGGATGACGCAACGCGGACAGCGCGCCATGGGCATCGACGCCGGCGAACGACGGATCGGAATGGCAATAGGCGACGAACTGGGCCTGATCGCGTCGCCGCTGGGCATGGTGGAGCGCGGCCCGGGTGACGTGGAGCGCATCATGGAGGCTGTGCGGCAGCAAAACGCCAAAGTGCTGGTGATCGGGTTGCCAATGGGGCTGTCTGGCCGGGAGGGACCGCAGGCTGCCGCCGTCCGCGCGTTTGCCGCGCAGCTCGAAGAGGCGGCGGCTGGCTCAGCCGAGGTCACCTTCTGGGACGAGCGCCTGACCAGCGCCGTGGCCGAGCGGGCGCTGCGGGAGCGGTCCGGCGGGCGGAAGCAACGCAAGAGTGAGGTGCGGCGGGGCGAGGTCGATGCGATGGCCGCAGCGGTCATTCTGCAAGGGTATCTCGATGCCGGGCGCAATTCCTTTCACCAGCGCTCCCCACGCGGGCCAGAAGCACGGTAACATGGTGGCGCACATCGGTCATGCGGCGATGAGCCTGGGCAGTGTCCCGCACACGGGCTATCGGTTGACCAAATCGCCAGAGCAGCCAGTTTGGGCCTGCTGACACGGCGCTAGCGAATCTGTGAGGCACGGAGCGCATGAAGAAGCTGGTTATCGCCGTCATCCAGAATGAAGTTGCCGACGGAGTGGTCGATGCGTTGCTGGAGGCGGATTTCCGCACGACGCGCCTCGCCAGCACCGGCGGCTTTTTGCGCCGTGGCAACACGACGCTGATGATCGGCGCGGAGGAAGATCAGGTGCAGTTTGTGCTGGACCTGATCAAGCAGTCTGCTCGCGCCGGCATGGCGCCACAGGACAGCGGTGACGGCGCGCCGGCGGCCGCCGCCACGGTGTTCGTGCTCGATCTTGAGGAGTATCAGCGGCTCTGATCCGGTGCGGGCGGCTGGCCGTCAGACTGGCGGCCAGTCCAGCATCCACCCACCATCCACCAGATACGTTCCTCCGTTGCAGTAGGACGCCTGCTCCGAACAGAGAAAGACGACCATGTGCGCCACGTCCGCCGGCAGGCCGACGCGGCGTACCGCTATCTGGGCCTCGGCGTCGGTGAGGTACTGCGGATCGACCATCGCGCGGGCGTTCAACGGCGTCAGGATCATGCCGGGCGCCACATCGTTCACCGTGATGCCGTACTGCCCAAGCTCCAGCGCCATGGCGCGGGTCAGGTTGCGTAGGCCGCCCTTGGAGACGCAGTAGGGACCACCGCCGTCCGGCGTGTTGCACGCTTCCTCGTGGACCGATGAGATGTTGATGATGCGGCCACCGGCGCCGCGCGCCACCATGCGTTGCGCAGTGGCCCGTCCGCACAGAAACGGCCCGTGCAGATTGGAGCGCAGCAGGCGGTCCCATTCATCCCACGTGGTTTCGTGCAGCGGCTTTTCCGCCGAGCCGTGTCCCGCGTTGGCGACGAGGATATCGATCTCGCCGAACGCCGCGTCAAAGGCAGCGAACATGGCTTCCACTGGCTGTTCGTAGCCGACATCGGCCGGGAGCAACAGCGCCTGGCGGCCGTGAGCGCGCACCTCGGCGGCGGTGGCTTCGGCGCCGGCGGTGTTGAAGCGGTAGTTGATCGCCACGTCCGCCCCGGCTTCGGCCAGCGCGACGGCGATGCCGCTGCCGATCCCGCTGCTGGCTCCGGTCACCAGCGCCTTCTTGCCGTCGAGGCGAATATCCATCGGCGATTGCTGCTCCTGCTCGCTGCGAACGCGTTCGGGCGGGAGCAACCTTGCTCCCGCCCGAACGTAGCGCGTCAGGTCCATGTTGTCGAGGGCGTTTGCCGCCGGATCAGTCGGCCGGCAGCGCCTCGGTGATGCGCTCCGGTTGGCGCTGGCGGGAAGTCACTTCACCCGGCTTCGGGTTCTGGATCAACAGCGCCACGCCGGCGCCGAGGATGCAGGTGATGGCGCCGATGGCGAAGGTCTCGTGCAGACTGGACGCGAAGGCGAGCCGCACGCTCTCCAGAATTGTGGGGAGCAGGTTCGCGGCGGTGTCCGGCAGCGCCGCCGGGATCGCTTCCACACGGCCAGTCGCGATCAGGTCCCCCAGCGTGGCGCCGACATCAGGATCGAGGCCGCTGATCTGGCTGAGCGATTCCGCCGCGTGCACGCCCAACCGGGACTGCAGGATGGAACCGAGCACCGCAATGCCCAGCACCTGCCCCAGATTGCGGGTGGTGTTGAGGATGCCGGAGGCGCTACCAGCGATGCGCGGGGGCACTTGCCGCATGGCGGTAGCGGTCATCGGGGCGAAGGTCATGCCCATGCCCACGCCGGTAATGGTCAGTGGCAGGACGAAGGACCACTGGTCGGCGTCCGGGGTGATCTGGCGGATCATCGCCACAATGCCCAACGCCATCAGCGAGAGCCCGGTGACCAGAATCCAGCGGGCGCCGATCTTGTCCGAGAGGCGTCCGGCGGTGGGGGCGACGAACATCAGCACCAGCCCGTTCGGCAGCATGGCGAGGCCCGCTTCCAGCGGCGAGAGGCCGAGCGCGCCTTGCAGAAACACCGTCATGGGGAAGAAGACGCCGAGCATCCCGAACGAGGTGGCCAACGCCAGCACGTTTGCAACCGAGAAGTTGCGGATGGCGAACAGCTCCAGCTTCATCATCGGGTCATCCACGCGGGATTCCCACCAGACGAAGGTGGCGAGCAGGATGATGGAGAGCGCGAACATGCCGAGGATGAACGGGCTGGTCCAGCCGAAGGCGTTGCCTTCGATGGCGGCGTAGACCAGCGCGAAGGTGCCGGCGCCAGAGAAGAAAATGCCGCCCCAGTCGACGCGGCCGCTGGCGAAGGGATCGATCGATTCCGGGACGATGGCCAGCGTGCCGAGGATGGCGATGATGCCGACGGGCACGTTGATGAGGAAGACCCATTCCCACGCGAAGTTGGTGACCAGCCAGCCGCCGATGATCGGGCCGAGCACCGCGCCGAGCGCCACCACGCTGCCCCAGACACCCATGGCCGTGCCACGCTGCTGCGGCGGGAAGGCGACCGTGATCAGCGAGAGGGTCTGCGGCATCATCATGGCGCCGCCGACGCCCTGCAGCACGCGCGCCCCGATGAGGGCGGCGGCGGGCGGAATGCCGGTGGCCTGCGAGATGAGCGTGGAGGCGGCGCAGAGCGCGGAGGCGAGCGTGAAGATGCCCATGCCCAGGATGAACAGCTTCTTGCGGCCGAACACGTCACCCAGCCGCCCGAAGGAGAGGATCAGGACGGCGTAGGCCAGGATGTAGCTATCAAGGATCCACTGGATTTCGGAGAGATCAGCGCCGAGCGCGATCTTGATCTTCTGCTGCGCCACGTTGACGATGGTGGTGTCCAGCAGCAGCATGAAGACCGCGCCGCAGAGCACGAGCAGGATGAGCCAGGGGTTGCGCTGCGGCCCCTCCTGCGTGGGGAGCGGCACGGCTCGGGTATCAGCCATGAATGGGGTTCCTCTCTGTGGAGCGATCACGCCAGCCGGGTGGGCTTGCGGGCGAGCGCGGGCCGGGTCTCCTCGGCGGCGCCAAGTTCAGTGATGAGCGCCGCCAGCACCCGGCTGGCGCAGGCGCGTTCGTGGGGTTCGAGCCGGAGCAGGGCGTTTTTCGCCTGCGTCCGCCGCAAGTGCACCAGCTCCTTCGTGATGCGCGCCGCTTCGGGGGCCGCGCTAACCAGCACCCGCCGGCGATCCGCAGGATCGGCGCCGCGCGTAACGTGCCCGGCATCGACCAGACGGTCAACCAGCTCAGAGGCCGCGGGCATCGAGACGGAGAGCGCGTCGGCGATCTCACCGACCGTCATCTGCGGCTTGCGGGACAGGTGCAGGAGCACTTTGACTTGACCCGGCGTAATCTGCAGCTCCGCGCTCAGTTCACCGACGGCGCAATGCATGGCTCGCGACAGCTCCGGGAGCTGCCGCGCGATGGTGTCTGCCTCCTTGTCGAGATTGGTTCGATTCCCTGATAGTTCGGTATCCGAATCATTCATGGGCCGAAGCATTGCACGCGCCGAAGCGGGTGTCAAGCCACGACGCCCGGCATCATTGCCGGGCGTCGCGCGTAGCACATTCGCGGTGTCGGGACGGGATCAGACGGGGAGGAGGCCCTCGACCTTGAACAGCTCAGCGTTGAGGATGCTGGCCCCGGCGGCGCCGCGCACCGTGTTGTGGCCCAGCAAGACGAACTTCGTGCCCAGCAGCGCGCATTCGCGGACGCGGCCAACCGTCGTCGCCATGCCTTTCTCGGCGTCGCGGTCGAGGTTCGGCTGCGGGCGGTTGCGCTCCGTGCGTACGACGATGGGGCGCTCCGGAGCGGATGGGAGATTCAGCTCCTGCGGCCGCGCCCGGAAGGCGGCCATCACCTCGGCGGCCTGCTCCGGCGTGGCGCTTTCCTTGAAGCGGATGGAGACGCACTCGGTGTGGCCATCGCGCACGGGGACGCGGTTGCAGTGCGCCGTCATCACGATCTCGGCGGGCTGGAACTGGCCGTCAAAGCCGCCGAGGAGCTTCTTCGTCTCCTCGGTCATTTTCTCTTCCTCGGTGCTGATGAAGGGCACCACGTTGTCGATCATGTCCAGCGAGGGCACGCCGGGGTAGCCGGCGCCGGAGACGGCCTGCATGGTGGTGACTGCCAGCGCATCGATGCCGAAGGCGTCGTGCAGCGGCTTGAGGGCGAGCACGAGGTGGATGGCGGAGCAGTTCGGGTTGGTGACGATGAAGCCGCTCCAGCCCCGGTTCTGTTGTTGCACCTTGATGGCGGCGGCGTGCTCCGGGTTGACCTCCGGAATCATCAGCGGGACGTCCGGCGTCATGCGGTGGAACGAGGTGTTGGAGAAGAGCGCGCGCCCCTCGCGGGCCATGCGCTGTTCAATCTCCTCAGCGACTTCGCCGGGCAGCGCCGAGAAGACAACGGGGCTGTTCAGCTCGGAGGAATAGTCCTTGACCTCGAGGCCGCGTGCTCCGGCGGGCATATCGGCGCTGAGGCGCCAGTCGGTGGCCTCGGCGTACTGCTGGCCGGCAGAGCGGTCCGAGGCGACGACTTCGGCCAGCTCGAACCATGGGTGATCGGCCAGCAGCTGAACGAAGCGCTGGCCGACACTGCCCGTGGCGCCAAGGACGGCGACGGGAATCTTCTGCTCGTTGGACATGGTTCCCTTCCCCTTTGGCCGCCTGCATTGGCGGCAAGATGATCGGTTGCTGTGCCCCGCCAACCGCGGGGGATTCTTCCTGTAGCGAGACTGGGTGGCGTCATCGACGCTTGTGTTCGACGCGGCTGAGGTCCTTCGACAAGCGCGGGACATCACGCGGGAGGCGCCGCCACCTCGAATCACTTGCGCTGGCGGCTACCCGACGCGCAAGCTTTCCGAGAGCATGTCCGCGCGGCGCGGGCGCTTGCCGCGCGCGGAGGCGACCTGCGGCTTGATGAAGGCGTCGTGGAGCGCCTGCACGGCCTTGGCGGCGTCCTTGGCGAAGACGGCGGCGGTCATGGCCACGTTGGTCACCTGCTGGCTGGTGGCCAGCACAGGGATGCCGGCGCGGCCGAGCACGGCCAGCAACTGCGAGAGCGCCTGCGGGATCGCGGCGGCGCCGGCGCCGACGGCGGCGACCAGCGCCACGTCGTCGTCGCAGGCGACGTCGGCATCGAGGTGCGCGAGGTCGAGCGCTTCGGCCATGCGCTGGCGGACACGGGCGCAGCCGCCCTGCCCGGTGGCATCGACGAGATAGGTCATGCGGCGGCGGGATGACGCCTGCGACGCGGCGACAACCTCGATGCGGTCGTCATGCAGCGCGCCGAAGACGGCAGCCGACGCCGCCGCGAGATCCTCCAGTTCCGGGACATCAACCGTGAGCAGCATCAGGTTCCCCAGCGCGGTGACAGCCTTGATGTTGTCCGCCGGGGTTTCGCGGGTGACCAGCGTGCCGGGTTCCTCCGGCGCGAAGGTGGAAAGAATGCGCACCGGGATGCCGAGCGAGACGGCCGGGCGGATGGTGCGCGGGTGCAGGACCTTGGCGCCGAAGTGGGCCAGCTCCTGTGCTTCGTCGTAGGAGATGCCGGGCACGACGCGGGCATCGGTGACCTGCCGGGGATCGGCGGAGAGCACGCCGGGGACATCTGTCCAGATCTGGACCTCGTCGGCGTCCAACGCGGCGCCAAGCAGGGTGGCGGAATAGTCGGAACCGCCGCGCCCGAGGGTGGTGGTGGAGCCGTCCGGCGCGTGGCCGATAAACCCGGTGAAGACGACGGTCTCATTGAGGTTCAGGTGAGGCCAGACATTCTGACCCGCCAGCTCGCGGGTGCGCTCGCGCTGGGGGCGGGCGCTGCCGTGGCGGTCGTCGGTGGCGATGACGGTGTCGGCCCAGACGTGCGCCGCCGCCGTGCCGCGCGAGCGCAGGATGGCGGCGAGGAGCACGCTCATCGCCTTTTCGCCGGTGGCGACGATGCGGTCGGAATCGCGGGCGGAGAGTTCGCCGGCGCGGGCGACGCTGGCGAGCGCGTCATCGAGCGCCGCGTGAAGCTGATCGAGCGCGGCCAGTGCGGCGACGCGCTCGTTGTCGACTTCGATGGAATTGGCGATGGCCTCGTGGCGGGCCCTGATCTCGCCCGCCAACTGCGAGGAGAAGGCCTCGCCGTCGGCAGCGGCGGCGCGGGCGGCGTCCAACAGCAGGTTCGTCACCCCCGAGGCAGCCGAAACGACCGCCGCCCGGGGTTGGGGCTGGGCCTCGACGATGGCGGCGACCTGGTGAACGCGCACGGCGTCCCCAACGGAGGTGCCCCCAAACTTCATGACGATCATCGTGCCAGCCCTCGGTTTCGTTTGCGACGCACAAAAAGGCGGGAGCATTGCTGCTCCCGCCTGCCGATCCGTTTCAGTGGTCAGCGACTCAGTCGCGTCCCTCCGGACCGGCAGGCAGGGTAGTCTTCTTAATAATCTCGATAATCGAGATCATGGACTTGCCGCTGGTCATGGTGGGGCGCATCAGGTCGCTCATGGCGCGCATCATACGGCAGGATGGGGCAAACTGCAAGCCTGGGTTTTCGGGGCAGGAGACCGGTAAGGCTGCCAAGGCTGCCAACTCTTGCGGACGGGGGATTGCTGGCAGGCTTGTGGCGCGCGGGAGCCGGGGTGATCGATGTTGCACCCGTGGCGGGCGGCGACCTCCGGGCACGCTGACTTCGCGGCTTTGGGTTCGGGGTGTTGCAGAGGAATGAGGAGAGGGTAGCCACGATGGCGACGTACAACGCTCCGCTGGAGCTGATTGCCGATGAACGCTGCGACACGACCGAGGGGCCGTTGTGGCACGAGGATCTGGGCGCGCTCTTCTGGCTCGATATCCCGGCGGGACGGCTGTACCGCTTTGACGCGGCGGTGGGGAGCTACGCGCCGGTCTATCAGGGCGAGGGACAGATTGGCGGGTTCACGGTGCAGGCGGATGGCGACCTGCTCTTCTTTGGAGAGCGGGGGCGCATCTGGACGTGGAACCCGGAGACGGGCGCCGAGCGCGAGATCATCGCGGAGATTCCGGCGGAGCGGGGCACACGCTTCAACGATGTGATCGCGGACCCGGAGGGGCGGGTGTTCGCCGGGACAATGCCGGATGGCGAGCGCAGCGGCCACCTGTACCGGCTGGACCCGGACGGCGCGCTGACGCTGCTGCTGGAGGAGGCGGGGGTCTCCAACGGCATGGATTTCACGCCGGACCTGACGGCGATGTACCACACGAACTCGACGGCGCGGACGATCAGCCGCTACCGCTACGACCGCGCGACCGGCGAGATTGCGTTCGAAGCGGTGGTGGTGCAGGTCCCCGAGGGCGAGGGCGTGCCGGACGGGATGGCGCTGGATGAGAGCGGCGATATCTGGTCGGGGCGCTGGGACGGCGGCGCGCTCTTCCATTACTCGCCCGATGGCGAGCTGCTGGGCCGCGTGCCCTTTCCGGCGCGTAAGGTCTCCAGCCTCACCTTCGGCGGGCCGGACTACGCCGACGCCTACGTGACGCTGGCGGGCGGCACGAACCGGGTGGAGGACGGCGAGGGCGCGGGGTCGCTATACCGCGCGGCGCTGGGAGTGCGGGGGCGGGAGCCGTTCCGCTCGCGGATCAGGTTGGTGTAGGGAAAGCAGGACCCGGCGGCGCCAATGCCGCCGCCGGGTTTGGGTTGGCGCGCAACCACTACTTGTAGCGGTTGACCTCGGGGTCGTCCATGTCGAAGGGGATGGGGGCGATTTCCTCCCAGAGCGCGTCCGGGATGGGCGTGGTCAGGTAGCGCAGGGTGTCGTCAATGCGGGAGGGGCGGCTCATGCCGACGATGGTGACCGCCTGGCGCGGGTCGCGGGTGGAGAACTGCAGCGCGACGGCCGCGAGGGGAACCTCGTAGTGGGCGGCAATGGCGGCGTACTGGCGGACGCGGTCCACCATCTCCGGCGAGGCTTCCTGATAGGCGTAGCGGGGGTAGGCGTCCGGGCCCTTGACCAGCATGCCGGAGCCGTACGGCGCGGCGTTGAGGACGGCCATGCCGCGCGCGTGGGCGGCGTCGATCAGCGGTTCGGCGGAGCGGTTCAGCAGCGTATAGCGGTTGTGGTGGATGACGGCGTCGAAGAGGCCGGTCTCCAGCAGGCGCATCTGCTCCGGGATGGGGCCGCCGGCGATGCCGAGGTAGTCGAAGACGCCCTGCTCCTGAAAGCCGCGCAGCACCTCGACCGGGCCGCCGGGGGCCATCGCCTCCTCGAAGGTGGTCCACTCGTGGTCGTGCAGGTAGACGACGTCGATGTGATCGACGCCGAGCAACTCCAGTGAGCGCTCCATGCGCCACTTGACGGTGTCGCCCCGGTAGTTGTTATCGCGGGGGTCGCGCCCTTCCTTGGTCTGGAGCACGGCGCCTTCCGGCAGGCCGCCCGCCTCCTTGAGCGCGAGGCCGACGCGGCGCTCGCTCTCGCCGTCGCCGTAGAGGGCGGCGGTGTCGATGTAGGGGATGGGGCTATCGAGCGCACGAAGGATGGTGGCGACGGCGTCTTCGGTGGTGACGTCGTAGCCGAAGGTGGCGCCCATGTTGCCGAGCGGCGCGCAGCCGATGGCGATGGGGGGCACCATGAGTGGGGTGCTGCCAAACTGGCGGCGGGCCAGCGGATCTGTCGTCGTGGACAACGGGTACCTCCTCGTACGATGCGGTCAACCGCCGGATGCTATCCGAGGGCGGGCGTGAGGGCAAACCGGGCGATTTGCGCATCGGCTACGATGCGTTTCGCGATGACCCCTTGACAGGCCGATTCTGTCCGGATATAGTGTACGTACAGTCCCGAGGGGCCGAGTGAGCTCTCCCCTCCCA
>JASGGF010000177.1:0-10065 GCA_047605145.1 Thermomicrobiales bacterium | reverse complement strand
GTTCGAGCGCGTGGAGCCGGACGGCATCACGGCGGTGGATGTCACGGGTTCGGTGTACGGCGACGGCACGCTGACCTTCGTGCTGCCCGGCCAGCCGGAAGCCAGCGCCGCGATCTCGGCGATTGAGAGCGGCATCGCGCCGCAGATGATCCTGACAGTGGGCATTCCGGCGTAGCGCAAACGCGCCATGATTCCGGCGCGATACGCTCGCCGGGGGGCCGTCTGTCGCCCTGTATCAACATTTCGTAATTGACGCCCGATAACCCACGGCATATCCTAGCCCGGTCTGATGACTTCAGATAACGGTCACCTGCGCCATTGGCGCCGCAGGTCGCTGCAACGATGAGGTGTGTATGTCCACGCGCATGAGCCGTCTCTCCCCCAGTCCATCCGGCCACGGGTATCGTCTGAACCGGCGCGGGTTGTTGAAAGGCGCCGCCGGCGCCGCAGCGGCCGGGCTGGCGCTGCCCTCATGGCTGGCCAGCGCGCAAGTAGAGATCGGGAAGGCCTCTGGCAACCTGACGGTCGGGTCGAACTACTCGAACGACCTGCCGAAGAAGGCGGTGCACGCCGCCATGGACGCCTTCCCGAACAAGAACGTCACCATCGCCCTGAACGAGGTTGACCACAACACGTTTCAGGAGAACATCACCACGTATCTCCAGAACCCGGACGACGTCATCCCGTGGTTTGCCGGCTACCGCATGCAGTACTTCGCGGATCAGGGCCTGCTCGGTCCGATTGACGATGTCTGGGAGGCTGGCCTGAACGACACGATGTCGGAGGGGTTCAAGCTGGCCTCGACCGGGCACGATGGTCAGATGTACTTCGTGCCGTGGACGTATTACTGCTGGGGCATCCACTACAAGCCCAGCGTCTTCGAGGCGAACGGCTGGACGCCGCCCACCACGAAGGATGAACTGGTGGCACTCGGCGACGCCATGCTGGCTGCGGGCATCACCCCGTTCGCCTTCGGCAACGATGGCCGCTGGCCCGCAATGGGCACCTTCGACCAGCTCAACTTCCGCCTCAATGGCTACCAGTTCCACATGGACCTGATGGCCGGCAAAGAGAGCTGGACCGACGACCGGGTCAAGAACGTTTTCACCGAGTGGGAAGCGTTGCTGCCGCTGCATCAGGAGAACCCGAACGGCCGCACGTGGGAAGAGGCCGCTGCCGCCATCGTCAACGGCGAGGCCGGGATGATGACCATCGGCAACTTCATCGGCGAGGTCTTCCCGGACGGCGACACCTCCGACCTCGACTTCTTCCCGTGGCCGGAACTGAACCCGGAGTTCGGGACCGACACCATCGAGGCCCCGATTGACGGCTGGATGATGGCCGCCAACCCGAAGAACCCCGAGGCCGCGAAGGAACTCCTCCTCTTCATCGGCAGCGCCGACGCGCAGGAAGCGTTCCTGAAGGTCAACCCGAGCGTGATCGGCGCGGCATCGGACATCGACCAGTCGCTCTTCACCCCGTTGCAAATCAAGGGGCTGGAGGCCGTCGCGGCCGCCAAGTCGGTGACGCAGTTCCTCGACCGCGACACCAGCCCGGAGTTCGCCTCCAATGTCGCCGGGCAGGCGTTCGCGGACTTCCTCGCCGATCCCTCCACCATCGACAGCATCCTCGAAGACATGCAGGCCCAGGCCGAGGTGATCTTCGCCAGCTAACGCATCGTCACGCCCGCGCGCCGGGGTTCGCCCCGGCGCGTGGCGTCCGCCTGACGCCCGCAACGGTGCGGGCGCCGGGATCGAGGGATCAGCCGTGGCGATGGTTGAGCAGGCCCAGGCAGCGCATCTCGAACAACCCGTGTCTACGACGCCCGCGCGCCGCCTGCGCCAGTTCGACGGGCGCGATGTCTGGGTGGTGGCGGCGATGGCCGGCATCCCGACCATCCTGCACGTGGCGCTGGTCTGGATCCCGACGATCCTCTCGATCATCCTCTCCTTCACGGACTGGAAGGGCATTCGCCTCGACGATATCCATTGGGTTGGATTTCAGAACTACGTCCAGATCTTCACGGTCTTCCAGAAGAACTTCTTTCAGGCGCTGATCAATAACACCGTCCTCCTGATCTTCCTGTTCATTGGGCCGACGGCGCTCGGCATCGGCCTGGCGTACCTGCTGGATCGCGATGTGCGCGGCACACGCTTCTACCAGGGCGTTTTCTTCACGCCGGTCGTGCTCTCGCTGGCGGTGGTCGGCTTCATGTGGCAGAGCGTGATCTACTCGCCGGAGAATGGCCTGGCGACCCTGATCTTCGGGGGCGGCAAGCCAGTCGACTGGATCGGCAACCAGAAGTTCATGATTCCGTTTGGCCCCACCTACGGCGTCTCGTGGAACTTCGTGGCCATTCTGGTGGCGATCGCGTGGCGGCACACCGGGTACATCATGGTGCTGTACATGGCCGGGCTGAAAGGGGTGGACAGCTCGCTGCGGGAAGCGGCGATGCTGGACGGCAGCAACGAGTGGCAGACCTTCCGCAATGTGGTCTTCCCGTCGCTGAAACCGATCAACGTGGTGGTGGCGGTGATTACCGTGATCGAGGCGTTGCGCGCGTTCGACATCATCTACGTGCTGAACACCCCGCGGAAAACCGAAGTGCTCTCCATCCTGACTACGAACAACCTGCTGGGCGAGGGCGGCGGCAACGTAGGGCGCGGCTCGGCGTACGCCACGATCCTGTTCATCCTCTGTTTCGGGTTCGTGATCTGGTACGTAACGAATCACTACCGCAACACCCAGGAGGGCGCAGATTCATGAGCGCCAGCACGACCGCCCTACCGAAGCGCCGCAAGCCGATCACCATCGGGCGCATTCTGCTCTACGTGTTCGTGTCGCTGACGGCGTTCGTCTGGATCGTGCCCATCGCCGGGGCCATCTTCGCCTCGGTGCGCCCCTACACCGATACGGTGCGCGACGGCTTCTTCTCGTGGCCCAACACCCTGACGCTGGACAACTACCGCGCCGCCTGGGATCAGGGCGATATCGCGCGCAAGTACTGGAACACGGCGGTCATCCTCGTGCCCGCGCTGCTGGTCACCCTCTTCTTCTCCAGCATGGTGGCGTTCGTGTGCAGCCGCTACTCGTGGCGGTTCAACATCCTGCTGCTCTCGATCTTCACCGCCGGCAACCTGTTGCCGCAGCAGATCATCATCCAGCCCCTGTTCCAGTTCTACAACCGGGTGCCGCTGCCAGACTGGCTGTCAAACTCGGGGAAGCTGAACGGGAGCGCGCTGGGGATCATCCTGATTCACATCGCGTTCCAGAGCGGATTCTGCACCTTCGTGCTCAGCAACTACATGAAACTGCTGCCGAAGTCGCTGAACGAGGCGGCGCGCATGGATGGCGCCGGGGTCTGGAAGCAGTACTGGCAGATCATCATGCCGCTGACGCTGCCGGCGCTGGCGGCATTGGCGACGCTGGAGTTCACCTGGATCTACAACGATTTCTTCTGGGCCGTAGTGCTGGAACAACAGGGAGCCGACCGTCCGATCACCTCGTCACTGGCGAACCTCGGGGGCGAGTTCTTCACGAATGACAACCTCATCGCCGCAGCCTCCATGTTCGTGGCGCTGCCGACGCTGATCGTGTACTTCACGCTGCAGCGGTACTTCATCGCCGGGCTGACGATTGGGGCGGAGAAGGGGTAAACGCCCTGCGTTACGGCCGCCAGCTGCTTACGGCGCCAGGCGCTTGCCCATGAGGATATCCGGCTTGCCGGGGCCGTTGGCGTCCGGGATGACGCCGATGACGGTGTAGCCGTGGCGGCGATAGAAGCTCACCGGGTGGTCAATGACCTCGATGGCGGCGGCGTGGGCGAGAGGGTCCGGGTAGAGGTCGGCGCCCCACAGGCTGGTGCCGGGCGTGTCGCCGTCGTCATCGGAACCAAGGTAGACGGTCAGGGCGCCGAGGGCGCGCAGCCGCGCCTCCAGCGCCCCCACCAGCGCCGTGCCGACGCCCCGCCCGCGCGCCTCCGCTATCACGGCCAGCGGGTGCAACTCCCACGCGTAGTCGTACTCATGGATGGCGCCGATCCAGCCGAGCACCTGCGCGCCATCGCGCGCGACGAGGCTGAGGTGGTCCTCGCCGAACGACTCGCGCACTTCCTCGCGCGCCTCCTCCAGCCCGGACTGCCAGCCGGGGAACGCTTCCAGCAGGAGCGCGGCGATCTGGTCGATCGCCGCCTCGTCGTCTGCGCGCAGGTCTTCGATGGAAATAGCCTCGTCGCGTTCTGGCATTCCCCCCAACTCCCTAAGGACTCACGCATTGGCAGGCATCGTTGAGCCGGCTCAGGCCTGTGCATCGGTTCACACACGCGCCGTTGCATAACGTCTGATCATTGGCCTTGCATTGGCAACACTTGCCAGGTCCCAGCGCGCAATCCCCTCGCTCGTCAGAGTTGGCAGGACAGGTTGGGGACACGCAAAAGAATGCGACCATGCCGTTGTACGCGCAGGATTCGCAACAGCCGCCATTGCACGGCCGGAGGCCCGATGCGCAGAGGCATTGCCCGCTCAGGCAGGTGCGGTTTGTCCCGCACGTGGCGCCATTTGGCTGCTCCACGCATTGCCCGTTCTGGCAGGTCTGGCAAGGGCCGCAGGCGCCGCAACTGCCACCACACCCGTCGTCGCCACACGTCTTGCCGGAACAGGATTGCGTGCAAGCGACCGGCGTCGTCGCTTTCTTCTTTCGCTTCTTCTTTTTCTTCTTCTTCGCCTCGACCAGTGATACACCGGCCAGGCTCAGCAACGAGCCGAGCCCCGCGCCGAGAATTGGGCGACGGCTCCTACCCCATTGCCGGAGGATGTCATCAAATCGCTCTGCATCCACGCCCATTCCTCCCAACCGCGACTGGCTCGACCTGCCTGCCCTGCAGTATGGAGAGGAGCGAGTACCCCGGCATGGGTAGTTCTACGCATTTTTTCGGTGGCGCCACTGGATCCTTAGGCGCCCAATGACCGAGCAACACAGCGGCGCCGTGCCACCTACAGCAGGTTCTTACCAACTGCACATGGCACGGCGCCGCTTCACCTTCGTGGTGCAATCAGAAACTACAGCCCCAGTGAGGCCAGGTACTCGCGGTTGCGACGGGCGCTCTCCTTCGGGGTGCCCATGCCGGGGAGGACGTCCTGCTCCACCACCGACCAACCGTCGTAGCCGTGGTCGTGCAGCCATGCGACCACGCCGGGGAAGTCGACGCCGCCCTGCCCAAGCTCGGAGAAGACGCCTTGCTTGATCGACTCCACGTAGTCCCAGCCCTGCTCGCGCGATTGCCGGGCGATCTCGGGGTGGCAGTCCTTGAAATGGATGTACCAGATGCGGTCCTGCCACTTGTCCATGGCCTCGAGCACTGTTGGCCCATCGTCACCGGCGCCAAAGGAGTAGTGGCCGGTGTCGAAAACGATGCCGACCACCTCCGGGTCGGTTTCCGCCAGCAAGCGGTCGATCTCCCACGGGGTCTCGACCCAGCCCGCCGAGTGCGGGTGGAAGACGGAGCGCAAGCCCGTCTCCTCGCGCACGGCGCGAGCCACCTGCTCGACGCGGCTGGCGTAGCCCGCCCAGTCTTCCTCCGGCAGGCTCATCTCTGGCGTGATCCGGCCGGCGTTGAGGCTGCGAGTCGGGTCGGTGCCGTTGACATCGGCAATGACGATGAACGGGCCCATCTTCGGATCCTGATCGGGAGCAACCGCCTTCAGCAGCCGGGCCACGGTCAGCGCCTGCGCCAGATCCTCCTCGAAGCCCACGCCGTCGCGCAGGTGGTGGGGCACGTACGCGCCGAGCATCGCCAGGTTGCGCGCGTCCAGCTCCGCCTGCAGCTTCTCCGGGTCGGTGGGGAAGAAGCCGTAGTCCCCGAGCTCCGTGCCGGCGTAGCCGGTTTCGGCGATTTCGTCCATGACCTGCCGGTACCCGTGCTCATCCTCGCCGAAGCCGGCAAACAGGATGGCTCCCCACGAAACTGGCGCATTGGCAACCCGAATTGGCGACATGGTGGTGCTGTTCCCTCATCTGCCGGGCGACCGGCTGCCTACTCCCGTGCAGCGGTCGCGCCCCGCTGCGCCTCGATTCCCTCGCGCTTGAACCCTTCGCCCATTTCCGCTTCGGTGGCGGCGGCCTCCTGCCGGTGGGCGCTGGTGTGGCTGGCATCGCGCCGGGCGAACTCTTCCAGCTCGTGCCCCAGCTCTTCCAGCGCCTCGCCGCCGGCCATCATCTGCACCACCTCTTCGCGCGTCACATCCTTCTTCTCGAAGGTGCCGTAGGAGCGCCCCCGGTTGAGGATGGTGAAGCGGTCAGCGATGGGGTAGGCGTGGTGGACGTTGTGGGTGATGAAGATCACGCCGAGGCCGCGCGCGCGCGCCTGCGCAATGTAGCGCAGCACGACCGCCGCTTCCTTCACGCCCAGCGCGGCAGTCGGCTCGTCCAGAATCAGCACCCGTGCGCCAAAGTAGACGGCGCGGGCGATGGCCACCGATTGCCGCTCGCCGCCGGAGAGCGCCCCCACCGCGTGCTCGGGATCGCGGATTTCGATCCCCATCTTGTGCAGCTCTTCGCGGGTGATCTCATTGGCGCGTTGCAGGTCGAAACGGCGGAACGGACCAAACCCTTTCGTGGGTTCCTGCCCGAGGAAGAAATTGCGCGAGATACCCATCAGCGGGATCATCGCCAAATCCTGATAGACCGTGGCGATGCCGCGCGCCAGCGCATCGCGCGGGGAGGAGAAATGGACCTCCTGCCCATCGACGACGTAGCGCCCCTTGTCCGGCTGGTAAACGCCGGAGAGGATCTTGATCAGCGTCGATTTGCCGGCGCCATTGTCACCCAGCAGGGCGTGCACCTCGCCCGCCAGCAGGTTCATCGAGACGTCTTCGAGCGCGATGACGGTGCCGAAGTACTTGGAGGCGTTGTCCAGCGCCAGCAGTTCGCTGCCGGGTGGCGGCAGGGGAAGCGTCGGGTTCGGGTTGGCGGCAGTCTGGCTCATCCGCGAACTCCCAGCGCGCGCTGGCGCACGTAGCGATTGACCAGCACGGCGATCAGCAGCATCGCGCCGAGCACGGCGGAGACCCAGTCGGCATCGATGCCGGCGAAGACAACGCCCTGCCGCACCATGCCGTAAATGAGGGCGCCCAGCACCGCGCCGATGACAGTGCCGTACCCGCCGGTCAGCAGCACGCCGCCGATGACCGCCGCGATGATGGCGTAGAACTCGCGCTGCTCCCCACGCAGCACATCGGCGCTGCGGGAGTTGGTGACCTCGATCATCGCCACCAGCCAGGCAGCCACTGCGGTGGTCATGAACAGCGAGATCTTCACGCGCGTCACCGGCACGCCAACCATGCGCGCGGCGACGGCGTTGCCGCCGACCGCGAAGATCCAGTTGCCGAACCGCGTGCGCATCAGCACCCAGGTGCCGATGGCCGCGACCACCAGCCACCACACGATTGAAATGGGGAATGCCGCCCCAAAGAGCGGAATATCGGTCGCAAAAACAGCAGACGCCGTATCGAAGCCTGGCAATTTCTGTAGCCCGCCGACCTGTGTGCGCCCGGTGATCAGGCGCGTTACGCCAACGGTGACGCCACGGATGATGAACAGGGAAGCCAATGTCACGATAAACGAGGGTAAGCCAGTCCGAATAACGATCAGGCCATTCAGAAATCCCACCACAAGGGCGAACACTAGCGCAGCAAGAATGCCCCACCAGAAGCTGACGCCAAACTCCGTCGGCACCAGCGCCGCGATGACGCTGCACGCGCCGATCATCGAGCCGACCGAGAGGTCGAACTCCCCGGCGATCATGAGCAGGGCGACCGCGACCGCCAGGATACCGAGTTGCGCGGCCACCTCCATGTACGTGGCCGTACCGCGCCACGAGACGAAGCCCCGGTTCCAGGCTAGCGCGGCGAACACGCCCCAGACGATGATGGCCCCGAAGACCGCGCCCACTTCCGGCCGCAGCAGGAAACGCCGCCAGAGCGAAATATCCCGGCTCCGGGCGGTCGTGCGGATGCTGGACGAGTCCTGTGGGGCAGCGTTGGCCGACATGACGCTCGCTTTCAGTTTGAGCAGTGAGGGTTGGCCGGCAGCGGGCGAGCCCCCGGCCGGCCAGCGCGAATCAAGCGGGTGCCAGCTTCCGACAGCGCGATGACGCGCTCAGCGTTGTCCTGGGTAACGAAGCCGGGGCCGGTCATGATGACCGGGTTGGCGACCGTGTTCAGGTTCTTCGCGTAAAGGGTGAGCAGCACGACCGGCAGGTAGCCCTGCAGGTACTGCTGCTGGTCGATGGCGAAGAGCATGTTGCCGTCGCGGATCGCTTCGAGCACCTCAGGCGAGAGGTCGAAGGTGGCGAGGTTGATCTGGCCGGTCTTGCCCAGCGAATCGAGGGCGGCCATGGCCGGCGCAGCGCCGGTCGGGCCCAGGGTGAAGACGGCGTTGATCTCCGGATCGGCGGTTAGCGCAGCCTCGATGGACTGCTGGGCGCCGGTCGGGTCGGACAGCTCGATGGCGAGGACTTCGACGGAACCGCCGGCCTCGGTCATGGCGTCGGTGAAGCCGCGGCAGCGGTCATCCAGCGCCGAGTTGCCGACTTCCTGGTTCACGCAGAGCGCCTTGGTCGCGCCGGCTTCCGCCATGCGCTGCCCGCCGCCCAGGCCGGCCTCGTACTCGGTCTGGCCAACGTGGTTCAGGATGCCCAGATCAGCGGCCACGTCCGAACCAGAGTTCATGGAGATGACCGGGATGCCAGCGGCAACGGCGGCCTCGATGGAGGGGCCAAGCGCCTCGGCGTCAGGGATGGAGACGATCAGGCCATCCGGGTTGGAGGCCACGGCGGCGTCGATCAACTGCGCCATGGCGACCATGTCGAAGGTGCCAGGCGCCTGGTACTCGACCGTGACGCCCATGTCCTCGGCGGCCTGCGCGGCGCCGTTCTGCACCACCGACCAGAACGGGTCAGACGCCTGCCCGTGGGAGACGATGACGATGCGAATATCGTCATCCTGGGCCGATGCCTGGCCAGCGAAAATGCTGAAACCGGCCATCATGACCAACGAAAAGACCGCAAACAACCGGATGAATCGGCTCATCAATACCTCCGCAACCATTGCGTTGCCGGATCACCAGTGACCCGGGCGGGGCCGTCAACGATTCGACCGGGCCTCCTTCCCTGAGCGCCGCCCGGGGCAGTTCGCCCTACTGCGGCTGCGCAAGCGGACGGTTCGCAGCATCGTCGTGCGCCGGGAAACGTGCACGGAAATGGTCGATGGCGGTTCCAGTCCAGAACCAGCGCAGCATAGCGCACGCTCCCGGCGCCCGCCACGAAGCCGAGCCGGTCTACCGGTCAACCAGAGCGCTTGACAGCACATCTCGCGGTGTTAGGATCACAGCACCTGAGTGGCGGAACCATGTGTCTGTGCAGAGCCCGATCACGTGCACGTTGCGGTGCATCGCCAGCCTGCCAGACAACGAATCCCGTCACCTGGCCCGGCGCGATGTGGCGCCGGTGTCCTCTCACGCGCGGACGAACGCACGTCATCATGAGGAGGAAGACGCCAATGGCCCGGAACGACGACTGGATGCTGCAACGCTCGCTGGCCGCAGCACAGGCCCGGTTGGACCGCCGCCGCCTGCTGCAAGGGGTGGCCGGCGCGGCGGCGCTGCCGCTGGCAGGACGCCTGGCCCCGGTCAAGGCCGCGCCCTTCAGCAACCTGAGCAACCCGGACGCCGTCGCGGCGGCGCAGAAGGTGCTGCAGGAGACGGGCGACTCCGCCGAAGCCGCCGTGGCGGCGGCGAAGCAGTACTCCGGCGTGACGCTCAACTACCTCTCTGAGGCCGGCCTGATGGCGGAAGGGCCGAAGGTCTTCTCCGGCCCGAAGTGGCAGGAACTCACCGGCATCACCGTCAACGTGGTGGACAAGCCGTTCTCCGAGCTGTTCCCGACGATGGTGCAGGAGCACATAGCCGGCACCGGCGCGCTCGATGTGATCGACGTCGTGCCGGCCTGGATGGCCGACGTGGTGACGCAGGGGATCGTGGAGCCGCTGCAACCGTACATCGACAAGTACA
>JASGGF010000176.1:0-10070 GCA_047605145.1 Thermomicrobiales bacterium | reverse complement strand
CAACCCCATCGGCGGCGTCTATCGCTACGTTCCCGATGGCGCGCTGGAGCAGATCGACAGCGGGCTGCAGTTTCCCAACGGGGTCGCCGTCAGCCCCTCAGGCGACGCCGTCTACCTCGCCGAGACAATCCCAAACCACATCTTGCGCTACGCCATTGCGCCTGACGGAACCATCGGCCCGCGCGAGGTCTTCGCCACCATGCCGCCCTTCCGCGCCGACGGCAGCGCTCCGACCTCGGACGACGAGTTGCCCGCCGGCGGCCCGGACGGCATGGCGTTCGATGAAGCGGGCAACCTGTACGTGGCGTACTACGGTGGCGGCCGCGTGGTCATCTTCGCGCCGAATGGCTCGCTGGCCGGCGAAATCCCCGTCCCCGGCCAGAGCGTGACCAATATCGCCTTTGGCGGCGCCGACCGACGCACGGTCGTCATCACCGATGTCGCCACCGGCTCGCTCTACACCACCCAGGTGGATATCCCCGGCCTGCGCCTCTCCTCCGGGGTGTAGCCAAACACCCGGCCTCTCGGCACATCCCGTGCGTCCTACCCCAGTGGGTGGGACGCACTACCCCGGCATCGCGGGTGGCTCCAGCCCGCCGCGCATATCCTCATGAGCAGGAAATGGACCGGCAGTCGGAGCAGGAGGATGACATGGGCCGGCGCACATCGTTTGTTATTACGAAGGAGCAGACCTGGGCCATCACCGCCGCCAGCGTCGTGCTCTTCATCATCCTGAACTGGCTGTTTGCTGACGGCATGTTCTCCATGCCGCTCTGGAACGCTGAGGAATGGGTCTCGTCGCCCATCATCACCTACCTAATGATCGCGCTCATCCTGTTCGCTGGCTGGCGGCAGGCCACCACCCTGCCCGCGCAGGGCATCACCATGCGTCTCGGCAATGGCGAAGTCACGCCAGGGCAGGTGCAGGACCCGCTCATCTGGCGGCTGCTGCTGGGCAATGTTTTCGTGGCGCTCTTCTGGCTGCCGGTGCGTTTCTTCGTCGGCCGCGAGTGGCTGACCGCCGGCCTGCACAAAGTCACCGACCCCGGCTGGATGGACGGCGGCGCCTCGCTGCAGGGGTACTGGACGAACGCCGCCGCGATCCCCGAAGGGGGCCGCGCCCCCATCACCTACGACTGGTTCCGCCAGTTCCTGCAGTACATGCTGGATAACGGCTGGTACACGTGGTTCGCCAAGCTGGTCGCGGTCGGCGAAGTGCTGATCGGCATCGGCCTCATCGTCGGGGCGTTGGTCGGCATCGCCGCCTTCTTCGGCACGCTGATGAACTTCAGCTTCATGTTGGCCGGCTCGGCCTCGACCAACCCCGTCCTGTTCGGCCTGGCCGTCTTCCTCGTCCTGGCGTGGAAAGTCGCCGGCTACTGGGGCCTCGACCGCTACCTGCTGCCCATCCTCGGCACCCCGTGGCAGCACGAAGCCACCGCGACCGCGCCGGAGGCCGTGCTACCGGGCGGACTATCGGCCGGCAGACGGTAACCAGCCTCGTCAATATCACCTCAATGCAGCGCGCCTGGGGTCCGGCCCGGGCGCGTTGTGGTATGCGCGCGAGGTCATACCGATGCGGGCGTGCACCTGTTAGAATGTGTACACTATAATGTTCTCAGATAAGCGACTTGCTTCCGTTCAGGTCGCGCCGTCAAGGTGCGGAGCGGTATCGATGCGCGAACCCCGACTTGATGCGATTGCCAGAATTCTCGCAACCGGCGGGTCCCGCCGGCACGTGCTCCTGGCGGCGCTGGGAACCATCGCCGCCGGGGCCGGTAAGACCACTGGCCCCGCTGATGCCGAGGGGCTCCCTCGCCCGACGAAATGCCGGCCGGATGCCAGCGTGTTTCCCGGCCGCCCGCAGCTGGAGCTCCCGTTTCGCGCCGTCCGCAAGGGCGAAGCGGCCCCCTGTCCAGGCAGCCCCGTCGCGCCTGGGGTCACGCCAAAAGTCACCGGTGGCTATGCTGGCGACGCGTTCACCCACGTCGACAGTTTCTTCAACGAATACTATGCCGTCGATTGGGGGACAGGCGGCTACGCGTTTCCCGTTCTGGCCGCCGCCGACGGCATCCTCATGCGCCAGGACGAACGAGGGTCGAATGGGGACCAAGCGAATACGCTGTTCATCAAGCACAGCGACTATTGGCAGACCAAGTACACGCATCTTTCCGGATGCGGCTTGATTGACAACATTGCCGATGGCGCCCAACTGTCACGCCCGGTCAAGCAGGGCGAGCAGATCGCGTGGTCCGGGGACACCGGCGCCGACGCTATCCATCTCCATTTCGAACTGCGTGGCGGCAGAGTCAACTACTCCACCAGCTTCGCCTCGCCCAAGTGCTGTGGCTTCAGCAACTGCAACTGGTCGTATCCGGTCGGTGAGCTCGGCGTTCCCGCTCCGCCGGCAATCACAGGCGAGGACTGCGTGCAACCGAAGCAGTGTCCCGTCAAATCCGGGTCCGCACCTGATCAGGCCATTACGTGCTGCCAGCCCCCACAACCCGAGGTCGTGCCTGGCGGCATGTGGATAAGCCCGGCGGAAAACACCACCATCTCAGGACAGCGGCTGCGTCTGGAGGCGCACGCCTATCCTGCCGCAGGGGCTCCCGCCATTGACTACGTGAACTTCACGCTGTGGTGGCCTGGCCTTGGCCCGCGCAACGCGCCGTGGTTTCTCGCGTGCTCGGTTCATGACCACGAAGGCGACATCTACCGCTGCGACGTCGATCTCGCCCAGGCCGGCGTTGACGAAGGCGCGATGACCGTCAGCTTCGATGTCTATGACGTCGCGGGGAACCACAATCTCGCGCCCCACGGAACGCGCACCGTCACGTGGCGGCTGGACACAGGGTGCCCCGCCGGGCAGGTTCCGTGCAATCAGCGCTGTGTGAATCTGCGCACCAGTGTTTCCCACTGCGGGCGCTGCAACAACCAGTGTGGCATCTTCCAGATTTGCTGCGACGGAGAATGTGGCTGCGACGGCTCCGTCATCGTGCCCGGCTATTGCATGGGCGCCAGGGTGATCTGCTGAGCGCAGGCCCCTGGCCGGCGGCCAGGAGCGCCCGCGCTCAGCGCCACCGCTATCCGGCTAGCGATACCTCGAACTTCTGCAGATTGCTTTCGTCGTTGTGGTCTGCACCGACACCAGAAACGTAGACCACCCCGGCGCCATCAACCGCGACCGAGTACGGCAGATTCCGGTTACCCTCCGGCGTCTTGCCTACCTCCCAGGACACGATTTCGTTCCCTTCGGAATCGAACACGCGCAGCGCCGAGCCATCCGTATCGGTCACGTAGATACGGCCCGCGGCATCCACTGCTACATCCTGGGGATTCCGGAACGCAAGCGGCGCGCCAATCGTCCGCACGAAGTCACCGTCAGTCGTAAACTCGTTGATCTGCCCCCCGTTCTGGCTTGATACCAGCACGTGCCCATCTGGTGTAACGGCCAGGTACCCCGCATCCAGAAACTGCCCCTCGCCGGTCCCATAGCTGCCGAACTTGTGCAGGAACGTGCCGTCCGGCGAGAACACCTGGACGTCGTCACGCGTCTCATCGCTCACGTAGACGTTGCCCTCGGCGTCCACCCCGATGCCCATGGGGGCCTGAAACTGGCCATCGCCCTTGCCGAACTCGCCCCATTCCGCTTGCAAGTGGCGGTTCGCGTCGTAAACACGTACCCGCCGGGCGCCGTACTCGGCGGTGGCGATCATGCCGTCGGGGCCGAACGCGACATCACCCTCGAAGTCGTCACCATTCGTGGAGAGCACGAAGCCCTCCGCGTCACCATCGCTGCCATCCCACGATTCGAGATACTCGCCATCCGGCGAGAAGATCTGGAAGACATTCCCCCCGCCGTCGAAAACCCAGATGTTGCCGTCGGGCGCGATGGTGACCGCGCCTGCGGCGTAGATCGGTTGGGCCGGGTTCCCGGTCGTCTGCCAGACCTGCTGCAACTGCGTGCCCGCCAGATCGCCAGCCGTCCCGGCCGCAGCGCTCGCCGCCACCGGCGTCGCGCTCGCAGCAGCTGCGGTAGCGGCGCCTGCTGCCGGAGTCGCCATGGCCGGCGTCAACAGGTCCACGGCGTAGATCCCGCCCGCGTCTGTCCCGAGGTACGCCACCCCATCAGTGATGGCCGGGCCGAAATCGATGGCCCCATCCAGCGCGATGCGCGCCAACTCGGCGCCACTGGCGGCATCCAGCGCGTAGAGGGTGCGGTCGTAGCTGCCCACGTACAGCACGTCGCCCACCAGCGCCGGGGCCGCGTTGATGCGGTCGCCCGTTTCGAAGCGCCACACCTCCTTGCCGGTCGCAGCGTCCAGCGCGTGCACGAACGTGTCGCTGGAGGTGGTGTAGACCACGCCGTCGCCCAGCGCTGGCGGGTAGAAATCCTCGCCCGCCTCCTCCACGCGCCATAACTCGTGACCATCGCTGGCGTCCAGCGCGTAGAACTGGGCGCGGTTGCCGCTGATCACCGGCTGGTAGATCACCCCATCCTTGATGGAGGTCGTCGCCAGATTGCCCTCATCGGTCAGTTGCACGGTCCACAACTCGTGCCCATCACCCGCGTCCAGCGCGTGCAGCACGCCGTCCACGCTGCCGATCAGCATCATGCCCTCGCCCACCGCCGGCGACCGCGAGGCGCCCTCGCCCAGTTCCGCCTTCCAGACTGCCTCGCCGGTTGCCGGATCCAGCGCGTAGGCGGCGGCATCCTCCCCGGCGGTGTACACCTTGCCATCGGCCACCAGCGGCGCGCCGGAGTACCGCGCGCTGGGGAACTCCCAGAGCCCAGTCCCCGTCGCAGCGTCCACGGCGTACAGGACGCCGCCATCGCTACCGACGAAGACCTTCCCGTCTGCTACCGCCGGTGACGACGACATCGGCGAGCCGCCGGTAAACGCCCAGCGCTGAGCGCCGCTGGCGGCATCCAGCGCCAGCAGCTGCTCGCAGTCGCACCCGATGTACACGACGCCATCCACCACCGCCGGCGCAGAGGTGATTGGTCCCCCGGCCTGCACCCGCCACAACTGGGTGAACCCGGCCAGCGTGAAGTCACCCGGGAGCGTGCCGGAGCGAGCCGCGTCCCCCCGGTACATTGGCCAGTCCACCGGCTGCGCCACCCCGGCGGCAGGAGTCGCCTCCTGCGCCATCGCAGCTGACATGGTGGGGAAAACAGGAACCAGCGGTATCAGCGAAATCACCCCGATCCGCATGAGCGCGTTGAGTCGCATGCAAGGCCTCCATGATGCGCGCCTTCTGGATGCGTGGGAGACCATGCGCTCCCACGCCGTCAGCATGAGGGGGCTGCGCGCCGCGCACATCGTGGAGATTGCGGATTCGCCCTTACGGAGAGGTCAAATGAGCCCCGCGCGAAGCGCCACCGCCGCCGCTTCAGTGCGGTTGGCGGCGCGCAACTTGCGCAGGATGGCGCCAACGTGCGTTTGCACGGTCCGCCGCCCAATGTGCAGCTCGGCGGCAATCGCCGGGTCGGATCGCCCGGCCACGAGGTACCGCAGCACCTCGTGTTCGCGCGGTGAGAGTGTGCCTGCGCCCAGCTCTTCGGCCGCGCCGCGCAACTCGGTCACCGAGGTCATCGCCTCGTCCGTCGCCTCGCTGATAGCCAGCGACCAGCCGCCGGCCCACGCCACTGTGAACTGCGCCGTAGTCAGCAGCGCCGTGGCGCGGTTGAGCGCACGCTCGAACTGCGTCTCGTTGGCGATCGTCCCGGCGCCCAAGCTGACCAGGTAGCTCCGTGCCGCCGCGAGCCAGCGTACGCCCAGCGCCGGGTGCTGCTGCTCCACAGCGACACCCGCCAACCCGGCCAGCGCCTGCGCCACGCCCATCGCGTCGCCAATCTCCAGCGAGACGCGCAGAGACTCCAGGTACACATCCGCCGCCGCGCCAGCGTCGTGTTCAGCGAGGGCCACCTGGCCCAGGCCATTCAGCGCGCCAGTCAGATACCGCTGGTCCGCCAACCCGCGGGAGACCTCAAGCGCCTCGCTGCTCCACACCCGCGCCTGCGCGTCGTCCCCGATGTGAAACGCCCAGTCCCCAAGGTTCCCCAACACCTGGGCCAAACCATACGGATTCCCGGCCTGCCGGAAGCACGCCAGCGCCTCCTGATGGAACTCGCCAGACCGTTCGAGCTGGTTAAGCCGTTCCGAAACCACCGCCAGGCCAATGAGCGCCCAGCCCATGCCGTTCACATCGCCACTTTCCCGCGCAATTTGCAAACCCATTTCGCCGAAGGTCAGCGCGCGCTCGTGGTCCCCCATGTTCGTGGAGTGCGACTCCAACCGCCGCCAGGCTCGCATGCGGTCGGCTGCGGGCGCGCCCTCCCCCGCCAGCGTGAGGGCCTGCTGAATCCGGTCGGCGCTTTCCCGGTAAAGCGCCAGCCGGTCCCATAGCCACGCCGCCGACACCGCCAACCTTAACATCTGGGTGTACTGCCGGCTTTGCTCCAGCCAGGCGAGCGCGCCGCGCAGGTTATCCTGATCGGGGCTCAGGTCCGGCACATGCGCAATGTCCTGCCGGGATTCGGGATGCGCCCGGTCCGTGGCGACCACCAGACTCAGGAAATACGCCGCGTGCGCATCGCGAACGGCGTGGTCCTCGCCGCTGGCCGCCAGCTGCATCAGCCCGAACTCGCGGATCGTTTCCAGCAGACGCACCCGTGGTTCGCCGCCTATCGTGACGATCTGCGCCATGCTGGCATCCGCCAGCGCGTGAATCTGCGCGCGCAGGTCGCCGTCGCAGCCGGTTGCCGCCGCTACGGCTTCCGCAGCCTCCAGCGACGCGCTCCCGGAAAACACCGCCAGCCGCTGGTACAGCGCCCGCATTGGCGGCGCCATCAGGTCGTATCCCCACTGGATCGCCTGGTGCATGGTCTGCAAACGGGCGGGTTGATCCTGCGGCCCATCCTCCAGCATCGGCAAGCGCGGCTCCAGCCGCCGCAGCAACGCCTCTGGCGCGTAATGGCGCATGTGCGCTGCCGCCAGTTCGATCCCCAGCGGCAGGTGATCCACCCGCGCGCAGAGCGCCACGACCGCAGCGACGTTGCCCGCCGTCAGCGTGAAATCAGCCCGCGCGGCCTGCGCGCGGGCCGTGAACAGCGTGCCTGCGTCAGACGCCGCCACCCGCTCCGCCGAGACCCCTGCGCCATTCGCGGCAGCCGCTGCGAGCGGCGGCACGCCAAACAGGTGTTCCCCGGACACCCGTAAACGCGTCCGGCTCGTCGCCAGAATGGTCAGGTCCGGGCAGGCGTGCAGCAGCGCCGCGATCTGCGGCGCAGGTTCCGGGAGTTGCTCCAGATTGTCCAGCAGCAGGAGCGTGCGGGCGTTTCCCAGCGTGGCGGCGATTTGCTCCGCCAGCGGCGCCTCCCCGCTGTCCCGCACGCGCAGCGTCTGGGCAATGGTGGGCGTCAGGCGCGCAATATCGGTCACCGCCGCCAGCGCCACCGCACGCGTCCCACCGGGGAACTGCCGGCCCAGCCCGTCCGTCACCGCCAACGCCAGGCGGGTTTTCCCCACGCCACCCGGCCCGGTCAGCGTGACCAGGCGCACCTCATCACGGCACAGCAGCGCCGTGACCTCGGCAATTTCCCGCTGGCGTCCCACCAGCGACGTGAAGGGCGCGGCGAGCGCCGCGTGCGCAGACTCAGCGGTGATCATGGCTCGGCTTCGATGGCTGCGTCAGTCGGGCCAAATGATTGAACGGCGCCAGCCGGGAGTCAAGGTTCACCCGGCGATCGCGGCGCAGTCCGGCGTATCGCGTTGCACGCTTTGCCCAGAATTGCCCCCTTTACCGATCCCCGCGCCTGCCGCATACTGCCGCTTCTGGAGTTTCATCACGTTCGCGTGGAACCCGGCGCCGCATCGTTCGCGGCAGCAGACTGCCCGCCAGCAGGGCGGCGGAAAATGCAGGGACGCATGGCCAACGCACCCATCCTCGATGTCCGGGACCTCAAGGTCCACTACGAAACCCCGCGCGGCGCCGTCACCGCTGTCAACGGCGTCAGCTTCAGCCTGCGCGAGGGCGAGCGCCTCGGCCTGGTCGGCGAATCGGGCTCCGGCAAGTCCACCATGGCCCTCGCCCTGATGCGCCTCATCCGCCCACCGGGACGCATCGTCGGCGGCGACATCATTCTCGAAGGGGACAACCTCGCCACCTACTCCGACGACGCGATGCGGCAGGTGCGCCTCGCGCGCATCGCGCTCGTGGCGCAGGGCGCCATGAACTCGCTGAATCCGGTGCTGCGCATCCGGCAACAAGTCGGAGACGGCCTCACCGATCACGGCGTGAAGCTGCGCGGCAAGGCGCTGGATGACCGCATCCGCGAACTGCTGGAGAGCGTGGGTCTGCGCCGCGAGGTGGCGGACATGTACCCGCACGAACTGTCCGGCGGCATGAAGCAGCGCGTCTGCATCGCCATCGCCATCAGCCTGCGCCCGAAGCTGATCATCGCCGATGAGCCAACCAGCGCCCTCGACGTGGTGGTGCAGCGGCAGGTGATGGACACGCTGCTCAAGGTGCAGGAAGACCTCGGGGCCTCCATCATCCTCATCGGCCACGACATGGGCCTGATGGCGCAGGTGGTGGACCGCGTCGGCATCATGTACGCCGGCAACCTCGCGGAAGTCTCCGGCGTGCGCCCCCTCTTCCGGGCGCCGCTCCACCCCTACAGCCAGTTGCTCATCGCCAGCCTGCCCACGCTGGAGGTGAAGGGCGCCTTCCAGGGCATCCCCGGCCTGCCCCCCTCCCTGCTGCACCGCCCGCAGGGCTGCTCCTTCCGCGCCCGCTGCCCGCAGGCCATGGAGCGCTGCGCCACCATCGAACCCGTGCTGCGCGAGGTCGAGGACGACCGCCGCGTCTCATGTCACCTCTACTAACGCCAGGAGCAGAGATCCCCCATGCCGCCATTGCTGGAAGCGCGCAATGTCTCCAAGGTCTTCGGCGGCGGCCGGTTCAGCCGGTCGCCGGGCATGGTCGCGCTGGACGATTTCTCGTTCGCCATTGACGATGATCCCCCCAGCATCACCGCCGTCGTCGGGGAATCGGGCTCCGGCAAGACCACGCTGGCCCGCCTGCTGCTCGGCCTCACCGCGCCCACCAGCGGCGACGTGCTCTACCGCGGCAAGAACGTGGCGGCGCTCTCTGGCGCCGACCGCAAGCAGTTCCTGCGCGATGTGCAGGTGATCTTCCAGGACCCTTACGAGGTCTACAACCCCTTCTACAAGGTGGACCACGTCCTCAGCACGCCCATCGAGAAGTTCAAACTGGCGTCGAGCAAGCAGCAGGCCCGCGCCCTGATGGAGGAGACGCTGAACGCGGTCGGCCTGCGCCCGGAAGAAACCCTGGGCCGCCACCCGCACCAGCTCAGCGGCGGCCAGCGCCAGCGCGTCATGGTGGCGCGCTCGCTGCTGCTGCAACCGCGCCTGATCATCGCGGACGAGCCGGTCTCGATGGTGGATGCCTCACTGCGCGCCACGATTCTGGAGAGCCTGCGCCAGATGCACGTGCGCTACGGCATCTCCATCCTGTACATCACCCACGATCTGACGACGGCCTATCAGGTCAGCGACAACATTCTGGTCATGTACCGGGGCGAGGTCGCCGAGGCCGGCAGCGTGGAGCCGGTCGTGAAGCGGCCGGAGCACCCCTACACCCAGCTGCTCATCCAGTCGATCCCGCAGGCAGACCCGGATCACCCCTGGACGCACTACGAACTGCCCGCCGATCCCGCCCGCCCGGTCGTCACCTCCGAGCAGAGCTGCAAGTTCGTCAACCGCTGCCCGCACGCCATGGAGATCTGCCGCACACAGAACCCGCCCCTGTACCAAACTGAGGACCACCGCGCCGCCGCTTGCTTCCTCTACAAGGACGCGAAGGTGCTGCCGGGGAGTGAACTGGACAGCGTGTTCGTCAAGCCGGAGCGAGCCAAAGCCACGGTGTAGGTCGCCGTTCAGGAAACGGCTACGCCCTCTCGCGCCCGCGCCAGCCGCGCCTGCACCTGCGCCAGCCGCGCCGCCATCGCGGCTGGCGCCAGTGCGTCGAAGTGGGCGCGCGCG
>JASGGF010000175.1:0-10075 GCA_047605145.1 Thermomicrobiales bacterium | reverse complement strand
CCCCGCTTCCCACCGCAGGCCAGCTAGCGCTCCCTATGAACACGCCGCACTGCGCGGCGTGTAGTATGGAGCACATTCGTTGGACAGCGCGGCAGGATGGCCGCCCGGCGGCGCAACGCGAACGGGGCGGAAGGTTGCCCCTCCGCCCCACCCTGCTGTTCTCCGTTAGCAGCCCGTGCCCACGCACTGATCCGGCGTGTTGCCGGAGATCGTCGCGCTATTGCGATTGAACGTGCCGCCGCCAGCAGCGAAGACGCCGCCGCCACTGAAGCCGGCTCCGCGCGCCGTGTTCCCGGTGATGGACACCGCCGCATCCAGCGTCACCGCGCCGTTCGCGTCGATATAGATCGCGCCGCCGTATCCGGCGTCGTTCTCCGTAAACGTCGAATTGGTAATCGTGACGGGGCCGAAGTAGGCGTACACCGCGCCGCCATAGGCCGTGGTCACAGCCGAGTTCTTCGTGAAGGTGCAGCCAGTGACCGTCATGCTCCCGGTCAGATCGAGCGTCGCCAGCGCCCCGCCGCCAGCGGTGGCGATATTCCCCTCGAAGTGCGAATCGGTGATCGTCACCACCCCGGCGCTGTTGGTCAGCCCCTGCCCGTTGCCGGAGCCCGTATTGCCGAGGAACTGGCAGTTCTGGAAGTTCGCCGTGCCTTCGCTGACATACACGCCAGCGCCGTAGCTCCCCGAGCCATCGGCGATCACGCAATCCACCATCACCACCAGCAGCGAAGCGCCAGACACGAACAGGTTCGCGCCGTACGTTGCGTTCCCGAACGTCAGTCGCAGGTTGGTCATCTGGACCGTCCCCGCCACCTGCACATCCATCGTCCCGCTCACATCCTGCCCGGTCAGAATGGTGTCAACCGCCGGGTCCGCGCCGCTGCCCGCGCCGTAGATGCTCACGCTCACCGGCGGGGCAAACAGCCCCTGATATGCGCCGGGGCAGACATAGACCGTGCCGCCGCTCTGCAGCGCCGTCGTCAACCGGGCGCCGCACACCGCCGGGGTCTCGGTCCCTGCGTCGCAGGTCACCGTGCACGCCACACAGACCGCCTCCCGGCAGAGCGAGCCACTGGCGCAGCCGCAGGTTCCGCCGCAGCCATCGTCCATGCTGCAGAGCCCCGCCTCGCAGGCCGGAATGCAGGGTGTGCTCGTCGTCGTCGAGGTCGGGGTGGCCGCGCAGGCGCCCCGGGTTGCGCCCCGCTTCAGGTAGTGCTTCCGCTTGCGCTTGGGCACGCGCGTCGTCATGCCATCCACGCACATGATGGCCTTCTTGCCACGCACATTGTGCTCGGCCCCGGCCCGCTTGCGCCGCTTCCGGGCCTCTGCCTCCGGCGCCTCCCCCAGCGCCGGCGCGACCATCGCCACCGCCAGCGCCCCCGCGCCCGCCACCCGGCCCAGCGTGCGCCGCGTCAGCCGAGCGCGGATCGCCCGCGTCAGGTCATCGAACCCCGTCGCATCCACGCCATGCCCCCTCACCGCCGGCGACGCTGCGCCTGCGATCGCCCCCCGTCCCCACGTGTATCCACCGTGCAAGAACCGTCTAGAGTGTAGTGGCGACCGCTACACCCGGGGGGATGATTCGCATGGGGTCATGGCCGCTAGGGCGCGCCCGCGAAGCCCGGCGCCCAACGCGAACGGGGCGGAGGGTTGCCCCTCCGCCCCGCCCGTGTTGCGCTCGCGAACCTGCCGCTAGGTGCAGGACACCCCGACGCACTGGTCCGGCGTATTGCCGGAGATCGTGGCGCCATTCTGCGTGAATGTGCCGCCGTACACGTAGACCCCGCCGCCATACCCGGCGGCAGTCGCCGTGTTGCCCGTCACCGACACCGTCGGCGACAGCGTGATCGAGCCGGGGCCGTACACGTACACGCCCCCGCCGTTGTCCGCCGTGTTGCCACTCACGGTCGAATCCGTCACGGTCATGGTTCCCTGATACGCATAGAGGGCTCCACCGTAGTCCGAGAAATTGCCGGTAAAGGTGCAGCCGGACGCCGAAACGGTGGACCCGGTGTAGTGGGCAGCGAGTGCGCCACCGCCATCTTCACCGGTGTTGCCGGTAAAGGTCGAATTGGTCACGGTCGCCGCACCGTAGTACGCGCAGAGCCCACCGCCGGTGTAATCTCCGTTGTTGCCGGTGAACACGCTATTGCTCACGGTGACCGCGCCATTTTCGACGCAGACACCCATGCCGTATTCGCCCTGGCCATTGGCAAATGCGCACTGGTCCACCGTCACATTGGCCGCCGCGTTGTTGATGGTGAGGTTCGCCCCGTAGGTGGAAGACCCGTTCGTGAATCGCAGGTTGGCCAGCTTCACCGAGCCCGGAAACGTGACCGCCATGACCTGCGTCGTATCTTCACCGGTGAGGATGGCATCGACCGTCGCATCCGTGCCGCTGCCGGCGCCGTAGATACTGGCCAGATTCCCCACGGTGAACGGCCCCGCATACGTACCGGGGCAGACGTAAATGTTGCCGCCTACCACCAGTTGATCCCGCAGCGAATCGCCGCATTGCGTCGACGTGCTCCCGGTTGTGCAGTTCACATTGCAGACCTGACACACGCCTTCGGCGCAGACCTGGCCGGTCGGGCAACTCGGGCACTGCCCGCCGCAGCCATCATCGCCGCAGGTCCCTGCCGGGCAATTGGGCACGCAGATGGGGGTGGAGCACTTCCCGCGCGTGGCGCCCTGCTTCAGATACTTCTTGCGCTTGCTCTTCGGCACCTTGCGCGTTTCGCCATTCACACACATGATGGCCTTCTTGCCGCGCACATTGTGCTCGGCCCCGGCCTTCTGGCGGCGCTTGCGCCCCTTCTTGCGCGCCTCCGCCTCCGGCGCCTCGCCCAGCGCCGGCGTCGCCACTACCGCCGCCGTCAGCGCCCCCGCGCCCGCCAGCCGCCCCAGCGAGCGCCGGTTCAGGCGCTCGCCCACGGCCCGCGTCAGATCATCGAACGATGTCGAGTCCACGCCCCGTTCCCTCCTCAGTTGGCGCCGATGCGCCTCAGCTGCGGTCGCTCCCCATCCCCATGCGCGTTGAACACAAAATGTTCCATAAAATCATATGGCTGCCTATCGTGACACACAACATGCGGGCATCACATTGTGTCACGGCCACTTGAGGCGCCGGCTACATATAGCACACCTCTGCGGTCACGCTGGAGGGAAAACGCTGCCAACACCGCCCACCCGCAAATGTTGGCAGCCTTGGCAGCCTTGGCAGCCTTGGCAGCCTTGGCGGCCTTACCGCCCCCGTTGACACACTCCCCACCGCCCGTGACAATGCGGGCAAGCACACGAACAACCGCACCTCGTGGAATCCGCCCGGAGCTGACATCGTCGTCACGAAAGGAGTGGCCCCGTGAACCGTCACCCCCTCTCGGCCCGTATCCGCGTCGCCGCGCTGCCCGCCCTGCTCCTCGCTGCCCTCCCGGCCCGCCTGCTGGCGCAGGGCGCGCCGCTGACCATCGCCACGTGGGGCGGCGCCTACACCGACGCCCTCACCGAGGCCTACGCCACCCCCTTCACCGCCGAAACCGGCACGCCCGTACAGTTCGTGGACGCCCCCGGCGGCTTCAACGCCATGCTGGAGGCGCAGGCCAAGGCCAACAACGTCACGTGGGATATCGTCGATGTCGGCGAGGAAGACGCCGTCGCCATGATCGATGCCGGCCTCCTGCAGCCCTTGCCGGACGACCTCAAGGCCGAGCTGATCGAGGCCGTCGGCGAGGAAAACGTCACCGACTACGGCATTTCCTTCGCCTCCTACGGCTCCGTCATCGTTTGCAACGCCGGCGCCGCCGACAAATGCCCCACCACCGCCGCCGAGTTCTGGGACGTCGAGAACTTCCCCGGCCGCCGCGCCATGTACGGCGACGGCTGGAGCGAGAACCTGATGTACGCCCTGCTGGCGGACGGCGTCGCCAAGGAAGACCTCTTCCCGCTCGATGTCGACCGCGCCTTCAAGAAGCTGGACGAGTTGAAGCCGAATATCAACGTCTGGTGGACCACCGGCGACCAGTCGCAGCAGATCTTCCGCGATGAAGAGGTGGTAATGGGCATCATGTGGGATGGCCGCGCCCACGGCCTGCGCGAGCAGGGCGTGGATGTCCAGCTTTCCTTTGAAGGCAGCCCCATCTCCCGCGATCTGCTCGTCGTGCCGGCCGCCGCGCCCAATCCGGACGCCGCGTGGGAGTTCCTGCGCTGGTACGCCACCCACCCGGAGGGCGGCAAAATCTGGATCGAGCAGATTGGCTACGGCGTCGCCAACCCGGACGCCTACGCCGAGGTCGCCCCGGAGATCACGGCGGACATGGGCGGCTCGCCGGACAACATGGCGAAGGGCGTCATCTCCGACGTCGCGTGGGCGCGGGAAAACCGCGCCACCGTCCTGCCGCGCTGGACCGAATGGCTCGCTTCGTAAGGATGGAGCGCCCTCACCCCCAGCCCCTCTCCCGATGCGCGGGAGAGGGGAGCCGGTCGGTGTGGCAAGGCCGGCATCTGGCGTCAACATGCCACCGCCGGGGCTCCTACACGGGTCAGGAGCCCCTCTCCCGCGCATCGGGAGAGGGGTTGGGGTGAGGGCTCACTCGACATGCCAACCGCAGCGGCACAATCAGCGCCCACCCCCCGCGCGTGGCGGAACGACCCCTCCGCGCGGATCGGACTGCTGCTGCTCGCCCCGGCGCTGGCGCTGCTGCTCCTCTTCTTCGTCGTGCCCATCCTGCGCATCTTCTGGGTCGCGCTTACCGAGCCCACCGTCGGCTTCGAGCGCTACGGCGAGTTCTTCGGCAGCCCCGCCGCCCGCCGCTCCCTGCTCACCACCCTGCGCGTCAGCGCCATCGTCACCGTGCTGGCCACCGGGCTCGGGTTGGTCATCGCGTGGGAACTGCGCACCACCACCCAGAAGTGGAAGCGCGCCGCCCTCTGGCTCGCCACCCTCTTTCCCCTCTGGACCAGCGTGGTGGTGCGCAACTACGCCTTCACCATCCTGCTCCAGCGCAAGGGCATCCTCAACACCGCGCTGGTCTCCACCGGCGTCATCGATGAGCCGCTCAGCATCCTCTACACCGACGCCGCTGTCGTCCTTGGGATGCTGTACACCATGCTGCCGTACGCCATCCTGCCCATCTACGCCAGCCTCGTGAACCTCGACACCTCGCTGGTCAGCGCCGCCGAAAGCCTCGGGGCCAGCCGCCCCCGCGCGGTCATCGATGTCGTGCTGCCGCTCATCGCCCCCAGCGTCTTCGCCGCCGCCGCCATCACCTTCGTCGTCTCTGTCGGGTTCTACATCACCCCCATCCTGCTCGGCGGGCCAGATTCCCCCTTCCTTGCCACGTTCATCGACCAGCAGCTCTTCAGCCTGTACAACTTCCCCGGCGCCGCCGCCACCGCCAGCATCCTGTTCCTCACCGCCGCCATCGTGGTCGGCGCGGCGTGGCGCGTCGTCGGCTTCGAGCAGATCCGGCGGGCGCTGGCGTGAGCATGACGGCCGCCCGCCTGCTGCGCCGCGCTGGCAAGGTCCTCTACGAGGGGCTGCTCATCCTCGTGGTTATCTTCATGGTCGTGCCCACCGCCATCGTGGTCCTGCTCTCCTTCTCCGGCGACAAGTTCATCCGCTTCCCGCCGCAAACATGGGGCACGCGGCAATACGCCACCCTCGTCGCCAGCGACGAGTGGCTGACGCCGCTCTGGCGCTCGCTCGGCCTCGGGGTAACCTCGGCGCTGCTGGCGGTGGTCATCGGGTTCTCCGCCGTGCTGGCGCTGTACCGCACCGCCGCCCCCGGTAAGGACCTGCTGCAGTTCCTCGGGCTCGGCCCGCTGCTCGCCCCCAGCGTCGCCTACGCCGTGGCGCTGTACGGCCTCTTCGCCGATCTGCGCCTGCTCGGCAGCTTCGTGGGGCTCCTGCTGGTGCACATCACCCTCGCCCTCCCCTTCGTGCTGCTCATCACCGGCGCGGCGATATCGCGCGTCCCGCGCGAGCTGGAGCTGGCCGCGCTCAGCCTCGGGGCCAGCCGCAGCCGCGCGTGGCGCGATATCACCCTGCGCCTGATGCTGCCGGCGCTCGTTGCCTCCTTCATCTTCGCCTTCATCGGCTCCTTCGATGAGGCGATCATCACCAGCTTCCTCGCCAGCATTGGCTTCGTCACCCTGCCGGTGGAGATCTTCAGCTCCGTCCGCTTCGGCGTCGATCCGGTGATCACCGCCATCGCCACCCTGCTCACCATCGTCACGGCGGGGCTGCTGCTCGTCTACGGCCTGTTGCGGAGGCGCACGTGAGCCACGATTCCGCCACCCCCTACGCCCTGCGGCTGCGCGGGCTGCGCAAGCAGTTCGGCGGCGTTGTCGCCGTCGATGGCGTCGATCTGGACGTCGCGCCGGGCGAATTCCTGACCCTGCTCGGCCCCAGCGGCTCCGGCAAGACCACCATTCTGAAGATGATCGCCGGCTTCGAAGCTCCCACCGGCGGCGCCATCGAGCTGGCCGGCCGCGATGTCTCCGCGCTCTCGCCCGCCGAGCGCGGCATTGGCGTCGTCTTCCAGCAGTACGCGCTCTTCCCGCACATGACCGTCGGCGAGAACATCGCCTACCCGCTCAAGCTGCGCAAGACGCCCGCAGCCGAACGCGCCGCGCGAGTCGATGAAATGCTGGCGCTGGTGGAGCTGGCCGGCTACGGCGCCCGCCTCCCCCGCGAGCTCTCCGGCGGGCAGCAGCAGCGCGTCGCCGTCGCCCGCGCGCTCGCCTTCAAGCCCGCCCTCCTCTTAATGGATGAGCCGCTCGGCGCGCTGGACCGCGCCCTGCGCGTGGGCATGCAGGAGGAAATCCGCCGCATCCACCGCGATTCCGGCGCCACCATCCTGTACGTCACCCACGATCAGGAAGAGGCGCTGACCATGTCCGACCGCGTCGCCATCATGCGCGAGGGGCGCCTGCGGCAGGTCGGCCCGCCCCGCCAGCTCTACGAGCGCCCGGCAGACCAGTTCGTCGCCACCTTCTTCGGCGAATGCACCCTCATCCCGGCGGAACTGCTGGACCCCGCCGATGAAGCGTCCGCCGCACCGGCCACGCATGCCGGCGCCACGCCACCTGCTAGCGAGGCTGTGCGAACGGAACCCGCAGCCGTCATACCCGCCGGGGAGGCCGACGTCCGCGTGCGCGTGCTCGACCACGAGGCCACCGTGCGCCGGGGCGGCCCGCTGCCCTCGCGCGAGATCGCGCTCGCCGTGCGGCCCGGGCGCATCCGCCTGCATCCCGCCCCCGGCGATCTCCCGCTGCCCGCCACCATCGTCGACCTGCTCTACCTCGGCGACGCCGTGCGCATCATCGCCCGCCACCCGGACGCTGGCGAGATCCTCGTCCGCGCCGACCCCGACGCCACCCGCGACCTGCGCATCGGCCAGCAGGTCACCTTCGGCTTCGCGCCAAAGGACGCCGTGGCTGTCGGCGGGGAGCGCTAGCGCCGCGTGCCCAAACGGCGTCATCGCTCCGCTCCGCACCCCGCACTCCCGCCCCACACCGTCACGACAAGCCGTTACGCCGGGAGCCGGCGCCGCCACCTCCCGGGGCAACGGTGCCCTCTACGCCTGCCACCGCGACCCAACAAGAAAACCCTGTCATTCCGAGTCCGCAGACGAGGAATCGCGCACCCCCAACCATCGGGGCAGCGGCGCCAACACTCCGCCGCCCACCGCCAAGCCACCGGGTCACGGCTCCCTCTACGCCTGCTGCCGCGGCCCAACAAAAACCCTGTCATCCCGCGCGACGTCACTCGGGATGACAGCGTGGTGATGACGATTCGCGGTGGGGCGCGGAGAGTTGGAGCCGTGTCCTTGGAGTTGGCGGTGCGCGATTCCTCATCTGCGGATTCGGAATGACATCGTGGTAGGTGGGGTGGTGGTGGGGCGCGGAGAGCGGCCGCCTACTCTCCCTCCGCCTCCGGCTCGTCAATCTCGCCAGCCAGAAACTCGCGCAGCTCCGTCGTCCGGCCCGCGCGGTACTCCCGCTCGGCGTACGCAACCAGCAGATCGAAGGGATCGGCGCCCGTGTCCGCCGCCTCATCACCCCCACGCCGTCGCGAAGTGCGGCGCCACCTCCTCGATCAGCTGCTCCAGTTGCTCGCGCTGGTTCCAGCCGGTGATGCGCAGCTCCACCTCGTCGAAGCCCAGTTGCTCGATGCGCTTCAGGTGCTCTACTGCCTGCGCCGGCGTGCCCAGCGCCACGAACTGCTCCACCGCCTCGCGGGTGTAGTTCGCCGTGTAGTAGATATCGAGGAAGCGCTTCGATTCCGCCAGCGCCGCCTCCCGGTCCGGATTCAGGTTGATGTTGTGGTAGAGGCTCGTCTCGATCGTCGCCGGGTCGCGGCCCAGCGCCTCCGCCTGCGCCCGGATATCGGCCAGCCGCCACGCCAGATCCGCGCGGTCGAAGATCGCCGTCTGCCAGCCATCCGCCAGCCGCGCCACCCGGCGGTGCGTGCGCTGGATCGCCTCACGGTCGCCCCGCGCGTTGTTCGCGATCCAGATCGGCGGGCGGGGCTGCGCCGCCGGCTTCGGCTCCACCGTCAGCCCTGCGAACTGGTAGTGCTTTCCGGTGAACGTCACGTCATCCTCCGTCCAGAGCCGCTTCAGGATCTCGATCCACTCGCTCAGCCGCTCCACGCGATCCTTGCTGGTCACGTCGTACATGACGGCTTCCACCTGCCCACCCGCCTGCTGCACAATGCCGGTGCAAGCCACCATCACCGTGCGCCCCCCGGCGATCTGGTCGAGGCTGGCCCACTGGTAGGCGAGTTGCGCCGGATCGCGCAGGGTGAAGCTGGCCATGCAGGCCGGGCCCAGCCGCACCCGCCGGGTGCGCGCCGCCATCCCCGCCAGCAGCGTGATCGCCTCCAGCCGCGGCTTACCGAACAGGCTATCCCCCACCCAGACCGAGCGAAAGCGCCCCGAGGCGTCCGCCCGCTCCGCCAGATCGAGCATCTCGGCGGGGGTGGTCGCCCCGAAGAGCACGCCCCGGTTCGACTGCGTAAACCCGAGTTTCATACGCTCACCACCCTTCTCCTGCATGTTGCCAGCACGATATGCCACTATCTTGATCCACAAATGCATTACCATCAAGCGCAGACAGGTCACGGCCGCGCCAAACCGCGCGCCGTTCGCTATTCACCGCGCACAATGGCGCGCCAAACCAGAGAGGATGCCCCCATGTTCCACCCGGATGGCTGGTCGTTTCGCGCCCGGCTCGGGCTGCTGACGCCGCACGCCGCCATCGGCTCCGAGTCCGAGCTGGCGGCGATGGCCCCGCCAGAGGTCTCCATCCACGCCACCCGCGTCCCCCTCGGCGTAATGCGCGCGGGCGGCCTGATGGACCCCACCATCGCCACCGACCCAGTCGGCGCGTTCGTGGACCCGCCGCTGATCGACGACGCCGCCGAGCTGCTAGCCGCCGCGCCGCTGCACGCCATCGGCATGGCCTTCAACGCCAGCAGCTACGTGCGCGGCGCCGCCCACGACGCCGAGCTGCGGCAGCGACTGGAGGCGCGCACGCGCGGCATCCCGGTCGCCATCACCAGCGCCGCCGCCGCGCTGGCCCTGCGCGCCGTGGGCGCGCAACGGGTGGCGCTGGTGGACCCGCCGTGGTTCCCGCCGGAGCTGGGCGCGCTGGGGGCGGCGTACTTCGCGGCTCACGGCTTCGAGGTGGTCTTCAACCGGGCGGCGGGCCTGCCTTCGGAGCAACTGGCGATCAACCCCGGCCAGCTCTTCGAGTGGATCCGCCACAACGTGCCCGATTCCGCCGACGCGGTCTACATCGGCGGCAACGGCCTGCGCGCGGTCGGCATCCTCGCCGCGCTGGAGGAAACGCTGCAGCGGCCAGCGCTCTCCGCCAACCAGACGCTCTTCTGGCAGCTGCTGCACCTCGCCGGCGCGCGCGTGCCGATCACCAACTACGGCCGTCTGTTCACCGTGGACCCACCGGCCTGATGCCGGGAGCGGCGCCAGATCTCCGCTTGCCACCCCGACCGTCCGCCACCGCAATGTCGTCCCGACCGCGGGAGGGACCCCGCCCCCCCAATAACGCC
>JASGGF010000174.1:0-10139 GCA_047605145.1 Thermomicrobiales bacterium | reverse complement strand
GGCAAGCACATCTGCACCGGCAGCGCGCCCCGGTGCAGCGCTTGCCCGCTCCTGCCCATGTGCCCGCGCCGGGACGTCACCCGGCATCGCTAGGGTGTCAGATGTCGAGGTCAAGCCCGCAGCGCGAGCAGTAAACCCGCCGGCTGGAGAAGACGGCGCGGGTGCGGCGATGACCAAGCAAGCGGCACAGGATCGTGACCATGGTTGTTGCCCCCTCTGCGCCGCATTGTCGTCCGCTTGCTCCAGCCGGGGTATCACCAGTTCGTCATGTTTCCCGGCAGATCATGCGACCGCCTGCTTCATGCTGGCGAGGTGCTCCTGCACATGATTGATCAGCGCGCTGTGAATGACCGCTTCCGCGCTCACAGGGTCCGGGCTGAAGAAGAGCACCGCCGTCCGGTCCAACTCCTCGTCGCTCATCCCGCGCAGGTAGGCGCCAATGGACTGCGATCGCTGGCGCAGCGCATCGAGCGTTTCGGCCTTCGGCCGCTCGGCGTTCTCCTCAGCGTTTTTGGCGTTCATGGCGTCGATCATGCCGGGGTTGACCGCCGGAATTTCGCGCTGCTCGGCAATCGGCTTAACCAGCACATCGATGACGCCCTGCGTGCTGCCCTCGATGTGGGACGCCAGCGCCGCGATGGTGCATTGCTCCGGCCCCACGAAGGCCGTCCACTGGTCATCCGGCACGCTTTCGGCGAACGCGATGGTGTCCGCAAACGCGGCGTCCAGGTGATCCGCCAACTTCGCTGATCGTTCACTCATGCGTTGCTCCTGTTCTCCATTGAAACGACGATCCCGCAACGTCGTCGAATGGTCATCGGGCTGATCGACAGCAGAAAATGTGCCCAATGTGGCGCAGGCTGCGCTGGCGCCGCGCGGTCGCAGGCAACCTGCCACGCATCACACCCGGATCATTGACGATGTGTATACCTATGGGGTACAATGCGAGATTGCAAATCCATGCTCGCCTTCACGAAAGGAGCACTTGTTGGCGGCGGATCAGGAACTGGATGTACACCCCTCAGACGCGGCCGCGCCGAGCTCCCAATTTGGGCAGGACAACCACCGCGCCTTCATTGATGGTATTGAGGTCTGCGCGGAACGCTTCGCCGATGACGAGCAGGCGCGCGTCAATTGTTTCGCCGAAGTCGTGAGCACGACGATTGGCAAGCGCGCCTCCAAGCGCACCGGCACCGCGATTCCGGCGGACAGCGCCGAGAGCCGGCGCCGGGGCAGCGCCCACGCGCACGCCGCGCTGCGCGCCAAGCGCGCCGCCGCCAAGGCGGCCGCCGAAGCGGCAGCGGCAGAAGCCGCCGCTATCGCGGCGGAAAGCACCACGCCAGCCGAGTCGTAGGCTGGCGCAGCCCGCAACAACGGCGCGAGCCGGAGCAGTTCGCTGCTCCGGCTCGTGCTGCATCTGGCAGAGTGTCCCTATCGGGAAAGTGTATCGACCAGCACCCGCTCTTCCGTCTCCTGCCACGAAGCTCCGGCCGGGTGCAGCACGACGCTGAAACGCCGGGCCAGCGCGGCCCGGATCTGGTCGTCCTCAATGGCGTCCAGCGCCTTGCTCAGAGTGTGCTCGCAGCGCTGGGCCTCATCGGCTGCCGCCGCGATGCGCCGCCGGTACAGCTCTTCGACATCGCGCCGGGGGTAGCGCCGCTCCTTCTCCCAGCCGATCACGCTCTGCACCGAGGCGTCCAGCAGCGTCGCCACCTCAGCCTGACTCAGGCCGGCGCGCTCACGCTGCTCCCGGAGCCACGGCCCGAATGGCGGCGGCATCTCGACGCGCGTCGGCGCCGGGCGTCCGCGTTCCTGCGGCATGACTCCTCCACACTGCCTGTACACTGCACCCTGCTACGAACTGTGCAGACAGCCAGTCTAGCCAATGGAGCGCTTACGGAACAATGCAAGCCGGGATTGGCTCCACGCTCCGCAGTGCTCGTTGCCCGTGTGCGATGATTCCTCATCCTTCACTCAGCCCGAATGGCAAAGGATCCACTCATGCGATACGACGCCCTTCTCTTCACAGATGAATCGGTGACGGTGGACGGCAATGCGTTTCACGACTGCCAGTTCCGGGAGTCCCGCCTCATCTACAACGGGGGCGAGCCGCCGGTCTTTACCAACTGCCTTTTCGAACGGTGCGAATGGGTCTTCGATGGTCCGGCCGAAAACACGATTCAGTATTTTGCCGGCCTGTACACCGGGCTTGGCGACGGTGGCCGGCACATGATTGAGACGATCTTTGACAGTATCCGGGAGGGCGGTGTCGGCCAAGGCGCACTTGCGCATACGCCTGCGCTTCGCTAAACGTGGCTGACGAGGTTCGGCACGATACCCCGGCGAGCGGCGCCGCATCGGGAGGCAATCGAACGGTCGGCGACTAGTCCATCGCCTTCGCCGATGTCCAAATTCGTGTCGAAACGGCGGCCCACCAGCGTTGGATCGAGCAGAAGCGCATCGAGCACGAGTTGACCGAGGCCCAGAAGGACAACTACTGGCGACGGATCCGCGAAAACTGCATCTTCGGCGTCATCGTGCTGGCCATCGTTCTGGTCTTTGTGTTCTCCGTGTTCATTGGTCTCACCACCAACGATCTCTCCCGGCAGACGTTCGCCCAGGCGTTGGCAACCACCATCGTCGGCGCAATCGGGGGTGGGCTCGCCGGATACTTCACCGCCAAGCGGGAGGCCTGAGCCACGCATCGGTCTACTTCGGCGCGCCGCCGCTGCGGAAATGCGGCGAGAGGCTGTTGGAAATGCTGTTGGGGCCGGGCGTGCAAATCAGGATGCGGGAGGGGCAATCGCCGATGTTCTCCGCCGAGTGCGGGAACGTGCCGTCCCACACCAGATAGTCGCCTGGCCCCAGCTCGGCCACGAAATCACCCTGGCGCAGGCGCACCCGCCCCTGCAGCACCAGGTGGTGCTCCTCGCCCGCGTCCGTCATCAGGCCGGTGCTGGCGCCCGGCGGCATCTGCCCCTCGATGATGCGCAGCCCGCGCGCAAACCCGCCGTCCACCTCTTCCAGCCGCCCGCCATCCGGCAACGCTTCGATGCGCCGCTCGTGGCTGCGCACCACACGCGGCGGCGGGGCCGCGTCCATCAGCAACCACGCAATCGGCACGTTGAACGAATCGGCGATCGCCGCGAGCGTTTCCAGCGACGGCGATGCCTTGTCCGTCTCCACCTGCGACAGATACCCGACATTCAGCCCGGTCCGCTCGCCCACCTGGGCCAGCGTCAGGCCGCGATCCGTGCGCAGTTTGCGCACCTGCGCTCCAACCAGCGGCCGCCGCCGCGTGCGCGATTCCTTTGTAGCGGGCTCCATATTGCTCTCCACAAATACCATTGACATCAGCCACAATTCGCCGTAGGATTGCTCCCAACAACAACATTTGTTGTAGCACAATCTGGTGGGTCCCGCTGCCGCCGGAACGGAGGAAACGCCATGAACCGCATCGCTCTCCCTGCCACCGCGCCCTGGGGCATTGCCTTGCTGCGCGTCGTCGCCGGCATCATCTTCGTCATGCACGGCCAGCAGAAGCTGTTCGAGTTCGGCATTGGCGGCGTCTCCGGGATGATGACCGGGCTCGGGGTTCCGGCGCCCTCGTTGATGGCCATTGTCGTCACCCTCGTGGAGCTGGTTGGCGGCATCGCGCTCATCCTCGGCGCCTTCACGCGGATCGCCGCCGTGCTTGTGGCGATCGATATGCTGACCGCGATGGCGCTCATGCATTGGCCCAATGGCTTCTTCGCCTCCAACGGCGGCTACGAACTGGTGCTGGCGTTGGCGGCGATTGGCGTCACCCTGGCCCTGACCGGCCCCGGAGCCCTGGCGCTCGACCACCGCCTGCCGGTGGAGCGGCGCCTGGCCGCCCCGAACCTGGCGCCTGCCCCGCGGTAGCGCGCCGCAGGTGTAGCCTGCAAACCGCCGCTTATGTCGCCTGCCCCTGTTTCGCCTGCCGGAACAGGGGCTTCGGCTATACAGCAGCTCCGGGAATCTGGTATACGCTAGGAGAGATTCACGAGACATCCCGATGGTCGAGTTTGGGGCCTGTGACGGCTCCACGCGTTCGGTTTGGGTGACGAGATCATGGAACCTTCCGCGTCGTCCCCTGCGCCGGATCCCCCCCCGTTGGACCTGCTCGCGATGCAGCAATCGCTGGCCGCGCTGCAAGCCGAAACTCGCGCCCTGCGCGAGACGCTGGACCTGATGGATGAGGCGCTGTGGTCGGTGGATCACGACTGGCGCCTGCACACCATTAACGCCGCCGCCGAGCGCATCTGGGGTCGCTCCCGCGAGGATCTGCTGGGGCAGATCGTTTGGGACGTCTTTCCAGAGGTGGTGGGCACCCCGATCCACACGGCCATCATGCGCGCCCGGCGCAGCGGGGTCACCCAGTCCTTCTCCGCGCGCTCTCCCGCCGTGCGCCGCTGGCTGAGCGGTCACGCGCACCCCACAGCGGACGGCCTGATCGTCCATTTTCAGGACATCACCCAGATGCGGGAGGACGACCTGGCCCGGCAGCAGAGCGAAGAGCGCTACCGGGCTGTGCTGGAGACGATCGATGAAGGCTTCTGCCTGATCGAAATGATCTTCGCCGATGATGGCGCCCCCCTCGACTACCGCTTCCTGGAGACGAACGACGCGTTCGAGACCCACACGGGCCTGCACAACGCCGTCGGCAAGACCGCGCGCGAGATGGTGCCTGGTCTCGACGACGACTGGTTCGAGACGTACGGCCGGGTCGCGGTGACCGGCGAGCCGGTGCGGTTTGTCGATGATGCCCCGGCCATGGATGGCCGCTGGTTCGATGTCTACGCCTTCCGTCTCGGCGGACCGGGCAGCGACGTGGTCGGCATCCTGTTCACGAACATCACCCAGCGCAAACACCTGGAGCGCCTGCAGCAGGATTTCGTGGCCATGGCCAGCCACGATCTGGCCGGGCCAGTGACCGTGCTGCGCGCCCGCGCCCAGCTCATGCAGCGGCGGCAGGTCTACGACGACGCCAGCATGGACGCCATCATCGAGCAAACCAAGCGCATGGAGCGCCTCATCGATGATCTGCGCGAACTGGTCCGCCTGGAAACCAGCAACGTGGATTTGCGGCGGTCCGAGGTCGATCTGGCCGCGCTGGCGGCGGACGCCATCGACCGGATGCGGTTGCAGGCGCCCGGTCACACGCTGCGCCTGCAGGGCGAGGCAGACGTGCACGTGTGCGCCGACAAGGACCGCCTCGCGCAGGTGCTGGATAACCTGCTTGGCAACGCCGTCAAATACTCGCCAGCGGGCGGAGTCGTCACCATCACGCTGAGCCGCTGCGACAACACCGCGCAACTGGCCGTCGCCGACAAGGGCCCCGGCATCGAGCCCGCCGCCGTGCCCCACCTCTTCGACCGCTTCTACCGCGCCAACGCGCGCGATGTCGCGGCGGGCCTCGGCCTGGGGCTGTACATCACCCGCATGCTGGTGGAAGCGCACGGCGGCGAGATCCGGGTGGAGTCCACGCTCGGCGTGGGGAGCACGTTCATCGTGACGCTGCCCATGGCGGCGACGGCGGAACTGGCGGATATCCCGGCGCAGTAGCGACCTTTCCGCTCGACACGCGAACCGGGAGCGCGAGCATGGCCGGCAAGCTCATCCGCACCGTGCAGTGGCTGGCGAGCGATCCCTTCGGCCCTGACCGCTGCACGCTCTCGGAAATCAGCTACGGCTGGGAGCTGAAGGGCGAGGCAAATGGCATCGGGCTGGGTCCAGAAGGCCCGCAGCGCGTCCTGTACACCGTGCGCGTTGACCACTCGTGGAAGACCCGGTACGCCCGCGTGCAACTGGACCGCGAGGCCGGGCCGGGCTGGCAGAGCTCCAAGCGGTGCAGCCTGAAGCGAGACGACCTCGGCTTCTGGACACCCTCCACTGGCCCCAGCTGCCCGCCACGCGGGCGGATTCAGGGCCTGATCGATATCGACATTCAGGCCACCCCGGCCACGAACACCCTGCCGATCCGCCGCCTCAACCTTGCCGTGGGCGAGAGCGCCGAGGTCACCGCCGCCTGGTTCCGGCTCCCCGAGTTCCAGCTGGAGCCGCTCCGTCAGCGCTACACGCGCGTCTCGGAGGACACCTATCACTACGAGGCGCCGGACCACGAATTCACCGCGACCCTGACCGTCGATGATCTCGGGCTGGTCGTTGACTACGACCCCGGCTGGCAGCGGATGTTCAGCATCGACGGCTGACCTGCCGGTCCATCACGCGCCGGGGCAGCGCAGTTCCTCGAACTCGCGGGCGGCGCGGACGGGGGTCATGCGGGGCCGCGTCAGGCGGCGCAAGTCTTCTGGCAGCCACGCGTTGTAGGCGGCGATTACCTCATCCAGCCGCGCCGCCTGCGTCAGGTAAGCGCGCTTCAGTTGCCGCACGCTGGCCGCTTGCGCTTCCTCCACTTGCTCCGGAGCGAGGGACGCGACTGGCGGCGCACCCGGAGCCGCGCGCCAGAATGCCCACCACGGCCGGGCGGCGGGTCGCATCGGCGCGGCGCCGGGTTCTGTCGCGGTCATCAGCCGGCAGTAGCGCTCGCGGATCGCTGTCAGCGCGGCCATCTCAGCCTGCACCTCGCGGTTCAGCTCCATCCACGGCGGCGACATCTCGGCGTTCTTCAGCAGGTGGAACGCCATCTCCCAGTCGCCGGCCTCGCGGTTCTCCTCGATCTGCAACGGCTGGCCCTGGCCCGGCAGATTGTCGAAGTCTCCGCGCTCCTGCGCCTCGCTGATGGCCTGATCCGCCCAGCTCTGCCAGCGCGGCAGATCGGGATTGAGCGGCGTCTCGCGCCGGTTCGTTGCGCTCATGCGCCAATGGTAGCGGCGCGCATGCAGTAGACTCGGCGCCCCTTTTGCCCGTCGCTACACATCAGGAGCGCCAAAATGGATGAACTGCCCACCAGTCTTGCTGCGCGCAACGCCGAGGTGCGCGACCGCTGGGATGCGAAAGCCGCCTTCTGGGACGAACACATGGCGGACGGCAACCAGTTCCAGCGCGAACTGCTCGCCCCGTCCATCGACCGCCTGCTCGCCCTGCAGCCCGGCGAGCGCGTGCTCGACGTCGCCTGCGGCAACGGCGTCAACGCCCGCCGCCTCGCCGGGCAGGGCGCCGAGGTACTGGGCATCGATTTCAGCCGCGTGTTTCTGGAACGCGCCCGCGCCCGCGTCACCCCGTGGGATGACCGCATCGAATACCGGGAGCTGGACGCCACCGACGAGGCCGCCCTGCTCGCGCTGGGTGAGGGCGGTTTCGACGCCATCCTCGCCAGCATGGCCCTGATGGACATGGCCGACATCGACCCGCTGCTGCGCGCCGCCCGCCGCTTGCTCGCGCCCGGCGGCCGCTTCGTGTTCGCTGTGCAGCACCCGGCCTTCAACAACAACGCCGTCGCGCTCAGCGGCGAACGCCCCGCCGCCGATATCAGCGTCTTTGCGGTAAAGCTGGGCGCCTACCTCACCGTGCCGCCGGGCCTCGGCGCCGGCATGCCCGGCGAGCCCACGCCGCACTGGTACTTCCACCGCCCGCTGCACGAGCTGTTCGGCGCGTTTTTCGCCGCCGGGTTCGCCATCAACGGGCTGGAGGAGCCGCGCCTCGTCACGCCCGACCCGGACCCGCATCGCCTGACGTGGCGCAACATGCCGGACATCCCGCCGGTGCTGATCGCCCGGGCGATTCCCGCCCCTACCCGCAGCGGGCTCGGATCCCCCTAACCTGCAGCACGCGCCAAAGGCGCTGGTTCTCTGCGCCACACGACGTCCTCAACGCGCCGCCTTCCACTGCGGCTTACCCCACCACGATGTCGTCCCGACCGCAGGAGGGACCGCCCACCCCCAATCTCGCTACCCCGGCCCAACTCCCCGACTCCCACCCCGGCGGGGGCAAGTGGTGGACGGGCGCCGTGTTCCGGGGAGTTGGGGGTGCACGATCCTTCGACTTCGCTCAGGATGACGTCGGGGTGGCGAGGCGCTGCGGTGGGCATCGGAGAGTTGGAGCCGCGACCTTGGAGTTGGGGGTGGGCGGTCCCTCCTGCGGTCGGGACGACATCGGGGTGGGTGGCGCCGGGGTGGGGCGCGGAGAGATGGCGCCGCGACCTTAGACTTCGCGGCGCCCGGTCCCGCGTCTGCAGACTGCTGTGGAAACAGGCGGCCGATGGTCCTGAACGGGGCGGCTTCCCACAGGGATGTTCATGTCGTGGCGGCGCCGGGGCAATGCATGATTACCCGGGACCACATCGTGGTTGGGAGCGCGCGGTAGGAGATGAGCGCTGCCACCCCGCTGGACATCTCCCGCCCGCCGTACTACCCTGCCGCCCGCGATGCGCGCTGCATCGCGCTCCACACTGACGTGGAGATTCGGGCTCCGGAGGAGTTGTGCGTGTGAAAACCGGCGATAAACCTGCCGCGCGCGACGCCCGGCGAGCCCTGCCTGCCTCAACCCCCCGGTAACGCCCCGCCACGGGTTCCCCCGCGCGAGCGCCTGACCGGCGAGTCACGGCGCCCCGCCTCACGTTGTTGCGCTCCAGGCCCCTGTCCCGGGGAGGTCATGTTATGGAGCGAGAAACCCTGTTCCCGGAGGTGCGCGCCCTGCTGGACGCGCGGCAGACGAAGGGCATCGTCGCGCTGAGCGAGCGCGTTGGCCCCGCTGTCTGGGCGGATATCATCCCCGGCCTCGATACGCCCGAGGTCATCACCCTTGTGCAGGCCCTGCCGGACGACGTGCTGCCGCAGGTGCTGGCGGACCTTGCGCCAGTTGAGGCGGCGATCATCCTGCGCAACCTGACGCACGCCGAAGCCGCCAGCGTGCTGGAAGCGATGGCGCCAGACGACGCCACCGACGTGGTGGAGCAGTTGCCGCAGCCCGCCGCCGAAGACATTCTGGTGGCGATGCGGCCAGACGACGCCGCCGATATCCGCGAGCTGCTGGCCTACCCGCCGGACAGCGCCGGTGGCCTGATGACGCCGGCCTTCGTCGCGATCTCGCCCGATCTACGCGCCGATCAGGCCATTGCCGCGCTGCGCCGGGTGGCGAGCGAGGCGGAGACGATGGCCTATGTCTACGTCGTCGATCCGGGCGAGCGGCTGCTGGGCGTGCTCTCCCTGCACAGCCTCGTGCTGGCCGCCTCCCAGACGCCGGTCGCCGCGCTGATGGCCCCCGGAACCATCACGGTGCGCGCGGACGACAGCGCCGTCGATGCCGCGCGCTTGCTGCGTGACCGCAACCTGCTGGCGCTGCCGGTGGTGGACGCCGAAGATCGCCTGCTCGGCATCATCACCGCCGACGACGCCATCGACGTGCTGGAGGGCGAGCTGGCCGACGACATGCTGCGCATGGCCGGCACCGACGCCGAGGAAATGGACCGCCGCTCACCGGCCCAGATCGCGCGGCTGCGGCTGCCGTGGCTGGTCGGCACCATGGGCATCGAACTGGGCGCCGGGCTGGTCATCTCCCACTTTGACGCCGTCCTGACGCAGGTGATCCTGCTGGCCTCCTTCATGCCGGTCATCTCGGCGGTGTCGGGGAACGTGGGCCTGCAATCCGCCGCCATCGTGGTGCGCGGCCTCGATACGGGGCACGTCAGCCTGAACCGCTGGGGGGCGCAGGTGCGCAAGGAAATGCAAACCGCGCTGATCATGGCGGTGGTCTGCGGCGCGTTGCTGGGCGTGGTCGGCGCCGTCTGGGCCGGGCATCTGCCCTTCGGCATCGTCATCGGCATCGCCCTGAGCGCCTCCATGATGACCGCCGGCTTCATGGGCGTCGTCGCCCCGATGCTCTCCAAGCGGTTCGGCTTCGACCCCGCCACCACCGCCGGCCCCTTCGAGACCGCCTTTCAGGACGTCATTGGCTTCGCCGTCTTCCTGTGGCTGGCCTCACTGCTGCTGCACTTTTTGACGTAGGTAGGCGTCTCGACCCCGTTTTGTGTGTCGCCCCCGCCTCGTATCTTGCCCCCGCCCCGTGTCTCGACCGCAGTGGAGAACGCTTGGCGCCAATGAGCCCTTGCGGGGCCCAATTGCCCAGAAACGCCCTCACCCCAACCCCTCTCCCGATGCGCGGGAGAGGGGCTTCTACTCCGGAGGATCGCGCCACAGTTGGCGTGGTGTCGCCGAAAC
>JASGGF010000173.1:0-10162 GCA_047605145.1 Thermomicrobiales bacterium | reverse complement strand
ATGTCGTCCCGAGTCCGCAGACGAGGGACCGTGCACCACCAAACCTCGCCACCCCGGCGCCCTTCTTTCCGATGTCCACCGCCGGGGTGGCACGCGGAGAGATGAGGTCGTGACCTTGGACTTTGGCGGTGCGCGGTCCCTCCTGCGGTCGGGACGACAGCGTGATGGGGCAAGTCGAGGTGGAGGGCGGAGAATCGGCGCGGTGTCTGCGAGATGGCGTTGCCCCGGTCGCCGGTCTGCACACTGCGGTCGGGACGACATCGGGGTGGAGAGGCAACGGTGGCGCCCGGAGAATCGGGGTGGCGCCGTCGATACGGCCTCACCCATCTCCCCAGTCTGCACACGGCGCCGGGATGACGCTGGCGCGCCATTCAGCCAGCCGCGCTAGCGCCAGATCGAGCCGCGCGCGGTGGGCCGGCTCATTCAGCCATCGAGACACGCCGGAGGGGTGCGGCAGCGGCAGCAGCAGAAACGCGTGCCCGGCGCGCTCGGCCGGGCGCAGCGTGCCCACGACCGCCGCCAGCGGCTGCCCGCGCACCGTCGGGTCCAGCCGCTCGGCGGAAATGCGCCCCAGCGCCAGAATCAGCTCCGGCTGCACCAGCGTGATCTCGCGGTTCAGGTGCGCGGCGCACAGCGCGATCTCCGCCGCTGAGGGCGGGCGGTCTCCCTTGCCACCACCCCGCGCCGGGCCGGGAAAGCACTTGGTGAGGCTGGTCAGGTAGAACTCGCGGTGCAGCGCGCCCTCGGGGAAGCCCGCCTGCGTCAACCACGCCTGCAGCGCCTTGCCCGTCGCGCCCCGGTACGGCTCGCCGGCCGCATCCGCGCGCGGCCCCGGCGCCTGCCCCACCACCATCAGCCGCTGCCCGGCGTGCCCCCGGAAAATCGGGTTCGCCGCCGAGATATACCCCGCCGCCACACACTGCGTGCACGCGCGGATCTCGCGCTGCACGGCCTCAAGCGTCGCTTGGGTGGTTGGAGGCGCCTGGTTCATCAGGCCAAGGGTAGCCAGCGGCGCCAGCCCGGCGCCCGGCCACGCTACGCCGTGTACAGCGCGCCGCCCGCGCGACTGGGCGACGCCGGAAAGCCCTTACTCCAAACCCTCTCCCGAAGTACTTGCGCGGGAGTGGAGTTGGGGGTGAGGGCTTTCCAGCGCACCCGCGATGCTCCGTGGCGTTCACCCCAGCGGCCCCGGATTCCGCCACACCCGCACCTCCGTCTCCGGCAGCCACTCCGCGAACCGCCTCACCGGCGAGGCTGCCTGCAGCACCCCCCGCAGTTCCGCCTCGAACGCCGCGCGGCGCTCTCCGAAGTGGTGCGGCGCCGAGCCGGACAGCGACCACACCCACGCCACCACGTCGTCCTCACTGCGTACGAGCGGCCCGTCCGGCGGCAACAGCCAGCGCTCCGGCCCGGCGAACCCGGCAGCCGCCAGCACATCGGCCTCCCCGCCCGGCGACCCGAACGGCAGCGTGCCCTGCCCCGCCCGCGCCACTGGCCCCAGCCACGCGGTCACCAGCGCCCGGATCGCGGCGTACGGCGGCGGCGGGTCCGCCAGCGGCCCGCCATCGCGCAGCGGCCCCTTGTGGTCCGCCACATGCACGAACGCGCCGCCGGGCCGCAGCAGCCGCCGCATCATCGCCGCCACCAGCGGCTGATCCACCCAGTGAAACGACTGCCCGAAGATCGCCGCGTCGAACTGCCCCGGCCCCATGGGGGATTCCTCCGCGTGGAGTGGCTCCAACGCCGCCGGCAACTCCTCCGCCCGCGCCTGCACCCACCGCACATTACCGATGCCGCGCGCCGCCGCCCCCTGTCGCGCCGCCGCCAGCATCCCGGCGTCCGGGTCAACCCCCACCACCTCGGCCACGAACGGCGCCACCGCCAGCCCGATGATGCCCGGCCCGCACCCCACATCCAGCACGCGGCTACCGGCGCCCAGCGGCACAGCCTCCCGCAGCGTCTCCGCCAGCGTCGGCGCGTACGGCGGCCGTCCCTGCTGGTAGTACGGCGCGCTGCCCAGAAAGAGCGTCTCGTCCCACTCCCACCCCTCGGGCACGCGCGTTCTCCTCGTCTGACGCTGGCGCCTTGGCCTACAACCTCGCCCCGGGACACGACTGCTGGTCAGCACCGCCACTTTTCCGTGTCATTTCGAGCGTGTCGAGAGATCTTGGCGTCGTCGTCACCCATCGTAGCGCCGCCAACGGCCCAAGCATCGACGCATCGTGGCGTTCCAGGCGAGATCTCTCGTCAAGCTCGAGATGACACGGTGAGGTAACGGCAGGCATCGAACAGGGTGACTCGTCAGGTACTGCATCATGTAGTCGTTGTCAGCGATGGCGCGTCGCCGCGCCATCCTGATAGCCTCCCTTGGCGTCAAGATCTCGACATCACGCGAAACTGGCGTCACTATGCGAAATTGCGCGGCTGGCGACGAGGTCGTTCGACACGCTCGATGGTCCGTCGCGGGACCGGCGCCAGCCTGCCACCGCCACCTCTCTCCGCTCCTCACCCCGTCCTACCCCACCCCGATGTCGTCCCGACCGCAGGAGGGACCGACCACCCCCAACTCCCTTGCTGCGGCGCCCTCTCTCCGATGCCCACCGCGAACTCATGCCACCCCCTAACGTCATCCCGACCGCAGGAGGGATCTCGCCCGGCGCAGCAACGGCGCGGAACGACGAGAGTCTTCGTGCGCTCAGGATGACGCCGGGGTGGCGGGATGTCGTGGTGGGCGTCGGAGAGCTGGCGCCGCAGCAAGGGAGTTGGGGGTGGTCGGTCCCTCACCTGCGGGTTCGGGACGACATCGGGGTGGCGAAAGTGCGCGGTGACGCTCGGAGAGCAGACGCCGGGGTGGTGAGGGCGCGCGGTGAGCATCGGAGCGAGGGGCCATGTTCCCGGACGCAAGGGGTTCGGGAAGGCATCGTGGTGGCAGTGTCTCGCGGGATCAGACGGAGTGCCGGCATCTGGGTGTCAGGCGCCGACGACGTCCCGGCGCCTTTCCCAAGACGAACCATCGTGAACGCCACCCGGATGGCGCGGTCGTACCGGGCGGACAACAGGCCCAACACGGAGCACGCCCAACATCACCCGGGCCACGGCGGCATCGCCCCGCAAACGCCCATACCCAGTAGGCAAGTCTGCCAACGACCCCCACCTGCAAAACTTGGCAGCCTTGGCAGCCTTACCCCGCTCAGATCGCCGCCGAGGCCCCGCCGTCCACCGTCAGGATCGCGCCGGTGATTCCGCTGGCGAGGTCGGAGGCGAGGAACGCCACCGCGTTGCCCACCTCGCGCGTGGAGAGCATCCGCCCGTTCGGCTGCTGCTTCAGGATGATCGGCGTCAGATTGTCGATGCCGCCCAGTTCCTCCGCCAGCCGCTGGTTCATCGGCGTGTCGATCCAGCCGGGGCAGATCGCGTTCACGCGCACGCCCTGCGTGGCGTAGGAAACCGCCAGCGCCTTCGTCAGCCCGATGATCCCCGCCTTCGAGGTGGTGTACGCCTCGTAGCCCGGCTCCGTCATCAGCGCCATCACGGAGGAGGTGTTGACGATAGCTCCACTGCCCCGTTCCAGCATCCCCGAAATGACCGCGCGACACATCAGGTAGAAGCCGCGCAGGTTGATGTTCAGCAGGTCATCCCACGTCGCCTCATCGACCTCGCGGAACTCGCCGCTGGTCATGATGCCCGCGTTGTTGAAGAGGATATCGGCCCCACCGAACGCCTCGTCCGCCGCCCGCACGACCGCCGCCGCCGTCTCCCGCTGCGCGATATCCCCAGCCACGGTCGCGACATCCCCGGCCGCCAACGGCAGCCCCGCCGCCACCCGCGCCAACCCGTCCGCATCGCGGTCCACCAGCACCAGCCGGGCGCCCTGCTCGGCGAACACCGCCGCCGTCCCGGCCCCAATCCCCGACGCCGCCCCGGTGATGATCGCCGTTTTGTTGTTGAGCATCTCGTTCACTCCGTTCACGAGGGGGGAGCCGCTGCGCTCAGGGGGTGCAGGGGGGTGAGGGAGAACGAAGAACGATGACGAACGGGTGCTGTCGTGTTCCGTCGTGCTCCTTCTCGCTCTTTCGTCCGTACTCCTGCACCCCCTTACACCCCTGAGCCGAAGGCGCCACCCCCTGAGCCGAAGGCGCCGCCCCCTGAGCGAAGCGGCTCCCCCCTACGCGTAGCGCGCCCGCAGCGCCTCGTGCGCCGGCATCGCCAGAATCTCGGCCAGCAGCGTTTCCGCCTGTTCCAGCGATGTCGTCCACGGGTCGGTCAGGATCAGGTCGAGCAGGCGGGCGCGGCTGCCCTCGTCGTAGGCCGCCTGCTCCAGCGTGATGGTGGCCACGCGGTCCTTCAGGATCTGCGCGATCACGGCGGGGGGCAGCGGCTGCGTCTGGATGCCCTCCACCCCGCGCTTACTCACCAGCAGCGGGATTTCTACCGCCACATCGCGCGGCACGCCCGGCACGAAATCGCCCGTGTTCAGCACGTTGCCAATCAGCACGCGCGGGATATCGCAGGCGATGGATTCGATCATCGGGACCATCACCTCGCGGGAGTGCAGCGGCGGGAAGGACTCGCTCACCGGGCGGCTTTCATCCAGCGCCGCCTGCTCGATCTCCTCCACCCGCGCCGCGCCCTTCTCGAAGAAGTGGCGCCACCAGAGGGCGGGGTCCTCGTGCCAGCGCGCTTCCGTTTCCGCGTCCGTGTGATACATCCACGGCCACGAGCCGCCGCCCGGATTGCAGGTGTCGCCGATAGGGAACACGCCGAAGCGCTTGTACAAGTCCACTGCCACCGGGCCCATGTAGTCGCTGGGCGGGCAGGTCTGCCAGTAGGTCTCCGCCTCCGTCGCGATCCATTCATCCAGCAGCGGGAAGACATCCTGCCCGTGGTGGTAGCAGTGGGTGAGGAAGACGGTGTGGTTGACGCCGGGGATCTCGTAGGTCAGCCCCTCGTGGTCCAGACTCAGCGCGTCCGCCAGCTTGTACACCCCCGCGAAACCGTGGCACAGCCCCACCATCTTCAGCTGCGGGTAGCGCCGCCCCAGCCATGTGCAGCCGGCAAAGACCGGGTTCGCTACCTGCAGGTACCACGCCTCCGGGCAGAGCTCCAGCACCTCCTGCGCCACCGCATCGAAGAACGCGAGCTGGTAGGCATTGATCCAGAACGGCTCATCGTGCATCACGTGCAGACTGCCGCCATGGCGGTAGCCCAGCCGCTGCGCAATCGCCCAGCCCTCGCGCTGTACGTCGTAGCCGGTCACCAGCGCCGTGTTGATCACGAAGTCCGCGCCAGCCAGCGCCTCCCGCCGGTCGGCGGTCGTCTCCACGGTGATGCCGGCGCCCTGCTCATCGGAGTAGCGCTGGCAGAGCCGCGCGATCGCCGCCAGCCGCCGCTCGTCGATATCCATCAGCCGCACGGTGCAGCCGTGCAGCCGCTCCGTCAGGCACAGATCGCGGATCAGCCCGAGGGAGAAAACCGCGCTGCCGGCGCCGATGATCGCGACGGTAGGGGGGGACGCGCTATGGCGCTTAGGGGGAGACGGCTTCGCCTTAGGGGGGGAAGGGGGGAAGGGGGCGGACGACGATGATCCGCCGTCCGTAAACGCCAGCGAATCCGGTTGTGAGCTACTCACCAGTCGTTCTCCTCATTCCCTGTCCCCCAAAGGCCCGCAGGCCGTCTCCCCCCAAGCGCCACAGCGCGTCCCCCCCAAAGGCCCGCAGGCCGCCTCCCCCTACTTGATCGCGCCTGCGACGAGCCCGCGCCGGATAAAGCGCTGCAGCACGAGGTACGCGATTATCGGGGGGATGGAGACAAGGAACAGCCCGGTCAGGACGAGGGGGAAATCCATCGTGAAGCGGTTGCCGACTGCGGCGGCAGCGACGGTCAGCGTCGTCTTGCTCTGGTCGCCGATCAGCACCAGCGGCAGCAGCAGATCGTTCCACCACGTGGTGATGTTGAAGATCATCACCGTCACCAGCCCCGGCACGCTCAGCGGCAGGGCCACCCGCAACAGCACCTCGAAATAGCCCGCGCCATCAATGCGCGCTGCCTCCAGAATCTCGTCCGGAATGCTGCGCATCAGCGCGGAGAGCAGGAAAATGGTGCCGGGCGTCGCCGTCGCCGCCCACAGCAGCACCAGCGGCACATCGGTGTCGATCAGGCCGAGGCGGGCCATCATCACGTAGCTGGGCACCAGAAAGGTCACCGGCGGCATGATCAGCGTCGCGATCATCGCGGTGCGCAGCTTCTCCCGCCCCGGAAAGCGCGTCTTGGCGAAGGTGAAGGAGGCCGGCACCGCCACGCCCAGCGTGATGATGGTGGCCAGCCCGATGTACCAGAGTGTGTTGCGGAACAGCGCCGGCAGGTCGAAGCGGTAGTAGACCGCCAGAAAGTTATCGACGTAGGAGAAGCCGGTCGGCAACCCGACTGGGTTGGCGATGTACTCGAAGGAGGTGCGGAAGCTGCTCAGCCCCATGAACACGATGGGGTAGATCGCCACAACCGCGAACAGCGACAGGATCAGCACAATCCCGAGGCGGCCGATCCGCTCCTGCGGGGAACGCGGTTGCCAGTTTCCGCCCGGTTCCTCGTCGATCCGGGCCTCACGCATCGGTGGTCAGCCGGTCGAAGGTGCGCAACTGCACGGCGGAGACCACCAGCACGATGATGAACAGGATCACCGAGAGCGCCGAGGCGTACCCCAGCTCCCCGGATTCAAACGCCTTGCGGTAGATCATCAGGTCGAAGGGCGTGGTGGCGTAGCCCGGTCCACCCTTGGTGACGGTGAAGACCAGCGCGAACAGCCCGACGAAGATCCAGATCACGTTCGTCAGCACGAAGTAGGCGATGGCCGGCACCAACAGCGGGATGATGATGTTGAACAGCCGGTTCCACCAGCCCGCGCCATCCAGCCGCGCCGCGTCCAGCAGATCGGCGGGGATCGCGGCCAGCCCGGCGAGGAAGATCAGCACTCCCTGCCCCAGCGTGGTCCAGTAGAACGCGAAGATGAGCACCATGAACGCGGTGGGCACCTGCCCCAGCCAGTCATGCTGCAGCGCGCTCAGGCCCAGCCAGTCCAGCGCCCGGTTGGTGGCCCCCTGCGCGTTGAACATCACGCGCATCAGCGTGCCCACCACCGCCGCCGAGAGGATGGTGGGCAGGTAGTAGACGGAGCGGAAGAACTTCCAGCCCGCCACCCGCTCGTACAGCAGCACCGTCACCACCAGCGAGAGCAGCAGGATGCCCGGCACGCTGACTACGAAGATCAGGTTGTTGCGCAAGAGCAGCCAGAGCTCGCCGTTCTTGATGATGCGCTGGTAGTTCCCCCAGCCGATCCACTCCGAAACGGCGCCGTTCCAGTCGGTGAAGCTGTGGTAGACGGTCTGGGTGACCGGATACCAGATCACCAGCGCCACCAGCAGAAACGCCGGCACGAGCGAGAGGTAGGCGAAGAGCGCCTCCCGCCGGCGCAGGGAGAGCGACCCTCCCCGCGCGGCGGGGAGGGCTTCGCTCGCCAGCCCGGCGACGGGCGCGGAATCGACAATTGGTTGCATGGCGCAGGCCCGGCCGCGACGCAGCGCGCCTAGCCCAGCAGCTCGTTCCGCTTGGCGTCGATCGCCGCGAGGAAGTCCGCCGCGCTGATCTGGCCGGTCCACGCCAGCTGCGACTGCGCCTTGATCTCGTTGGTCAGGTCCGCCGGGTACAGGTTATCCAGCCAGAAGACGGTGCTCGGCTCCACCGCCCACTCCTGCTGCTTCTGCCGCAGCGGGTCGTAGAACTCGGCGGTGTCTACGTCGGTCACGTTCAGCAGGCGCCCCTCGCCGGACTTCGCCTTCAGCTCCTGCTCTTCCTTGCTCATCAGGAACTTGACGAAGGCCACCGCCTCGTCCTTGACCTGCGAGTAGTTGGTGATCATGAAGCAGTTGCCCACCCCGCCGATGCCGCCATCCTGCAGCGGGGCATCCGGGCTGAAGTTCGGGATCTGGATCATGCGCAGGTTGTCGCCGAGCAACTCCTGCAGCGTCGGGATCACCCAGACGCCGCCCGTGGTCATGGCGATATTGCCCTGCACCATCACCTGAAAACCGGCGTCCCCGGTCATCGTCTCCGCGCCCGGGACGGTGTAATCCTTCAGCTTCTGCCACGCGGTAGTGATCTCCGGCAGCGGCGTATCGGAGAAGTTGCGCTGGCCGGACACCAGCTCGTTCACCACGGAAGCGCCGCCCAGCATCTGGGCCTGCCACCACGAGAACCATTGCCAGATGATGGCGTTCTCATCCAGCACCAGCGGGGTGATGCCCGCTGCCTTCATGGTGTCCATGGCGGCGATGAACGCGTCGATGCTGGTGCGCCAGTCGCCCTCGGGGTCGATCTGCGCCTTCTCCAGCAGGCCCGCGTCGTAGAACATGCACGACTGCCCGTCGGAGCTGGCCGGCACCGCCCAGATCTCGTTGGCGGGGTCGAAGCCCTCTGCCACGGCGTCCCACCCGAGGATGCGCGAGCGCTCCTCCTCGGTGAAGTAGCCACTCATCGGCTCCAGGAAATCCTTCATGGCGAGCATGTAGGAACCGGACCAGATACCCATGATGTCCGGGCCGTTCTGGGCCACGGAGGCGGTGCGAAACTTGGTAAAGGAGCTGGTGTCGCCCGGCAGCGTCTCCATGTTCACCGTGATGCCGGGGTTCGCCTGCTGGAAGCGGTCGATGGCCTGAAAGATGTAGAAATCTTCCGGCTTCTTGGCCTTGTTCAGCGAGTCTTCCACATCGTAAATGCCGGCGATATTCCAGAAGGTGACCGTCTTCGCCTGCGCGCTGGCGCGGCGCGCGCCGGGAAGCAGGGTGAGGCCGGCCGCGGCCGCGCCGACTTGCAATGCCTTGCGCCGGGAAAGCGTTGTCTCGATCATGGCCCGGGTTCCCTCTCTGTGTTCACGCGCAACGACAACAGATGCATCAACTGCGATTCGTGATGGGACTCCACAAAGACCAACGGGCGGCGCGCCTCCTGCCGTGTCGCCTCAGTTACCCCGCATCGAGAATGGACGCGTCCAGAATAGCGACGATTTCGTCGACTTCATCGGGCGTTGTGCACAACGGCGGGGCCACCCCAACCCAATCGGCGCCGGGCCGCGTCAGCAGCCCGCGCTGCCGGGCCGCGGTGTACACCGCGTGCCCAATGGGCGCCGTGAATGCCACCCCGCGCAGCATCCCCACTCCCCGGATTTCGCCGATGAGCGGCTGCCGGTCCGCCAGCAGCTCCAGCTGTGCCGCGAGGTAGTCGCCGGTGCGCTGGGCGTTGCCGATGAGGTCGTTGTCCAGCAGATAGCGCACGGCGGCTTCGCCCACCGCGCAACTGACCGGGTTGCCGCCGAAGGTGTGCCCGGCCCAGAACTGCACGCCCTCCGCTGGCTCGCCCCAGAAGGCCTGCGCCACCTTGTCGTCGATGAGGATGGCGGAAAGTGGCGCGTAGCCGCCGCTGATGCCCTTGCCGCAGCTGAGGATATCGGGCCAGACACCGAAGTGCTCCGCCGCGAAGAGATGCCCGGTGCGGCCAAACCCGGTGATGATCTCGTCGAAGATCAGCAGCACGTTGTGTTTGTCGCAGAGCTCGCGCAGGCGGGGGAAATAGTCCGGATGCGGCGCGTGCACCCCGGCGGAAAGCATGATCGGCTCGGCGATCACTGCCGCCACCGTCTCCTCGTGCTCCTCCACAATCGCCTGCTCGATGAGATCTACGCAGGCCAGCGAGCAGTGATCGAGGCGGGCGCAGGCGGCGCAGCCGGGGCGCGCCGGCGGCGTGACGTGAATGAAGCCGGGCGCAAACGGCTCGAACTTCCACTTCCACGCGGTCTGCGCGGAAGCGGCCATGGCGTGGCCCGTGCCGCCGTGATAGGAGCGGTAACGGGAGATGACCTTGTACTTGCGGGGGTGGCCGGCCTGCTGCCAGTACTGGCGCGCCAGCTTGATGGCCGCTTCGGTGGCCTCGGAGCCGCCGCTGAAGAATTTCACCGTGCTGTACTGCGGCGGCGTGATCTCAATCAGCAGCTCGGCCAGCTTCAGCGCGGGCGGGTTCGTGGCCATGGTGGGCGCGGTGAAGGCGATCTTGCGCGCCTGCTCCGCCGCGACGTCGATGATCTCCTCGATGCCGTGGCCGAGGTTGACGGTGAACA